>SXSC01000085.1 GCA_005792355.1 Opitutaceae bacterium
AGGCTTGAACAATAAAGTCCGAGTGGTGACCAGACGCTCATATGGTTTCCGAACCTATAGGGCAATGGAGGTGGCCCTATATCATAACCTTGGCCATTTGCCCGAACCGGAATGCGCCCATGAATTCTGCTGACCAAGCCTTTTTCGTTCCTCTCTCCACCTCTTCGCTTCAGGTGCAGGTCAGGATGTCTGAGCCTACGGCACCGAGACCCTCGCCCCGCCAATCCGGATCTTGCGGGCGTATCGGACACCGCGGGAGTAAAGGGAGACACCATCCCCGCATCATCCGACCCTGCCTCACGCGAGCACGCGAATATCGCGGAACGATGATCACTGCGCGAGGTTCGATGGAGGCGGGGTGCCCCCCCCGCAGGAAGTGACTCTCGAATGCCCATGCGGGTTGGGGGCACCTCGCCTCCCAGTTCTGCGTCGGGCTCTGCGTTCGATGCAGATCGCTTGTGACCTCGACGATTTTCGTCACACACCTATCGCCCCAAAGCGGCGGGCGCGGCCGCTCGACGGGGTCACGTCGCGACTATCGACACGCAGCCGTGATCGGAATCCCGCGACGCGATCCGGCCCGAGTACTTGTCGAGAGTCGCGACGTGACCCCATCAGGTGAATCCGCATTCCTTCGCACGGAGGGTGAGAGCACCCGCATTCCCTCGGTCGGCCACCGTAAATCGGAAGATGCCCCAAGCTCCGACGCCGGCCCCGGGTTTCTCGTCTGCTGAATTCGGGACGTCACCCTACCTGACGCGGTCGGTGATGGTAACGGTGTTGAAATCAAGCACGCGCTCCAGGCGGCCATGCGTGATGGTCAGCTTGCGGCCACCCACCTCGGCATTGAGATATGGACCCGCGAAGAGTTTCCACTTCGTGTAGTCAACCTCCCGGCCGTCGACCGTCGGGATCTGGCCGTAGGTGAAGGCGATTTTCCTGCCCCGCAGCGTGGTCAGAGTTACGGCAGGCGCGGGCTCGAGCTGGAACGTCAGCGGGAGGGCCGTGATGGCGGCTTTGAAGGCCGCGAGGTCCTTGAACTCGCGCGCGCTCGCGGCCTGCACGATGGTGCCATTTTTCAGGTGTGGGCTGGTGAGGATGCGGCCACCGAGATCGCTCCGCTCCCTGGCCCAGCCGCTCGCGTGGTGGAGATATTTTTCCCAGTGATAGGCGGCGAGCGGACGGTAGGCCAGGTAGGCGCCGCCCCCTCGCGCGAAGATCCAGCCGGATGGATCCTCGCTGACCTCGACGAGGTCCTTGGAGAAAAAGCCGTTGATGCGCGGGAAGCGCGTGCCCGCCGGGATGTCGTAAAGCGCGATGACGGTGTCGAGATCCTGGAAAACCTGCTCATAGGGCGAGCTGCCCATGATCTTGTCGGGCGAATCGTAGGACGGTTTGCCCTCGAAGGTGACGCCCTTGATCATTGGCTCGGGATAAAAGGTAAACGAAGCCTGCAGCACTTCGCCCGCGGCATGGGGATGCAGCGAGAACAGGGTGTTGTGCTTCCCGCGAGGATCGGCCTCGGCCCAGGTGACGTCCCACACGTGCGATTGGATGGGATCGATCCGGCCGCCGCGCGTCGAACCGACCGCGTAATCCTTGCGCAGGTAATTGGTTTTATGCACGGGCGGGGAGGTCTCGTCACTGTAACGCCAGAAGCGGCGGACCCGGGCCCGGTCGCGTTGCACAAAATCGCCGGCGCGATCCGTCGCGATGCGGTAGATGACCTCGGGCAATTCGTAGTTCTTGGCGAGCGGCGCGAAATAGAGACCCCAGCCGCTATAGCCGGCGGTGGGCGGAGTGTTGCCGAAGAGCAGCCAGCTGAAATACGACGCCATGGCCTGCCAGCGCTCGATGATGGAACCTTCGTCGCTGCGGGAATTGGGACCGCGCAGCACGCCATTGAGCGTGGTGGCGGCGAGCTCGGCAAAGAGCCAGTCGAGCATCATGCGACCGCGCTGCTTCATCGCCGGATCCTTGGCCCAACTAGCGAGGAACAGCAGCGGGATCACATACTCGCCGATGTAGTGCGTGGGGTTGAATTCCGCCTGCCCCACGGTCGTGGTGACATCCATCCAGTGGAGGATGAACGAGCGTGCCTCGGCGAGATTCTCGGCGGAGGATCGGCCGGAGTACCAGGTCTCCGCCGGCTCGTTCGGGTAGAGTTCCGCCATGAGGTACAGCGACAGATAGTACATCACGAAGTGGTTTTCGGTGTCGCCCCGCACCTGCCGGGTCGTGCGCCAGGCGGTGCGGATCGCGGCCAGCGCCTCGGGCGTGAGGCGGTCGCGGCCAAGATAGGCGACGCCGACCGCGGGAAACATCCAGAACGGTCCGGTGCCAGGCTCGCGCATCATCTCGATCACGCGCTGCGAACACCCCGGCAGATCCTGACCGCGCACGATCCTCGCGGAGATCATGGCGAGATCGAGCTTGGCCGGGTCATCCGTTTTGGCGTTGCCGCCACCGGCGGCCCAGTCGAGCACCTCGTCGACCCGGCGAACGTATTGGGCCCGGCGCTGGCTCGCGTCGAGCACCGGGGCGGCCGAGGGCGGCGGACCCACGAACGAAGGCTGCGCCCCGGCGGAGATCGCGGCGACGGTGAAAAGGAGGCCGGAGGCAAAAGCACGTTTCATGGCAAAGGATGGGCTGGAGTTATTTCACGCCTGAATTCGTTGGGCGCAGCAAAGGTTGCCGAAAAGTCCCGTGGTCCGGTGGTCCGTCGTCCCGTGGTCTCAAGCGAAGCCTCGCAGGGATCAGCTGGCGCGCCGGGGCAGGAGGACGAACTTGTTGACCTGCGAGCCGGCCAGGGCGTCGGGCTTCCAGGTGCGACCGAAGTCAGCGGAAACAAACAGCGTCTCGCCCGCGATACTCGCGTAGAGCCGGCCCGCGGGATCTACCCCGACGCGCCAGACGTGGTGCAGCGCGGGCAGACCGGCGTTGCGTTCGACCCAGGTCCGGCCACCATCCTCGCTCGTGAAGACGCCCAGCGCCCAGCTGCCAAGAGCGAGGCGTTGCGGGTCGCTGACATCGAACGTGACATTGTAGAGCGGGTTCGAATCGGGCGCCGTGGTAATCTTTTCCCACGTCAGGCCGCCGTCGGTCGAGCGGACGGCACCGGCGGCATGCGTGGCGGCGAGCCACCGCCGCGGATCGTGCGGCGATTGCTGGACATCGTAAACGGTCTCCTTCGTCGCAAGGACCTGGCGCCAGTGTTGGGCGCCGTCCTCGGTGAGGAAGATTCCCACCTCGCAACCGGCGAACACCCGGCCGGCGCGGGTGCGATCCACCTGGAGCACCTGCGTGTATTTCCCGCGCGCCGGCAGGCCATTTTCGCGGCGCACGAGCGTCTGCGCCCGATCGGTCGAGGCGGCGATGCCGTCGGGGAGCGCGAGGTAGACACAATCCGGGGCGTTGGGATCGACGGCGACGTCGCGGGCTTCGGTCATGTCCCAGTCGTTGCAAATGCGCCAGAGCTTGCCTCCGTCGAGGCTGCGCCAGAGGCCGTTGAGCGCGGACGTGTAAACGACGTTGCGGTCGCGGGGATCGAAGGCGACGGCCGTGATGCCCGCGTCGTTGTAACCGAGGTGCTGCCATTCACCCGCGGCACCGCGCTGGAAAACGCCGTTGGTCGTGATGATCTTCGAGCCGATGACGTAGTTGCGATTGACGTTGGCGCAGACGAAAAATTCATAGGCGGGCGCGGCCACCACCAACGGCGCGGCGGCGAAATGATTGCAGAGCAGAACAACGAACACTTTTGGGGACATGGCGGGGGAGACGGGTCAGCATCAGGTTGCGGAAGCAAACAACCCCAGGGCAAGCCCCGAGCATTTGCCTAAGACTGTTCAGCCGGCATCCGCGCACTGCCGAAGAAGGTGGACCGGCCCACTGCGCGGGGAAGCGTTTCGTTTTCGTCGAGCGCGACAGCGTGGACGGAGAACTGCGCGCGCCGACCGCCAGTCGCACTGCGAATCCCTAAACGGCTTCGCCCCACCTCAAGCGTCGGCCGGCGCCACTTCACTCCACTTGAAAACAAAGGTGCTGAGCGGCGGCAGGGTCACCACCAGCGACTGGCTGAAACCATCCCGCTCGACGTCTTCAGTCTGGCGTCCGCCATCGTTACCGCGGCCGCTGCCCCCGTAGTATGCACTATTGGTATTCACGATCTCCCGCCAGAATCCCTGGCGCGGAACACCGACGCGATAGTCGCGCGACGCGCCGCCGAAGTGGCAGACGACGGCGTAGAGGGTGCTTTCGCTCGCGTCGCTGCGCAGGTACGCGATCAGGTTCGCATCCGCATCGTGGCAGGAGAGCCAGCGGAAGCCCTGGGAATTGCAGTCGTTTCGGCTGAGGATCGGCTCGCCGGTGTAGAGCCTGTTCAGGTCGCGCACGAGCAGGCGCACGCCTTCATGGTCGGGGTACTGGCAAAGGTGCCAGTCGAGGCTGGTGGCATGCGCCCACTCCCGCGACTGCGCAAACTCGCCGCCCATGAAAAGCAGTTTCTTGCCCGGCCACATCCAGGTGTGCGCATAGAGCGCCCGGAGATTCGCCGCCTTCTCCGCGATGTGCCAGGCTCCCATCTTGAAGAGCATCGAGGCTTTGCCGTGCACGACCTCATCGTGGGAAAAAACGGTGACGAAATTTTCCGAATACTGGTAGAGCATCCCGAAGGTGAGATCGCTGTGGTGGTGGCGGCGGACGATGGACTCCTTGGTGAAATAACGCAGCGTGTCGGTCATCCACCCCATGGTCCATTTGTAGTCGAAGCCCAGCCCGCCGTCCTTCGTCGGCCGGCTCACGCCCGCAAACGACGTGCTCTCCTCCGCCATCATCGCCACGCCCGGGTAGTAGTGATGCACCAGGTCGTTGACCCGGCGGAGGAACGCGATCGCCTCGAG
>SXSC01000086.1 GCA_005792355.1 Opitutaceae bacterium
CAGTTGTCGCACGAGGATCGCGTTCTCGGGCAGTTCAAGCGTTTGTTTGATCGGCGGGGCCGCTGGCATCTTCCCCGCTGTGTAGCAGAACGCCGAAGAAAAGTCCCGTCATTTTTTTAGGGGCAAGCGCAGGGCTAGGGTCGCGGTGGACCGAGCAACTTGCGATCGCCGAGCCACTCGAGGAAACGCGCGATCCACGCGGCATGCGGTCCCTGGTTTGACTCGCGCACGCCGAAGCCGTGGCCGGCGCCGGCGTAGATGTGCAACTCGGCGCTGGCCCCGGCGCGTTTCGTTTTCAGGTAAAACTCAGCGAGGCCTTCGGAGATGTTCTGCCGGTCGCCGTAGCCCGCGGCGAGAAACACGGGCGGCGTTTCCCGGCTGACGACGAGGTCCGTGCGCGGAAGACCGCCCGGGTAGATGAGGGAGTAGAAGTTGGCCCGCGCGCTCTGGCGATCGATCGGATCGGTGGCGGCGGGGTGGCCGTCGGCGCCGCGCGTGGCCGCGAGCAGGGCGACTTCGCCACCGGCGGAGAAACCGAGGATGCCGACGGCGGCGGGGTTGACGCCCCACTCGCCGGCGCGGGCGCGAACCAGGCGCATCGCGCGCTGGGCGTCGGCCAGCGCGTCGCGGTCGACCGTGTAGGGCGGTGGCTGGCCGGCGGGGTTGGCGTCGTCCTTGGCGAGTCGATACTTCAGGACAAACGCGGCGACCCCGTGGCTTGCGAGCCACTCTCCGACGTTGTAGCCCTCGTGTTGAATGGCGTGGCGGGCATGACCCCCGCCGGGCGCGACGATGACGGCGGCGCCGGTGGCTTGATTCTTGGGCGGGAGGTAAACCAGGAGCGAAGGGTGATGGATGTTCGACAAGTTGGAGCCGGCGACTTTCTCAGGCTCGGCCTTGCGCGCCTCGGAGCCCGGAGCGCCCTGGGGCCAGAGCGGGACGACGGGGCGTTCGGCGGCGCCCAGGAGATGCGCGGCGAACAGCAGAGTCAGGGAGGCGGGGAGTTTGTTCATGGCTGTTTTGAATCGGAGGGCTTTTGGGGCGTGAACGAAAATCCGTACTCGCCGGCGCGGACGTCGAACCGCTGATCGGGGAGTGTGACAACACTTGGGGCGGAGACGCGACGGACATGTTCGACTCCAGCCTGCACGCTCTTCTGATCGACGACGATGCGGTACAGCATCGTGCCGTCCGCCCGGCGGGTCGGGGTGATGCGATACGTGATGCCGTCTTTCTGGGGAAAGACGTTTTCCTGATCAAACAGCAGCGTGGCGCGCTCGATGGCAGTCTTGTCTCCGGCGCCGAAGGAAATCGTGCCGGTGACCCCGGATCGCGCCGACTTGATTTTCGCGTCGTCCTTGAGAGTCACGCGGAGAGTCGTACCGGCGCGAGTGAGGGTAAGAGTCTCCGTCGATTGCTCATAACTCGTGAGGACAAAACCCGCGAAGCTGCCGTGGAGGGCAATCCAGTCTGTGCGCGCCGCCGTGGTCTCGGTGAGGGCGAAGAGGGTATTGCCGGACATCGTGAGGACGCCGGTAAACTCGATTGCGGCAACTGCGGTGTTGGCCAAGGTGACCAGGGCGAAAAACGCGAGGAGGTGACGTTTCATTCGGATCGCGATGATGCAGCCTTTCCCGCGGACTTCGCAATCTCGACCGCGTAGGTGTGCGTGAGCGCGCGGCCACGTTCGTCACGCGGGCTGTGGAAGTTGCCGCTGAAAATGAGCCATTGGCCGTCGGGGGTGAAGCTGAGGTTGGGCTCCACGCCGCGGTCCTTGCTGTAGTCGTGCTTTGACATGTCGGCGAGGCGTTCGGATTTGAAATAGCCGATGTCGATCAAGGGCCCCTGATCGCGGAACGAACTGCCGCGGACCATCACGGGGCGAAACAGATACATCCACATGCCATTGCCGGGAGGAGCGAGCCGCTCGCCGTCGGGCGCGTGCGCGGCGACGCTGCCCGGGCCCCCACCGTCGCCGGCGAAGAGTTTGCCGTCGGCCGAGACGTTGAAATGGACGGACCATTCTTCACGTTTGAGGTTGTACCAGGTGCGTTGGCCAGTCGCGAGCTCGACTCCGGCAAGCCAGAACACGGTGCTCCGCGGCGTCTGCAGATCGAACCACACCATGCTGCCGTCCTGGCTGAAGAACTCGTGGCCCCAGATTTCCATGTTCATCGTGCGTTCGTGCAACGGACGCGCGGGTCCGCCGTCGGCGCGGATCGTCCAGGTGCGATTGTTGAAATGCCAGGGGCCTTCGTGGCAGAAGAGGATTTGCTGCGGGTCGGTGGGCGAGCATTGCAGGTGATTGGTCCAGTCGTTCTCGCGATGGATGACCTTGAACTCACCGGTCTGCACCTTGACGGTGTAAATCATCTTGGGTGTGCCCGCGGCCCATTGCGCCTCGAGGGTGCCGCCCGAGCCGCCGACGGGCGGTGTGCGCGGGATCGTTTTTCCTTCGGGGTCCGGCCCGATCGCGACGAGGAGCGACTCGTCGCAATTAATCGCAAACTGGGTGCCGCGGCCCTGGGGCGGGACTTTGACGACGTCGCGCACGACCTTGGTGTCGAGATGGACGGCCTTGAGGACGTTTTGCTCCCGTGCGAAAAAATACGCCTCGCGCGTGCGCCACGCGGTGGCGATGGGGTTTGCGTTGGCGAGGACGAGGTCCGATTTCGGCGGAGATTGGCCGAGAGTGGAAAGGTCGACGGCGACGATTCCGTCGCGAGTGCGGAGGATGACCTTGTCACCCTCCGGGGTGTAACTGCGTTGGTGGAAGTAGAGACTGGCACCGCCGGTGTCGGGCGAGAGCCGGATGATGCGATGGCCGGTTTTCGCATCGATCCAATCGCGGGGGAGCGGGGTGGGGGCCGAGTCGGCGGCGATGGCGAAGCGCACGAGTGCGCAGCAGAACAGAATCAGTCGGGCGGGGTGTCGCATGGTAGGAGGTTACGCACAGAATGACGCAAGCGGCGAGCGGGCGATGCGCCGTCTGGGTGCGGACAGTCCGAGATTGCCCGTTGGTAACGACGGCGAATTTCACGCAATACGTGAAAATGGGTCGCGGGCTAACGAACGGCTGGATCCTTCTGCAGATGCCCGGCGTCGACGACATCCTGCAGCATCTTTTCGGCGTACCACCAGAGTTCGTTGCAACCATCGGCGATATGGCGGTTGCGGGCGACCACGCGATCGTGGGTGACGCCGTGGCGATTCCAGGCGGCGCCTTGGGTGCGGCAGTTGAGCAGCATCGGTTGAAAGCGGTCGACGGCGGCGGCGAACCTGGCTTCCGCCGTCTGCCGGCCCTCGAATTCATCCCAGAGTGCGCGAAACTCCTTCGACTGATCGGGCGGCAGCATGCCGAAGACCCGGTCGGCGGCGATCGATTCGCGCGCGTGCTGACCGGCCATTGCGGCGGTGTCGTAGGCGAAGGTGTCGCCGGCGTCGATTTCCACGAGATCGTGGACGATGACCATCTTCAGAACGCGCAGCACATCGAGGTGCGGCACGTTGGCGTGCTCGGCGAGGACGATGACGCAGAGGCAAAGGTGCCAGGAGTGCTCGGCGTCGTTCTCGGCGCGACGGCTTTTCGTGTTCACCGTCTGGCGGAAGACCTCCTTGAGCCGGTCGCATTCGGCGATGAATTCGATTTGTTGCGCGAGGCGCAGGGCGGGAGATTCGGATTTGACCACGCAACCATAAAATACCTGGCGGCGGCGCAGGCAATGCCGGAGGTGGCGGCCTGGCCACCGCAGCCAGCCAGGCGCTTGGGCAGGCGCCCCTCCTCTGAGCGCGTCGCCACGTTTCCTGTCAGCCCGCCCGATCAAAACATTTCCTCACCTCAATTCCTTGCTTTCGACGCTGAGAGTCGCACCGTCGCGCCCATGCGTTTTTTCCCCGTCTGCCTGTTCACCGCGGCCGTTTCTGTCGCCGCGCAAACTCCCGCGATGCCGTCCAGCTACCCGACCGCCCCGCGCGGCGATCACGTCGACACCTACCACGGGACCAAGACCGCCGACCCCTACCGCTGGCTGGAGGATCTCGATTCCCCGCAGACAGCCGCGTGGGTCTCCGCGCAGAACCGGCTCACGTTTGGCTTTCTGGAAACCCTGCCGCAGCGCGCCGCCTTCGGTGAGCGACTGACGAAGCTCTGGAACTACGAGCGCGTGGGCGTGCCGGTCAAGGAGGGCGGGCGCTACTTTTTCCTGAAGAACAGCGGCCTGCAGAACCAGTCGGTTTATTACGTGCAGGAGAAGCGGGGTGCCGAGCCGCGGGTGTTGATCGATCCGAACACCCTGGCCAGGGATGGCACCGTGGCGCTCACCAGCACGCGGGTGTCGCCCGACGGCAAGCTCGTCGCCTACGCTACGGCGGCCGCCGGCTCCGACTGGAATGAGTACCGGGTGCGCGCGGTGGACACGGGGCAGGATACGGGCGACGTGATCAAGTGGGTGAAATTCTCCGGCTTTGGCTGGACCAAGGACAGCCGCGGGTTTTTCTACTCCCGCTATCCGGCCGCGGTGGTTGAGGCGGGGACCGGCAAGACGTTTGGCAAGCTGGAAAACATGCGGTTGTATTATCACCGGCTGGGGACGGCGCAGGAGGAGGACCGGATGATCCACGGGATCGCGGCCGAGCCGAAGTGGATGGTGCGCGGACAGACGACGGAGGACGGCCGTTACTTGATCATCCGCATCGCGCGAGGATCTTCGTCGGAAAATCTTCTCCGCTTCGTCGATCTCGGCGACCCGCTGTCGCCGCGGATTGGCGCGTCCGTGGTGCCTTTGATTGCGGAGTGGGGGGCCGAGCATGACGTCATCGGCAACGACGGCCCGGTGTTTTACGTGGTCACCAATCGCGATGCGCCGCGCAAGCGCCTGGTCGCGATCGACACCCAGGCGCCGGCCCGGGCGAACTGGAAGACGCTCATCGCCGAGGGCGCCGAGGTGATCGATACGGTGGAGGTCATCGGAGGAAAGTTTGTGGTGAAGACGATGCACGATGCGAGCAGCCGGCTCGCGGTGTTTGCGAAGGACGGACGTCCGCTGGGCCCGATTGCCCTGCCGGGCATCGGCACGGTGGGGGCGCTGAGCGGGCGCGAGGATGAGAACGAATTCTTCTACAGCTTTACGTCCTTCGCCGCGCCGACGACGAACTTCCGCCATGATGTCGCGACGAACCAGGGCGGGGTGTTTCAAGCGCCCAGGGTGGCTTTCAATCCGGGCGATTTCGAGACGCGGCAGGTTTTCTACACGTCAAAGGACGGCACGCGCGTGCCGATGTTCATCTCGCACAAGAAGGGCCTGAAGCCTGACGGCAACACGCCGACGTTGTTGTACGCCTATGGCGGCTTCAACCAGTCGCTGACTCCGTCATTTTCGGTCGCGAATCTGGTTTGGATGGAGTCGGGAGGTGTTTATGCACTGCCGAATCTGCGGGGCGGCGGCGAGTATGGTGAGCCGTGGCACAAGGCCGGTACCAAACTGCAGAAACAGAATGTGTTTGATG
>SXSC01000087.1 GCA_005792355.1 Opitutaceae bacterium
AAGCACGCCGGCCGCCCCCGAGCGAGCGAGGACGTGGGTGCGATAGTTGCCCAACCCGCCCCTTTCCCAGCTGCCTTGAATTCTCTCACGCTTTCGACTTATACACTCGTTTCACCCACGAATTGTGCCCTGGAGCCGGAAGATCTTTTCGCCGCACAGGCATTCAATCTATGGCTGCGTTTGGAAGATCCGGCGAGGGCGCTGAGGGTAATTGAAAAAATTTCGCGCGAATTCCTTGAAGAAGGGCGGCAAAGATTTCCCCGAACCACCCTGGAGGGGCATGCCCATGCCCTCGCGGGTCGGGACGCAGCCGCCAAGGTCAAATGGGGTGAAGCGTTGCGCCTCGTCGAACAACGCCTTGCGACCGAGTCCAACCAGCCCGTTTGGATCTTCAACAAAGCCCTGTTGCTCGCCTTTCTCGGGCAGAGGGAGGCGGCGAAGGAGCAGTTGGCTGCGTTTCGTCAACTCGGACGAACTGCGGACTTCCTCGGCTGCCCTGGGACACCCCTCGTCCTGTTCCTGCTCGGAGAAACCGACGCGGCGGTCGCCGAATTTCAACGCGAGATGAAATCCAGGGGAAGCCGCATGCAGGTGTTGAACGCCCTGCGCTTTGATCCACTGCTCAAGCCCATCCGCGACGACCCGCGCGTGCAGGCGATGATCGAGGAAGGCCTGGTCTGGCTCGAGGAAATGCGCGTCGCGGCGGCCACCCCCAAATCCCAGACCGTGGACCCGAGATCCTCGGCTCAGCCGCTGGCTGATCAGAAATCCGTCGCCGTGCTGGCCTTCGTCAACATCAGCGCGGAGAAGGACACGGAATATTTCTCCGACGGCATCAGCGAGGAGTTGCTCAACGTGCTGGCGAAAGTTCCCGGCCTGAAGGTGACGGCGCGCACGTCGGCGTTTCACTTCAAGGGCAAGGACACGCCCATCCCGGAAATCGCGCGGCAACTCGGCGTCGCCTATGTCGTCGAGGGCAGCGTGCGCTGGGCAGGCACGCAGCTCCGCATCTCGGCGCGGCTGCTCAATGCGGCGGACGGCAAGCAGGTGTGGGCGGACGATTTTCGGGAGGAGCTGAAGGACGTGTTCGCGCTGCAGGACAAGATCGCCGGAATTATCGCGCAGAACCTGCGACTCACCCTGGGCACGGCGATGCGGAAGGCGCGCACCGTCGATCCCGAGGCGTATCGGCTGCTGCTCGAAGGCCGCTATTTTTTCAACCGCCGGGACCCCGAGAGCTTCACGCGCGCCGAGGCCGCGTTTACCGCCGCCCTGAAGATCGACCCGGAGCTGGCGGAAGCGCACGCGGGACTGGCCGGAGTCTATGTGATTCGCGCCAATTTTCGTGGCATCGAAGGGCTGCAGGGTTTCGACGAGACCGCACCCGACCTCCGCCGCGCCCGGCTCGCGGCCCAACGGGCGATCGAAATCGATCCTACCCAAGCGGAGGCCCACGGGGCGCTCGGATTTGCCCTGATGCTCGAAAACCGGCTGACAGAGTCGGAACAGGAGCACCTCAAGGCGATCGCGCTCAATCCCAATTCCGCCCTCGCCCATGCGTGGCTGGCGGGCGTTCGCTATCAGCAAGGCCGGGCGGATCTGGCGGCCATGGAAAACGACAAGACGAGTCAGCTCGATCCCCATCTCTTCATCAATCTGATCTTCTACGCGCAGACCCTGGCCCAAATTTACCGCTACGAGGACGCCTGGAAGGTGGCCGAGCGTGCCGCCGCGTTGCGGGCGGAGACCTATATTCCGATCCGTGGCGAGCAGGCGAGAATCCTCCTGGCGCTGGGTCGCAACGCCGAAGCGGCCGAAGTGGCGCGTGACATCCTGCGACGACCCGAACTGACGCCGCGCTTCTGGGCGGACAGCCTCGCCTTATGGGTGCTCCGCCAGACCGGGTCTGAGGCGGAGGCGCAGGGCCACACGGCCGCTCTGCTCGCGCGACTTCCGGCGAACAGCTTTCAGCGCGGATTCATTTTGGGCAGCGTGGGCCGGTTCGACGAGGCCCTGCCGTTTCTCGAAAACACCGCGGTCATCATGATGATGAGCCTCATGTATGATCAGATGTGGGACCCCTTTCGCGTCGACCCGCGTTTTGAACAACTCATGGCCAAACTCGGCCGCGCCGCCGAATCCAAGGTTGCGCGCGAAACGCTGGCGCGGATGCGGGCCGCCCAGTTAGCGGAGGCCGCGGGCCGGCGGGCAAGGCCGGGCGGGGGCAACTCAAAATGAGCGCCGCGGAAACCAGGGCTGTCTTCCTTTCCTACGCCTCCCAGGACGCGGCGGCGGTGAAGCGCGCTTGCGGCGCTCGAAAAGGCGCGCGCCTCGCGCGATCCCAGTATTGCGTGGCTGCGCAACTGCGATTATCATGTGCCGCTGCTTTCAGATCCGCGCTGGAATGCATTGCTGCACCAAGTCGGCCTCGCCGATGATCAATTAAGATGAGCGATTCCGCCGACCCCTCTCGTTCGGTTTCCGAGCGCCGGCTCGCCGCCATCGTTTTCACGGATGTCGTGGGCTACTCCGCACGGATGCAGCAGGACGAGGCGGGCACGATGGCACTGGTGGCCGCGGATTTTGCGCTCATGGGCGAGCGCTGCACCCGGCATGGGGGCGAACTGCTCAACTCGATGGGCGACGGGCTGCTCCTTTCGTTCAACAGCGCGGTGCAGGCGGTCGCGTGCGCGCTGCAGATCCAGGCGGAGTTCGCGGCGCGCCGGGAAAAATCCGGGTCCGGGCAGATGCTGGAGCATCGCATGGGCGTGCACATTGGCGATGTGTTCCGGCAGCAGACCGGCGGGGTGGCGGGCGACGGCGTGAACATCGCCGCGCGGCTCGAAGGCAAGGCCCCGGTGGGCGGCGTGTGCATCAGCCAGATGGTTTACGACACCGTGAAAGGGAAGGTGCCGATGCAGGCGCTCTTCATCGGGCCCGAGACCTTCAAGAACATCACCGAGCCCATTCCCATCTGGCATGTCTCGGCGGCAGGCGGGCCGACGCCCACGCGGCCCCCGATGCCGGTGACCAAACCGAAGCGGCGTCCGCTGGCGCAGGCCGTGGCGGTGATCGCCGTGGGGCTGGTTGTCACGGCCGTGATTTGGCCGCCATGGGAAAAAGCGAAGCCCGCCGCCAACCCGGCCACGACCGCCGGTCCGGCCGACGAATCCGCGTTCGTCCCGAACAAGGCGGACGACAAACCCGCCCCGCCGGAAAAATCCGTCGCCGTGCTGCCGTTCGCCAACCTCAGCGGCGACAAGGAGCAGGAATATTTCTCCGACGGGCTCACCGAGGAAATCCTCAACGCCCTTTCGCGCGAGCGGGACCTGCTTGTGCCCGGGCGGACGTCGTCATTTTTTTTCAAGGGCAAGGACGTGTCGCTGGCGGAAATCGCCCGGGCACTCAATGTCTCCCGCCTCGTCGAGGGCAGTGTGCGCAAGGCCGGCACGAAGGTGCGCATCAGTGTGTCGCTCACCCGCGCCGCCGAAGGTTTCAGCGAAGAACTCGGCACGTTTACGGAAGAGCTGAGCGACCTCTTTAACCTGCAGGACAAGGTGGCCCGGGCGGTCGTGGAGAAGCTCACCCGCCGCACCAGCACGGTGGCCGTCGTCGCGCTGACGAAAAATGCCGAGGCCTACGATGCTTACCTGAAGGGGCGCGCGCTCCAGACCCGCTCCGCCGATATTTCCCCGGCGGCCGCCAAATTCTACGAACAAGCCGTGGCGCTCGACCCGGCATTCGCGTTGGCGTGGGCCCGGCTCGCGGCGGCCCGGATCCGCGCCTCCGGTGCGCAATCCGACCGCAGCCCGGAGGCGGTCAACGGCGCCCGGGCCGCGATCGACCGCGCACTCGAGGTGCAGCCGGATCTGCCGGATGCCTTGATCGCGCGCGCCAACTGGCTGCGCCAGGAGAAGTTTGATTATTTGGCGGCGCAGCGGGACCTCGCCCGGGCCGAGACCCTGCAACCCGCCACGGCGGAGCTCCGCGCCGCGCAGGCCAACGTGGCGCGTGATCTCGGACACTGGCCGGACGTGTTTCGACTCTATCGGGAGGCCTTGCGGCTCGATCCCCAGAACGGCGATTTTACGAACATCCTGGCCGTTGGTGTCTGCCTGCCGCGGGGCGAATACAAGGAGGCCGACCAACTCTTGAAGCGTGCGATGGTGATCCAAGGGCCGGGGGTTGCGACGCCGCTCACCAACCTAATCATTACGCGGACACTCTGGCGCGGCCCGGCAGCGGCATTGCGGCTGCTGGACCGGATGCCCGCGGGCCAGGCCGGAGTGAGCGCGGTGCGCGCCAATCTGTTGCTGGCACTGGGCCGGGTGGACGACGCCCGGGTGGTGATTGATGAGATGGAGCGCGCGGCGGGCGTGGGCGGGTCGGCCGCCACCATGGGGAACCAGGGCAGCCGGGCCAGTCCGGAGCAACTCCTCGCCGTTGGCCGCGAGCAAGAGGCCCGCCAGCGGGCGGAGGAAATCCGGTCGGATGCGACCCAGCAGCTGGCCCGCGGCAACCGGGCGCCGCTGGTGCGAACGGCCTTCATCCGCGCGGAAACCATCCTTGGCCGGCGAGACTCCGCGCTCGCCGCCTTGCAGGAATGGCGCGAGGAAGCGCAGCGCATGCCCAGCGCCTTCCGGCGCATGAGTGAATTCACCACCGTGGCGAGCGCACTCTACGCCCGGCTGGGCCAGGCGGACGAGGCCGTGGCGCTACTGCAGGAGTTGTTGACGAATGGATACCGGACGCGTTACGGGCTGCGTTCGAATCTCGACTTTGAGTTTATCCGCGCCGATCCGCGCTTTCAGGAAGCGTTGCGCCAAGCCGACGCCTTCGCCCAATCGCTGCCCGATCCGGTGGATCTGTGAAAATGCGCAGCGCCCAACGCCCAGCTCTCAAGAAACAGCTGCGGCTTGGTTCGTGGATGCATGTGGGCTGGTCGGTCTCCGGAAAATTTTCCTACCAGCAAAACCTTCCTACCCAAAATTCCGGTGCTTGGGCCGAAGTCTTCCCCGCGATCAGTCATTTCCGACCGCTGGAGCTCACCCGCCGCTTTTTCAGATCACGAAACCGCCGGATTGAGGGTAGGAAGATTTTATTGGCAGGAAGATTTTTCGCTTGGTCAGCAGAATTCATGGGCGCATTCCGGTTCGGGCAAATGGCCAAGGTTATGATATAGGGCCACCTCCATTGCCCTATAGGTTCGGAAACCATATGAGCGTCTGGTCACCACTCGGACTTTATTGTTC
>SXSC01000088.1 GCA_005792355.1 Opitutaceae bacterium
AACGCTGGCTCGCTTCAACTGCGCCGCAGTTGAACCCGCAGCAAACCTTCGAACGTTATTTGTGCTGGAATAATCCGCTCAGTCCGGACGACTGGCTCCCAAAACTGGCCCCCTGAACCTCAACTGCGGGATTTAGGATTACAGCGGACTGGGCATGCCCTTGTTCTGGCTGCTGGTTGTGGTGCACTCTGGGTCCTCCTCGCGGCCATCCACAAGCGGAAGCCGGCCCTCGTTTCGGTCACCATCGCGTTGTTTGCCGTCGGGTTCGGCGTGTTGTATGTCGCCAACGCCGCCGCGAACCGTCAGGCGACGACCGTTTTGCTTCTCCATCCATTCCATTGATGACGTCGATCTCGCATCCGCCGGCGCAGCCACTGTCGGCCATCGGAATCTATTCTCATTGAAACTCACGGTCGTCATTCCGACCCATAATCCCAGCCTCGAACGCCTGTTCAGGACGCTGGATGGCCTGCGCAGTCAGACCTTGCCCGCTCACGAGTGGCAGACACTGGTGGTGGACAACGCCTCGATGCCAGCGCTCTCCGTCGACTTGCTGGCCAACCGCGCGCCCCAGAATTTCCGGTTGGTGGCCGAGCCGCGGCTCGGGCTCACGTCCGCTCGCCGTCGCGGTTTTCGTGAGGCGAGTGCACCGCTTTGCGTGCTCGTCGATGATGACAACGTCCTGGCTTCTGACTATCTTGAGCAGGTCGCGCGACTGTTTGCCGCGTACCCGCGAATTGGCGCACTTGGGGGACGAAGCCTCCCCGAATTCGAAACGGAACCTCCGGCTTGGACCCGCGAGTTTTATCCCTTGCTCGCTTTGCGCGACTTCGGAGACCAGCCGACCATTGCCGCGAGTCTGACTACCGGCGGCACAACGATTAGAGCGTACCCCTCCGCCGCGGCACCAATCGGCGCAGGTATGGCACTTCGCCTCGTAGCCATCCAAGCTTGGCTGGACGAAGGTCTGGCCACGCAACTTCCTGATCGTCGCGGAGAAGTATTAACCTCGGGAGGAGACAACGATATCGTGTTCGCCTTGTTAAGGCGGGGCTGGCACGTCGGCTACTTCCCCGAATTGTCGCTCACTCACCTTATCCCCTCCGCCCGCCTTGCGCCTGGCTATCTCGCGCGGATCAACGCCGGTATTCAGCATTCCTGGATGCAGGTACTCACGAAGAACTGCGCCAACCCCTGGCCACGAATTTCACGCTGGAGCCTGCCCCTGCGCCAGCTGAAGGCGTGGTTTACTTTTCACGGATGGTCATATCCCGTCGGCTACATCCGCTGGCGGGGCGCCTGCGGTCACTTCGCCGGCCGGACGAGCTCCCTCGCGGGGCGAATCAACTGACATGCGCAAGCTTACAACTGCATTTTCCCTGCTGGCCGAGGGTTCATTTGCTGTTTTTTTTCGACAGATCCGCATTAATGCCCGGCGCCGCCAACTGGATCGCGCCAAAGGACGACCGTTCACTTATTGTACAGACCTTTTCCCATTCGTCTGCGTTCCTGGCCTCCCGGATTCGGAGGACGCGTTTGTTTCCCCCGAACTTGATCGAACCGAACTCGCGCTCCTTTGTGACTGGCTTGAGCCCGGCGACACGTTTTTCGACGTCGGCGCCAATCTCGGCCTCTACACTTTTTGTGCCGCTCACCGTCTGGGCCGCGGAAGTGCCGTCCTGGCCATCGAAGCGTCACCTGTCCTCGCCAAGGCCATTCGGGCCTGCGCTGATGTCCTCGGTCTGGACAGCATCTACGTTGAACAAGTCGCGGCAGGCGACGCGATCAAGGAGGTCGTCTTCTTTTCTTCGCCTTCCGGTGCATCAACCGCCGAGCAGTCTCTGAACCCCGATCCTCGTCGAGCGGTCAATTACGTGACGCAATCAGTCCATATGACTACGCTGGTCGAAATTGCCGACCGCCACGCTAGCGCGAAATCCCCCGCGGCGATTAAGGTCGACGTCGAAGGCGCCGAACCGATGGCTCTGCGTGGCGCACCACGGGCCTGGTTCGAACCCAATGGTCCAATGTGGATTGTAGAAATGAATCTCTCCGCCCTCACGCGCAGCGGGTCCAAGCCGGAGGACATCACCGCCCATTTCCCGTCCAACTCATTCGCTTGCTGGCTTGTGCCGCATTTCCCTTACCACGGCGGATGTGAACTTCCCATGCGTCCTATGCAAGACCACGAAACATTCGAAGATTCTACCTTCTACAACTTCATCGCAATTCCGCGAAGCGCCGAGTGGAGCGCCCGCCACCGTCATATTCAGCGACATTTTTCCGCTCCGATCTTCATCCACCCGTGAGTCCTCTCTTCTCGGTTGTGATCCCGGGCTACAACCGGCCGGAGCCGCTAAAGCACACCCTGCGAAGCGTCGCCGCTGCAGCGTATGGTGTGGGTGAAGGCGGCGTTGAGACCATACTTGTGGACGACGGTTCCGCTCCGTCGCTCGAAAAGCAACTCGCCGGCTTTGAGACCTGCGTCGAGATTCATCACCTGCGGCAGCCCAACCAAGGGTCAATCATCGCCCGACTTACTGGCCTGCACGCAGCTACTGGCAAATTCGTGCTGTTTCTCGATTCTGACGACCTCATTCACCCGGAGAAGTTGCTCCGTCATCTCGCCGCGCATCGCACGCACCAGACGGACATCGTTTACGATGACATGGCCATCGCTACACTCCAGGCGGACCACGATTCCCTTTTTTCGGACGGTGAGCGTGTGCTTACAACAAATGACGTTCCAGATTTCTTTTTACGCGCGCAGCCGGCGCCGCACTGCCCTTCCTACCGTCGGGCCTATCTGACCGCGGCGCTCAATGCCCCAATCGTGCCACTCGATCGCCGCATGGATCCAGCCGGCGACATTTGGCTTTACTACAACTTGCTGTGCCACCCCGCCAAGATCGTCAAAGTAGATCAGCACCTGACTGCAGTGGGACCCCATCCGAACGAACGATTCAGTCAACACTGGGAAACGCTCGGCGCTGCGGCACTCCTCGTCGCTGAAGGATTTCAGCGGCGTCGTCCAAGCACGCCATCCACCATTCACGCTGGAGCACTCGTGGGAGCCGTGGCGTTTGAGAGCTGGCGTCGCTTGCCGCACGACTTCCACCACGGTTTTTCCGAACGGCTCCTGGCGGTGTGGCGCAATTCACCAAAAGGCACCGAGATTAACCTTGGCGGTCCAGTTTTTCGCGGGCTGTCCCTCGTACTTGGTCCAGTCAATGCCGGCCGGCTTCTCCGACGCCTTCGCGGCAAACCCTATGCGACGTGCAGAACGTTTACGACGCTGGAACTCAAGCGCATGCTTGCAGCTTACGGCCTATAACACTCCATGCGCGCGCTACTGCAAAGCATCGGTCTTGGAAAACTACTATTCCACGTAGTCCACCGCCCCCTCGGTGCCTTATGCACCTCCTTGCGCGAGGGAGGCCCCTTCGAACAGCGTCGGACGGCGGAGGGTCGTGCCGCGATGGAAGAGGCGGCGCATCGACTGCCAATGCCCATGGCGGAGCCAAAGTCGGGCCCGCCCCTCACGCTACATGTACTTAGCGGAAATCGCTTCTGGTACCAAACCGCGTTCTGCTTGTGGACGCTGGCACACCAAAGCAAACGCAGGTTGACTCCTATAATCTACGACGACGGAACGTTAGCACCCGCTCAACGCGATGCGATTGCGCGCATCTTCCCTGCCGCCCGCTTCATCTCGCCGGCCGATGCGCTCAGGCAACTTGATCTCCATCTACCCGTCTCGCGCTTCCCCGCCCTGCGCGATCGCTGGCTACACTATCCCAACATTCGCAAACTGATTGATCCTCATCTCGGCGCGACAGGGTGGAAGCTAGTAATCGACTCCGATCTGCTTTTTTTCTCCTTTCCTGAGTTCCTTGTCGACTGGCACGACCTTCCTACCGTCCCGATGCATGCCGTCGACTGCGAGAGCTCCTATGGTTACTCGCGCCCGCTGCTCGATTCACTCGCCGGAATTCCCCTGGCGGACTTCGTAAATGTCGGCCTCTGTGGTCTCAATAGTAGTGAGTTCGACTGGCCACGCCTCGAGCACTGGAGCCGCACCCTCACCGAGCGCGAGGGCACCCACTACTTCCTTGAGCAAGCCCTCTTTGCAATGCTGGTTGCCGGCAGGCCATGCGCCATCGCTCCAGCCGCCGACTATGTGACCTGCCCCCGCTTCCCCGAAGCTACCGATTGCCGCGCCGTCATGCATCACTATGTAGCCGGTTCCAAGCGCTGGTACTTCCGGCGCAACTGGTCCCATGCCCTGCAACGAATTCACGTCGAAGATAAGTCGGCATGAACGCCTCGCTCTGTCTCATCACTCCGGGTCACCTCGCGTCGTCTCCGCGGGTTGTGAAGGAAGCAGAGGCTCTGGTCGCGGCGGGCTACCAGGTACGGGTTGTCGCCGGTCGATACTTCGATCCCGTCGAAGCTCTGGATTCGGAGATAATGGCTACTGCGAAGTGGCAGGTCACGCGGCTTGACTACCGCCGCGGTGTCAGCGCGTTTGCCCGTAAGTCCATGCGGCTTCTCGCACGGTGTGCGTTCGGGCGACTTCGGACTGCGGTGATGCACTTGGCCGTTCGAGCACACCATGCGGAATCTTTTCACCTCGGTGTCGTCGCTTCGAAAAATCCCGCTGACCTCTACCTCGGTCACTGCCTTGCCGGGCTGCCAGCCGCCGCACACGCCGCGCGCCGACGCGGCACGCGCTTTGCCTTCGATGCCGAAGACTTTCACGATTCCGAGACGCTAGAGGCCTGCGGAAACGGTGTTGATGCCCGGTTGCCTCCGCTCCTCCAAGCCGCGCTTCTACCAAAGTGTGCGCACATCACAGCATCGTCGCCACTCATTGGCGGAGCACTTGAGCAGAAGTACAGAGTACGCACCGTTCCTGTCTTAAACGTTTTTCCTCTAGCCCAAGCACCGCGCGCTCCGGTCGTTCCAGAACCGATCTCTGACGCGACTCCGGCCCGGGTGTACTGGTTCTCCCAAACCATTGGCCCGGGTCGCGGGCTCGAAGCGGCGGTGGCGGTGCTCTCACAACTCCGCACGCCCGTCGAGCTTCAGCTGCGCGGCTTCGTCTCCGACTGCTACAAGACTCAACTCTCTAAACTCGCCCGTGACGCAGGCCTTGCGCGCTCGATTGCATTTCTTCCGCCTGCCCCGCCGAGCGAAATGCCGCGACTCGCCGCAAGTGCCCACCTTGGGCTTTCTTGCGAAGAATCGACCCCGTTGAATCGCGATCTCTGCCTGACGAACAAAATTTTCGCCTACTTGCTCGCAGGCCTTCCGCAATTGCTGACTCCGACCTCCGCCCAGCGCGCTCTCGCCGCGGAACTCGGAGACGCGGCCGTGCTGTTTGATGTGAGTCGGCCCGCCGCCACTGCTGCCTGCGTGGATTCGCTGCTCACTAACTCCGCCCAACTTGCCGCGGCCCGCGCGGCGGCATGGAAATTGGGTCAGACTCGTTTCAATTGGGAATTTGAAGGTCGCCGAGTCGTCGAAGTCGTACGGTCCTCACTCACCAAGTCTCGATGAGTGCGACCCCGCTCGTCTCTGTGGTCATTCCCTGCTACAACTCCGTCGCGTGGATCTCAGCGGCGATCAACTCGGTCCGCGTGCAGACTTGGCCGAACCGCGAGATCATCGTGGTGAACGATGGCTCGACCGACGCCAGCCTCGGGGCGGCCCGCGCCTGCGCCGGTCCCGATCTCAGGGTGTTCGATCAACCCAATCGCGGCGCGTCCGCGGCGCGCAACGCTGGTCTGCGGGTCGCGCGCGGCGAGTTTATTCAGTTTCTCGATGCCGACGATTTGCTTCACCCGGCGAAAATCGAGACGCAGGTTCACGCGCTGGCGCCCGCCGCGCACGCCCTCGCGTCGGGCGAGTGGGCGCGCTTCCGGGATAACCCCGCCGAAGCGCGCTTTATTTCCGACTCCAACTGGTGTGATCTCAGTGCAATTGAGTTTCTCCAACTCGCCTTCGAGGACGGGCGCATGATGCACCCAGCCGCCTGGCTCGCACCCCGCGCGTTGCTCGATGCGGCCGGGCCCTGGGATGAATCGCTCTCCCTCAATGATGACGGCGAATATTTCGCCCGCGTAATGCTGCGCGCCTCCGGCATTCGCTTCTGCGCTGGCGCCCGCAGTTACTATCGTTCCCACCTGCGGCAAAGCCTCAGCGGCCGCAAGGACTTCCGAGCACTCGCGTCGCTGTATCGTTCCTTCGAATTGACCCTCGGCTATCTTGCCGCCGCCGACAACTCCCCGCGCACGCGCGCCGCTGTGGCCCATGGCTGGAAGTGGCTGGCCTTCGAGCTCTATCCCGGGCGGAGCGATCTCGCGGCCCAGGCCGAGGCCCACTGCCGCGCCTTCGGCGGCAGTCGCCGCCCCCTGCCCGCAGGCAGTCGCTTCCAACTGGCTTCACGCCTCCTCGGTTGGCGCCTCGCGAAGCGCCTCCTCGGCTGACATGCTAATCTTCCATCCCAGCGTGGCGCCTTTTGTCCAGCAGGCCGCGCGAGCCATCGCGGAGGCCGGGCAACTCGACCGCTTCGTCACGACCGTGCGCGACGATCCGTCGGCATGGTCGCAGCGTGCTGTCTGCGCCCTCGGCCGCCTCGCCCGCCGCGATCTCGCGCGGCAGTTCCGTCGCCGCGCCGTCACGGAGATTTCGGCCGCACGCGTCGAGAGCCACCCTGGCGGTGAACTCCTCCGCGTCCTCACCGCGCTCGTCGATCGCGACGGCCGCGCCACGGACGTCGTTTGGGAATGGTCCGAGAAGCTTTTCGACCGCGGGGTCGCTCGCCGCCTCGATCCGGCCGTCACCGGCGTCTACGGCTACGAGCATAGCTCGCTCGCCACCTTCCAACGCGCCCGCGCGCTTGGCCTGCGAGTCGCCTACGATGTGCCGGCTCCGGAATCCAAGTACGTCCACCGCCTCCTCACCGCTGAGTTGGCGCGTTTCCCGGAGCAGCGCACCGCCTATCACCGCCACACCGCCGCCCGCGAGGCACGCCGCCTGTCGCGACGGAGCGCGGAGTGGCACGCCGCCGACCTTGTCGTCGCCGCCTCGCGTTTCACGCGGGATAGCTATGCGCAGGCGGGCCTGCCGGTGGACCGAGTGTGTGTCGTGCCCTACGGCGCGCCGCCGCCCGCATCTCCCGACTTGGGCAGGCGCGGTCCCACCGATGGCGCACCGCTCACTCTGATTTGGGCTGGCACGCTCAGCCTGCGCAAAGGCGCACACTACCTCCTTGAGGCCTGGCGCAACGGCGGCTTCGGTCGCCACGCGCGCTTGCAGATCTACGGCGCCATCACACTGCCTGCGCGGCTTCTTACATCGTTGCCGGAGGGCGTGACCCTCAGCGGCAGCATCCCCCGTTCGGAGTTGCTTGTTCGGATGGCGCAGGCGGACGCGTTGATCTTTCCCACCCTCTGCGACGGCTTCGGGATGGTCGCCACGGAGGCGTGGTCGCGCGGTCTGCCGGTAATTACCACCAATCGCGCCGGAGCCGCTGATCTCCTCGAACCCGGGCATAACGGCCTGCTCGTCCCGGCCGGCGACGCCGCCGCCATCGTTGAGGCCATTGCGTGGTGCCTCGATCACCGCACTGAACTCGCGGCCATGCGCGGGCCCGCGCTCGCCACCGCCGCGCGCTGGCAGTGGAGCGATTACCGTCTCGCCCTTGCGGACGCGCTGCGCTCCGGCGGCTTCTTTCGCAACGCCTGACGCTATGCTATTCGCCGCTGTCGTTCGCACGATAACGTTCGCCATGGAAAAACGCGCTCCGCACAACAACGATCACTGCCTCACAAACAGTATCTTCGCCTGCCTCCTCGCCGGTATCCTCGCTGGTATCCGGGCTTGGCTGCCTCAGGCAAGTGCGCAACGATGGCTTGACGCCGACCGCGGTCACGCCGCGCTCACCGTCGACTTCTGCAACCGGGCAACTGTAGAAGCGAAACTCGACGCGGGGCTCATCTCGTCAGCACGTCGCTCGTGAACGCGCAATCTCAAATCCGTCGGGGACGATTCGTCATGCGGATCCGTCCCGCCTTTTTGGCCTCACTGGTGAAGATACTGCTCCGCGTCCGTCGCATCGAAACCATCACTCCCGAGGGCAAGTTCTGGCTCGATCCTGCGAGTTACCTCGGTCTGCGGTTGCTTGAGCACGGGGTTTATGAACCGGATATGCTGGCGGTGGTGAAACACTTTGTAAGTCCCGGCAGCGCTTTTGTGGATGTCGGCGCCAACGAAGGTTACTTCACCGTCGTCGGCGCGAGGCAGGCGGGACTGACTGGGCGGATAGTGGCCGTGGAGCCACAGGCGCGTGTCCGCGCCGTGCTACTGCGAAATTTCGAACTCAACGGCTGCACCCAAATTTCCCTCGCCCCCTACGCCGTATCCGACCGGCCAGGACAGGCTACGATGCACCTCACGCCTGGCGTCAACAACAGCGCCTCTTCACTCGTTCAGCCGACCCGTTACCCGCTGCAACGCCAAATCGTCGAGTGTCTCACCTTGGAGGAGATCCTCAACCAACACACCGTCGCAACCTGCGATCTGCTGAAGGTCGACATCGAAGGCTGGGAATACGAGGCGGTTCTAGGCAGCCCAGAGCTGTTTCGCCAGGGACGAGTCAAAACTGTCGCCCTTGAACTTCATCCGCCATTGCTCAGGCGACGCGGACTCGACGCCGGCCGGATTACCGGATTTCTGGCGGAGTGCGGTTATCGACAGTGGCCACATTCGCCCAATCTCGTGCTCGTCCACGCCGGTTCCAACTGACGTGCGCATCCTCCTAACGGCCGACCCCATGATTCCAGTGCCGCCCGTCGGCTACGGCGGCATCGAACGCATCGTGGCCGCACTGCTCCGCCATTTTCGCGCGGCGGGTCACACGGTGGGTTTGGTCGCGCATGTGGCCTCGTCCGCATCGGCGGAGGCGCGTTACGCTTGGCCAGGAGCAACACCCGGCGGTTGGCTTGACACCTGCCGTAACACTCTCGCCCTCCGCTGCGCAGTCCGTAGCTTTCAGCCCGACGTGCTGCACAGTTTCTCGCGGCTCGCATATCTGTTATCGCTGCTGCCGTCGCGCCTGCCAAAGGTCATGTCTTATCAGCGGCACGCGGGCGGCCGCCAAATCTCTCTGGCCGCACGGCTCGGCGGGCGTTCGCTGAAGTTTACGGGCT
Organism: Opitutaceae bacterium; assembly: GCA_005792355.1. Lineage (GTDB taxonomy): Bacteria > Verrucomicrobiota > Verrucomicrobiia > Opitutales > Opitutaceae > ER46. The sequence continues at coordinate 9,216 of SXSC01000088.1, forward strand.
GCAGCGAGTTCATCTGCAACATGGGGCGGCCCGCCGGGGGCGAATGGAGCGCCATCCCAAACTTTGTCGAACCCGACAAGATCGATTTCACCGATCGGGTCGCCGCCGACGCCCCTCTCGTTTTTCTCAGTCGAGTTGAGTCAATCAAGGGCCCGGATCTCGCCATTGCGGTGGCCCGCGCGACAGGCTGGCGTTTGATCATTGCTGGCAATAAGGCTAAGCATGGACCCGAGCGAGACTTCTGGGATCGTGCGATTGCGCCGGAGATCGGACGCAACGGGATCAAGTACATCGGCGAAGTGAACAATGAACAAAAGAATCGCCTGCTGGGCCGCGCGGCGGCCTTGATCGTACCGATCCAGTGGGATGAACCCTTCGGTATCGTGTTTGCTGAGGCTCTCGCGGCTGGCACACCGGTGATTACCTGTCCGCGCGGGGCCTTGCCTGAAATTGTCGACCCCGGTCGCACCGGGTTTTTCATGCGGACCGTACCCGAAGGGGTCGCCGCGGTGCGTCGTATTCATGAACTGAATCGGCAGGCGTGTCGCCACGCGGCGGAAACCCGCTTCAGCGTCGAGGTGTGCGCCGCAAAATATCTTGCACTTTATCACGGTATGCTCGGCCGGACGGCTATGACGTTGCCGGAGCAAAAAATTGATACGGCATGACCAAGAAAAACACGGAATGAATCAATATCAGACCACTGCACCTCGGCACCCGGCGGCGGTCGAAATCCAGCGGCGACCGCGGACAACCGCACGGTTTCGGCGCCGACGAAGCGGCGCCCTCCGAGAGGAATTGGAGAACTTTCTTCGGAGGGCTGCGTCCAGGACCCTGAGCTCGTCGAACGGGCTTTGTCGCAGCCGTGTCACACCCGCCGCCTCGCTTCACGATCCACATGGCGGCAGCATCCAGATGACCTCCCGATGACCGCACCGTCCACAGAGGCGACGACCATCGACCCCACCCCCAACGCTCCGCAGGAAGGCCAACAGCGAGGGACAAAACTCTTCGTGATAGGTGCCGCCGGCCTGGCCGCGTTGCTCGCGTATTACGGTTACACGTCCAAACTTGAGGACCCACTCCATCTCTACTTCGGCCTGTTTATTCTCTTTCTGGCGATCCTCCCCTGCCTGCTCTGGGCCCGGCGTGGCGGTCGGCACCTGCCAACGTTTGAGGTCCTGATGCTCACGACTGCCAATGCCTACGGCCTGCCGTTGCTGACGGGGCACATCCAGCTCAAAGCCTACGATTTCGAGACCATCTCGACTGCCGCTCTCGGAATCCTGGTTTATCAGATAACCGCCATCAGCACGTTTCTGCTGATCAGGGGTCGCCCGATCAGATCTCCCATGTTCATGAACGAAGTCCTGACGCGCGATCTGAAGAAATTCGTGGCATACGGTCTGCTCCTCTCCACCGCGTATTCCGTTATCAGCGTTTACTATAGCGACCTCATTCCCAGTGAAACAAACAGCATCTTGCGTGCTGTCTCCTTCGGCATCGGGATGGTTTCGACCTTCGCCCAGGCAAGAAGCTGGGGCCAAAAAGAACTGGCTGCCTACGAGAAGATTTTTCTTGTCGTCATGATCAGTGTCCAGGCCGCGTCGCAGTTTTCGACGCTGTATTTGGTCACAGGAATGTCGCTGATTGTACTCGGCTTGGTCGGTTATGTGAGCGGCGCGCGTAAGCTGCCCTTCGTCGCGACGCTCGCATTCTTTTCCATCGCGGCCCTCCTCCACAACGGAAAATCCACGATGAGGAGCAAGTATTGGGGCGCGGAGGGCGTTCGGGAGCAAATCACAGTCCAGCAATTGCCCGCATTCTTTTCCGAATGGGTTGAAGCCGGGTTGTCAACCACCGGCCAGGATGACGAACGAGAGATGACAAAAAAGCTGTTGGAGCGGTCGTCCGTTTTTCACATCATGTGTCTGGTCGTCTCGAACTCCCCCGAACGCCTGCCTTATCTCAACGGCGAGACCTACGTCCATGTGCCCGGTCAACTTATCCCCCGCTTTTTCTGGAAGGACAAACCGCAGGCCCATGTCGCCACCGATATTCTGTGCATTTACTATGGCCTGCAGGATGAAGTCACCGTGCGTAACGCCACGATCGGCTTCGGCATGATTGCCGAGGCCTATGCGAACTTCGGGTTCTATGGGGTCGGGTTGCTGGCCTTTGTCTTCGGCGCCGTGTACAAGCGGATACAAACCGCCACCTCCGAAAGCCCAATGCTTTCATATCCTGGAATTTTTGTCATCGTTCTGACCGCGTGGTCGTTTCAAACCGAGTCCACCATGGCCATTTGGATAAGTTCGATGTCCCAGGCCTGCGTCGCCGTCCTTGGTCTGCCCTTCGTGGTCCGCAACTTCGCCGGCGGTTGACAAGCAAGGCAGGGCCGCGGACCAGAGACTACAGGACCAAGGGACCACAGGACCAAGGGACCACAGGACTACGGACCACGCGACCACGGACCTCGGGACCATAGGACACAGGACCAAAAGACCAAAGGCAAGAACGCCCAGAATGACCTCTCCTGATCATCCTCTCCCGCTCCCGTTGGCGCTTTGCGTGCTTCGACGTTTCGAATTTCCCCGCAAACTCGGCTTGTTTGACCGGCTCTTCGGGCGCTCGCTCTCCACCCATGGCATCTGCTGGGTGCATACCGCGCCTGGTCCCCTCTGGAAACTCGATCTGGCAAATGCCACCCACCGCTGGATCGTCTACGGCTACTATGAAGGCCCTGCCTTGTGGAACTGGGCGCGCTCTCGGAAAAATGCGATTCACACCATCGTTGATTCCGGGGCCAATATCGGCCAGACCGCCTTGTATTTCGCCACCCTGACACCGCAGGCGCGCATCCTCGCCTACGAGCCAGGTACCGCCGCCCGATCCTGGCTGCAAGAATGCGTTAGTTTCAATGGGTTCACCCAGATAGCGATTCACGCGGCCGGCCTCGGCGCCTCACCGTCCTCCGCTCGCCTCGTCGATGACGGCGGGGCTGGTCGACACGGCTCTTGGAACAAGGTCAACGACTCTCAGGGCGAGCCGATTCAACTCGTGACTCTCGACGATGAACTCGCGCGACTGGGGATTGAAACGCTGGACCTTTGGAAACTCGACATGGAGGGTCATGAAGGCTTCGCCTTGCGCGGCGCCGCCCGCGCTCTCGCCGCGGGGAAAATTCGTGCGATCTACATTGAAGCGGCTGGCGACGCCGGCCGGGAGAGCCTCGGATTTCTGGCCGCGCATGGCTATCGCGTGCATGGCATCGCCCCATCGGGACGGCTGGTACCGTGGCACCAACATCATGATTACGAAAATGCCCTCTGCCTCGCGCCGGGCGCACAGGCGGGTACATCGTGACGGGAAACGACCTCTGTCATCCCTGAACATGTCGGCGCAGTGTGTGCACTCTTGTTGGGCCACAGAGGACACGGAGGAGACGCGGAGGTTACGGAGGACAAGGCATTGCTCGGTGCGCTCTGGCTTGAACTCCGTGTGCTCTGCGACGAGATTGATAAGCTCCTTGGTTGCGGCCAAAGGCCGCGGTGGGAAACATGCACACTAGCGGACAGCGTCTGGCGATTGTTCTGTCGCACCCGACACAATATTACAGCCCGTGGTTTCGTTGGCTTCGCTCCCACACCAGTCTGGAATTCCGCGTGTTTTACCTCTGGCAATTCGGCGTCACCGCGCAGCACGACCCGCAGTTTCAAAAGACGTTTTCCTGGGACGTCGATCTCCTTTCGGGTTATGAACACGAGTTCGTGCCCAACATATCCAGAGACCCAGGTACCCATCATTTTGCGGGATTGCGCAATCCGCTCCTAATCGCCCGTCTCACTGCTTGGAAACCTTCGGCCCTTCTTTTGTTCGGCTACAAGTGGTCCAGCCATCTCCGGGCAATCTATTGGGGCCGAAGTCGCGGCATTCCTTTGCTGTTTCGTGGCGACTCCCATCTTCTCGGTCGTGGTGCGCCACCTTGGCCAAGTCGGATTCTCCTGCGGATTCTCTTCGCTCAGTTCCGTGCCTTCCTCGCCGTGGGCGCGGCAAATCGCGACTATTTCACGACCCTTGGTGCACCAGCCCGCAAAATAATCCAGGCACCCCACTCGATAAACCACGCACTCTTCGATCCGAAACTCGACGCGCATCGCACCGCGGTCGACGCTCTTCGCACCCGCCTGGACCTGCCCGCCGGCTGGCAGATTGTCCTATTCGCCGGCAAACTCGTCCCCGCCAAACAACCGCGGGAACTTCTCGAAGCCTTTATGGCGATTGGCCGGCCAAAGACCGCCTTGGTTTTCGTCGGCGAAGGGCCGGAGAAGGCTGGGTTGATGGAGCATGCTCAAAGCCGGCCCGATGCCGCGGTCCACTTCCTCCCCTTCGCCAACCAAAGCGAGATGCCGGCGCACTTGTTGCTCGCAGATGTGCTCGTGCTGCCATCGCGGGGCCACTACGAAACCTGGGGCCTGGTGGTCAATGAGGCGATGCACCTGGGCGTCCCGTGCCTCGTCAGCGAACTTGTCGGGTGCCAGCGTGACCTCGTCACCGATGGCGAAACCGGCTGGGTGTTCCCTTCATACCAACCAGCGGCATTGCGCCTGACATTAGCCCGAGCACTCGACGACTTGGCGAATCCCGGGCGTCGCGAACAACTGCGGGCCAGTGTATTGTCACGGATTTCTCACTACACCTACGCCCAAACAACCGCCGGTCTCATGGCTGCTCTAGCCCTGAATTCACGCAGATTGAATAACTGAATTGAAAATCAGTATTGTCACCGGCTTTTTCCTACCGGTTCCCCCGCTGCGTGGCGGCTCCACCGAAAAAATTTGGCACCGGCTCTCACAAGAATTTTCCGCCGCGGGTCACGATGTCACGCTGATCTCCCGCCGCTGGCCGGGGCTCCCGGGGCAGGCGACGGTCGACGGAGTGCAACACGTTCGCGTTCGCGGCGCCGATCATTCGCGAAGACTGTTTCTCAATCTGTGGCGTGACTTTTGGTGGGGTATCCGCGTCGCCGCCAGGTTGCCGACGTCGGATGTGGTGATCTGCAATACCGTGACGTTACCGGTGTGGTTGCGGAAGTTCAAACCGGCTGTCGGCCGCATCGCCGTCGTGCTGGCTCGTATGCCAAAAGGTCACGGCTACGCCTATCGCAACGTCGACCTGCTGCTCTCCCTCAGCGAGGAAGTCACTTCACGGCTGCTGCGCGAGAACCCTAGACTTGCAGGTCGGATCGTCGGCTTCCCCTACCCCATCGACTGGACGCTTCACGCCCAAGCGTCGGCCAAATCCCAACCACCCGCTCCGATTACCATTGGATATGTTGGTCGAATTCACCCCGAGAAGGGACTTCCGCTCCTCTTGGCCGCGGCCAGCCGACTCGCCGATCGAACCGACCTGCCCGCCTGGCGGCTGGAATTAGTTGGGCCGTGGACGATCCCCGAGGGCGGCGGTGGTGAAGCCTATCGCGAAAACCTCCTGCGCGAGTTCAGAGGAAAACTTGGGGCACGACTGATCTTATCCGGTCCGCAATTCGATCCGAGTGCGCTGGCCCAATCGTACGGCAAAATGGATATTTTTTGTTACCCGAGCATCGCGGAGGGCGGCGAAACCTTCGGAGTGGCGGTCGCCGAAGCCATGGCTGCGGGTGCTGTGCCCGTGGTCTCGAACCTCGCCTGCTTCAACGCTCTCGTGGAACATCGGAACACCGGAATGGTATTCGATCATCGCAGCCCGGACGCTGTTGCGCGCCTTGCGACCGCGCTGGCCGAACTCCTGGGTGACGGCGTCATGCGAAAAAAATTCGCCCACGCCGCGCAGAACCACGCACGCCAGTTTGACTTCGACGCGAGTGCCCGATCAGTCCTCGCCGCCTTGACCCGACTTGTCGGTTCGAGGGCACACGCGGGCGGATAAGATTGATCGGCTAAGTCGCCATGTCTCAAAAGAGCCCCATCTCCATCCTCATACCGGTCAAAAACGAACGGGAGAATCTTCGCGCCTGCCTGGAATCCTGCCAATTCGCCGATGAGGTGGTGGTTGTCGACTCCGGCAGTTCCGACGGCACGCAGGAAGTTGCCACCAAGTACGGCGCGAGCGTCGTCCAGTTCCAGTGGAACGGACGCCTGCCCAAGAAAAAAAACTGGGCTTTGGCTAATGTCGCTTGGCGCAATGAGTGGGTCTTCATTCTGGATGCCGACGAGCGGATCACGCCTGAGCTTGCTGTTGAACTGACCAAAGTCGTCGCGGCGCCCGCGTGTGATGGCTATTATGTCAATCGACGGTTTTGGTTCCTCGACGGCTGGCTGATGCACTGCGGCTACTACCCGAGCTGGAATCTGCGGTTCTTTCGCCATCGGCTCGGCCGCTATGAAGAATTCCCGGACGCCGCGGACTCGCAGTCGGGTGACAACGAAGTGCATGAACACGTCATCCTAAAGGGCGAGACGGGGCACCTGCGACATGAAATGGAGCATTACGCCTTTCCAACGATTAGTGTTTGGGTGGAAAAGCACAATCGATACTCCAACTGGGAGGCGCGCCTGCTGGCCGCGGCTGACACTCAGGTGGCCGACAACGCCGCGCAGCTCGATCCCGTGCTGGCGCGGAAGCGTCGGCTAAAACACGCCGCGGCCCGCCTGCCGTTTCGCCCGACGTTGCGATTCCTGTATCACTTTGTGTTTCGCGCGGGATTCCTCGACGGGTATCGCGGATTTGTCTTTTGCCGGCTCATGGCCTTCTACGAACTCCTGAGCGTGGCCAAGGCGAGCGAGCTGAAACGAAGCGGGAAATGAAGCATTATGATAACTCGCTCGTAGCATCATTCCCGTGAAAATCACCATCGTCATGGGTTTCTTCCTTCCCGTGCCTCCGGAATCCGGCGGGGCGACGGAAAAGACGTGGTTTCGCCTCGCGCAGGACTTCGCCGCCCGCGGCCACACGGTTACGATGATCTCACGTCGGTGGCGAGGCTGGGCAAATCGCGAAATAGTCGGCGGCATCCAGCATATCCGAGTCCGCGGATGTGATCATCGGTCCCGCCTCTGGCAGAATCTCCTGCTCGACCTCTCGTGGGGCATCCGCGCCCACCGAGTCCTGCCGCCGGCCGACGTAACCGTGGTGCATTCTGTCGCCCTGCCCGCCTGGCTGGGAGCTCTGCGGCCCAGCGCCGGGCGAGTCGTGGTCATGCCCGGTCGCATGCCCAAGGGGCAATATCGATTATACCGCCACATCAGCCGCGTGATTGCGACCAGCACGCCCGTACGCGACCGCGTGATTGCCGAAAACGCCGCCCTCGCTCCGATCACAACTGTCTATGGCTACCCTATCGGCTGGGAGAACCTTTCAAATGCCCGCCCAAAAAACCGCCCAGCTAGCGACGTCGTAATCGGATTCGCCGGTCGTCTCCATCCCGAGAAAGGCGTGGATCTTTTGGTTGATGCTCTGCTCCGCCTGAAAGATGACACCTCTCTTCCGCGTTGGCGCGTCACCTTTTGCGGACCAGAAGCTGTCTCCGCCGGGGGCGGAGGATCGGAGTATCGCCATGCCGTGGAAAGAAAACTTCGCGCGGCTCTTCCCGCCGATCGGTGGACCATTCGCCCGCCGCTCTACGCCGAAAAAGCGCTCGCTGCATTCTACGGCGGCCTTGATATTTTTTGTTATCCCAGCCTGGCCGCGAAGGGCGAGACGTTTGGCGTCGCGGTCGCGGAAGCGATGGCCGCTGGCGCCGTGCCCGTCGTCTCCGACCTTGCCTGCTTTCGCGATTTTGTCCGGCCGGGCGTCAACGGCCTGACCTTCGACCACACCGCACCCGATGCCGCCAGCCAGCTCGCGGCGGCTCTGGCGCAGCTCGTGCGTGACCTGGCGCCGCGCCAGGCGCTCGCTGAAATCGCGCAAGCAGATGTGCGACGCTACGATTTCCGCCAGTACGCGGATACTCTCATGAGTGATTTCGAACGTCTCATTGCGCCCACCCAAGGGGCGAAAGGAAAGTGAGGGGGAGGGTGGAGAATGCGCTATCGGTGAATGGTTCAAGGTTCGGGGTTCGGGGTTCACAGTGATCAGTAATCGAGCCCTGGTCGTCGGTCGATAGTCTGCCGTCCGAAGTCCACCGTCCTCCGCCCTCTGGCGTCCGGCATCCGTCCTCCGTAGTCCGTCGTCCCTCGGCCGCCTCTTTAGTCTCTTCTTCACTCTACCATTCTCCATCGAATGATCCCCGAACCGCCCTATCTTGGCCAAGGCTGCACCAGCCCGTACACGAGATCCGAGACCTTGCGGCGCTGGCTTTGGCTCGTCGTCGAGCGAACCGTGTTTCGCTGGAGCCCACGGCCGTTCCATGCGTGGCGGGCCTGGCTCCTTCGACTTTTCGGCGCGCAGATCGAGGATCTCACTGCGGTGGTGATCTTCCCCACCGTCACCGTCCACTTTCCTTGGAAGCTTAGTCTCGCCCGTCGCGCGATGCTGGGCCGCCACGTGCGCGTATATAACCTAGCCTTTGTCAGCCTCCGGCGCGGGGCCAACGTCAGCCAGTTCACCCACCTTTGCGCCGGGACTCATGATTACCGGCAGTGGAGCATGCCACTGATCACCCAGCCCATTGTCATAGGCGAGAATGCCTGGCTGGGAGCGGATGTGTTTGTCGGCCCCGGCGTGACCATTGGAGAACTGTGCGTCGTGGGGGCGCGTTCGGTGGTCGTGCGAGATCTGCCCGCGCGGAAGATCTGTGTGGGACATCCGTGTCGGGCGGTGAAGGAGCGGGAGGAGCCGACATGAGGGAACACGGGACTGCAGAAAACGGCAAAAAGGTGAAACTGCAAAAAGAAGAAACGGGGTGGTAATTGGAGTGAGGATTTCTGTCCCTTTGTCCTCCGTCCACTGTAGAACGCCAGTTCATCTTCGACAGCGGCGCCAACTAGAACCCGACACGTAAGTATCTGGTTTTACGTGGGCGCCGGCCTGCGTGAGCGGTAGTGCTTGGGGCCTTTACGCAGACCCCATGATCACCCCGGCTCAA
>SXSC01000089.1 GCA_005792355.1 Opitutaceae bacterium
CAAAGGTCATGGTCTCCCTATGCAAAGGCGGCCTCCCGCAGATTCAGAAAGACCGCAGATGGTCGGATGCCGGGGTTCGCATCTGTGGTCTTTCTGAATCTGTGGGAGGTCCTGCAGTTTCCTTTTGTTCCGCCGCTGGATCGAGCTGCTGGGGCGTCTGCTGAAATTGAGCCCATCGGTGCCGCGGGAAGACGCGAACCAAGCTACGGAATTGAGGGTAAGAAGATTCTACTGGCAGGAAAATTTTTCGGAGGGGAACCCAGTCACCAGACATGGCACCGATCGATCAGCTCCAGTCGAGGCGAAGTGATCCAGGAATGGACCAAACGAGAAGCATGAACATCTGCTCGGGGTTACTGCAGTGGTTGGGAAAATTTTCTTACCCAAAAAATCTTCCTACCTTTGCTCCGGCGATGCGCGATGCGGGCAGCAGTCGGCCGCTTCGGTCAGTTGGCGTCCCACACGTGCGCGCGATGGATCAAATCGATCCGGAAATCGTGGCATGGGACCTTGGGGCCGGCGAAAGCGCGGTGCTGACGTGGGCCCGCCGCCATCCGGGGTTTACCGCGATCCTGGATGATTGCGCCGCCCTCCGCTGCGCCGAGTCGGAGAGTGAGCTGCGTGGTTTGCGCGATTCTGCGCGGAAAATTCCTGACCGGCACTTCAACGCCGCGCCAGCTCCTCGTCGATCAGGCGGCGGAGTTCGCGTTCTTCGGAGAGCTGCTTCGCCTCGTCCGTGGATTCGTCGAGCAGGGCGATGGCTTGGCGGAGGGCGGCGGCGCGTTTCTCGCGGCCGGCGGGGTCGTCCGGCTGCGTCAGCGTCGCACTCCAAAACGAGGTCTGTGAGCGTTCACCTCACGCCGAGCTTGGTCCGCGCAGTGGCGATGTCGCGGGTGAGGAGTTTGGCTTCCCAGTTTTTCTGCGCCTCGTCCGTCATCCCGCGGAGGAGCCGGTCGGCCTCGTCGAGTAAGGCGCGCACCTTCTCGCGACCGGCTGAATCCGCGGATTGCGCGAGCGCTTGGACCAGCAGCGCGTGACTGAGGTTGATTCGGAAAGGAACGTCATCCGCCCCCTCCTTCTGCTCTTGGCGGCGTCCGAGCACTACGCCGTCGATGATGGCCGCGGCTTCGGCGTTTCGGCCCTGCTCGACGATGGCCCGCGCCAGCCACGTGGACCACAGGAGCGACTTGAGACTATCTTCATCAAAACCTTCATCGGCGAACTCCTTCCAACGCGTTTTGGCCGCGTCCAACATCACCGCCTCCGCCTGCTGGTATCGGCCCAAACAAATGTGACTCACGGCGGCCTGCCTGATTGCCTCGAGCCACAGTCTGTCCTGTTCGCGCCGCTGGGTAACGAGGTTTCGGTTTAGGCTGGTGCGGCCGATGCCGCGGTCGGTGGCGGCGATTCGCGTGCGCAACGGAGCCAAGTCTGCGATGACGCCTTCATAATTCCCTCCGGCCAATTTAATGAACTGCGCGGTTGCCACAGACTGAATGTTATGGCGCAGCGCCGTTGGGTTCGTGGGCGTAAACAGTCTCGCCACGACTAGCTGCTCAAACAACCGGGTCCACTCGGCAAAGGCCTCCTCAGCCGCCGCGATATCGCCGCATGCCGCCAGGAGCCGGGCTAGATTTCGATGGGCGGCCACGAGCCCGGTCAGAGCGGCGGCATTTGCCCGCTGTTCTAACGCAATGACCGCCACGGAACGGGCCGTCTCCACCGCGTCCGCAATTCGGCCTCGCGAGGACAGTGCCAGTGCGACGTTAATTCGCGCCTGCATCAGATCGTCACGAAAACTGATCCGGCCGGGATCAAGCCGCACGAGATGTTCGTAGGCTCGATCCGCCTGCTGCAATAGATTGAGCCTTTCCACCTCATCATAACGGCGCCGCGCAGCGTCGGCGAGTTGGCCCAGTGCGACGGCGCGAATTCGCACGGCCCCAAGATCGCCCGGCCGCTGGGCGATTACCTTCACTGCGACGGCCAAGCCTTCCTTGGTCCGGGCAACACGGGTTTCGCCGTTCTTCGCAATTTTCCCGAGTTCGACGAGGACGTTGGCGTAGCTTGACGCGGCGCTGAGATTCGAAAGGTCCAGTGCTCCCATTTGCACCAGAATCGCTCGAGCCTCCTCCAACCGAGGCGTTCCTTCTCCCTGATTTTCGAAAACATGAGGGAGCCCCGAGAGAATGCGCGCGAAGCGCAGTCTCATTTGCGGCGATGCGTTGGGCCGCTGCGCGAGGGGGCGCAGCAGGCCAGTCGCACGGAGAAGCAATCTGCTCCTTTCGGACGGCCCCGAGAGTCTGCTCACCGATGCCGCCTCCAAAGCCAACGCCAGACCCACCACCGCCGCGTCGCTCGTGTCGCCAGCCCCATGAATCCGGTCAAACTCCGCCAACGCCTCCTCAATGATCGGCCTGCCGCGCTCAAAATCACCCTCCGCCGTTATCGCGATGCCGCGACGCAATTGTGCCAACGTGCGATTTTGCTGCGTTTCGGCCGTCCGCAGTTCGGGCGGCAGCCCGTCGTAGTAAGCCACCGCGCGCTCCGCCAACGCGCCGATCATTTCCAGCCCCGCGGTCGTCGCCAGATCCTCGTAGAAATCGTCGAGCAGGAAAGTTGCCAGTTTCTCCGCCTGGCCCCGTGCCGTGTCCGTCAATGTCCGTGCCTTCTCCGCCAACGACTGCGCACTCGCGGCTTTCTTCTCCGACGCGTTCGCAACTTTCGCATTTTCCTGCGCCTCGCGGCGCGCGGCCAGCGCGAACACCAACGCGGCCAGCGCCACCAACGCCACCGCGCCGACGCCGCGCAACAGCCACTTCAGCCGGCCGGAAAAACGCGTCTGCTCCTCGGCGCGCGAGCGCTCGGTTTCCGCGAGGGCGCGGGCCTGCGCGAGCTCGCGTTGCCGCGCGGCCTCCTGCGCGCGGACCTCCTCCTGCGCGGCGTCGTTGCTGGCTTGGAGAAACGCCATCGCGCCCTCGAAATTCCCGTCGTATTGCTCGGCCCAGACGGGGTTCGGGCGGCTCGCGTCCACCCACGCGCGCGCGATCGACAGCTCGGGGTCGCGGTAGAACCCGCTCTTGCCCTGCCGCCAGAGCGCCGCGCTTTCCGAGAGGCGGCGGAAAATCCCCACCGATTTCGCCTCGTCGTCCACCCAGTCGCGCAGGCGCGTCCACACGCGCATCAGGCTCTCGTGCGACAAATCGATCACCGTCGTGTCCCGCAGCGGCACGTCGGAAGGCGGCATGAGGAAGCTCACCTCGGGGTGGCGGAAGGCGTCGATGATCGGGGTCAGCTCCGCTGGCTCCACGCCGAGGATGCCGCAGAGGGTCTGCAGGCGGCGCGGACGCCGGATGCCGCGCTTTTCCGAGCCCTCGACGGTCAGGGCCTTGAACATCGCCGAGCCCAGCTCGCGCTGGCGGTCGGTGGCGAGCCCGGAGAACACCTCGTCGGCATGGACCGAGAGCGCCTGCGACATCTTGCCGACCTGCGCGTAATCCTCGAGGTCGAGCGCCGGGGCGTCGGCGCGGGCCTGCCACACGCGCCACGTGCGCATCAGCGCGTGCTGGAGGCACGGCAGTTGATCCTGTTCCTCGCCGAGATCGTTGAGCAGCCGTTGCAGGAGCCGCGGCGCGAGCTGGCCGCCGGCGACGCGGATCGGGCCCTCGATCGCGGCCTTGAATTGATCGCGGTTGAGGCCGGGGATGAGATACTCGCCGCGGTTCACGGCCTCGGCGAGACCCTCGAAACGCGAGCAGTCGCCGATGAAGTCCGAGCGCATCGTGGTCACGATGTAGATGGGCACCTCGGTCTGGGCGCTGGCCTCGCGCAGCATCGCGATGAAGTCGTTGGCGACCTCGCTCTCGGTCTTGCCGGCCTCGTCGTAGCGGAAGATTTCCTCGAACTGATCGACCACGAGGAGAAAGTTGGTTTTGGCGGGAATCGCCGCCTGCCGCACGGCCTCGATCAGGCCGAACTGGCTGCGACCGAGCGTGGCGAGCAGATGCGGCAACGCGTCCTCCGCCTCGCGATCGTGCAGCCCGGCGTCGAGCAGCGCGGTCGCGAGGTGGCGCAGCGGATCGCCGCCCGGGTGCATGACGGCGATCTCCCAATGCGCGCCGGCCTCGACCATGCCGCCGCCTTGGAGGCGCGAGAGCAGGCCGCAGCGCACGAGCGAGGATTTGCCGCGGCCGGAGGTGCCGACGACAGCGATGAAGCGGTTGCGTTGGAGGCGCGTGACGAGCTCGAGCGTCTGCTCCTCGCGGCCGAAAAAGAGGTAGTCCTCGTCGCTGCGGAAGGAGCGCAGGCCGGGGAAGGGGTTCATGAGATCGGCTTTGTTTTTCATGGGAGGGTAGCCTTCCCGATTTTTTCGACACAGAGGTCACGGAGCGCAGCCCACAGAGGGCACAGAGAAATGCGCTCTGCTCTGTGAACTCTGTGTCCGAGCTCTGTGCTCTCTGTGACCAAACGGTTTGTTTTCATCCGCGGGCCTCCTTCAGCGCCTGCACGAATTTTGCCAGCGCGGTGTTGGCGGCGAAATCGGGCTGGGCGTGGATGACATGGGTGTCGTGCGAGCGAAAGCGTTCCTTCCGGTGATCGAGCGGCGGCGCGATGTAGACGCCCTGCACCGTGATCGGCGCGGCGCGGCCGTAGCCGGGCGCCTTCAGGACATCGCGCAGCTTGATGTCGACCCACGCGCGCGGGGCGGAGCCGTAAAACACGATCACCCCGTCGCAACTCAGCAGGTTTTCCCGGTGCAGCGTGCTGGCGTCGGCGCTGCCGCCGTCGCCCGCCGGCAGGCAGACCTCCAGGCCCTGCGCGAAAAGGAAGTCCTCGAGCGCCTCGACGGCGGGTTCGTCGGCGGCTTCGCACATGAGATAGACGCGCGCCGGGCCGGTGGGTGTTGCCGGTGTGGTGGCGACCGTGGGCGCGAGCGGTTTCTTTTCCGCGGGGCTGAGCTTCGCGAGCAGGTCTTTCTTCAGCGCAGTGAGGTTGCCCTCGAACAAGTCAGCGCAGAAATGCCACTTCGGCAGGTCTTGAATCTCAGTGAGAAACGCGCGCTGCCGCTCGTCGGTGGTCTCGCCCTCGCCGGGCAGCCAGATGAGGCGCGGCAAGGCGCGCTGGCCGGCGGCTTCTGCGCTCCAGCGGAGTTGCAAGGCGGGGACGGACTCGGCGGCGTCCTCCGGGGTGGTGCCGTAGTGGCGGCCGAGGAGATGGACGGCGACGGTGCATTGTCCGAGGCAGGATTTGACGGCGGACTCGATCTCGCTGGAAAGGGACGGCAGCGGTGCGTCGGGGAGCACGCGGTGGCCGCGTTCCAGGAGTTCGCGCCGGATTTTGTCGCGCTCGGGCTGCAACTCGAGGGTCGTGGTGGCGAGATAGACGGTCTTGCCGCTGGGGCGAACGGCGGGAGTGTCGGGGGTCGGCTGAAATGTTTTCAGCACGGCGCACATTTCGTGGGCGAGATCGTAGATGCGTTCGAAGAACCGCTGCCGGGCCACGAGGCCGAAGGTTTCGTCGAATTCGCGCAACTTCCCGGTTTCGGGGTCGATTTCGTAGAACTCGAATCCGAGCAGGCGTGAAAAAAGATCGATCAGTTGCGGCGGGATGTCGTGGGGCGCGACGGGCGTTTTCACGACCTTGAAGACGCGCGATTTGTTGTCGGCGGTGAGGGCGCCCTGTGTGCCGGCGAGGCGGACGAATTCCTCGAGTTCGCGGCGGCACCATTCGCTCCGGACGTAACGGGGGGTGAGCACGGAGACCAGCACCTTGGAGTCGGAGAACTGTCGCACGAGGGCGTCGTCGAAGAGATCGCTGCCCTGCAGTTTCGGATCACGCCAGATCTTGAGTTCCTGGCCGAGGAGCTGGGCCATGCGCACCTCGAGGCTGCGGTGAAACTGCGAAATCCATCCGCGCTGCCCCTCGAGCATCGGCTGGTCGTCGATGTGCGCGTAGCTGATGAAGACGTCGTTCATGCGGGAGGGAGGTGGGTCGGGGAGTGGGACTGTCGGGAGTGGGAAACCGACCGATAACGCTCAACGTTCAACGCTCGACACTCAACGCTTTTCCCGCCTGCCCGCCACCTTCGACGGGCTGGTCAGGTTCCATCCGCCCCGCCCCATCCACGACCGTACGGGCTACGACAATACCGTCGAGATCGTTGACGTTCTCGCGGTTGCCGGCCCACAGCTCAACGCCGATCAGGCGGATTATCTTGAGCTGCTGGCGACGCTCATTGAGCGCTACGATGCGGATCACATCGAAAAACTCCCGACCAGCTCCGGGCTCGACCTGCTCAAGTATTTGCTCGACGAGCACAACCTCAGCGGGGATGGGTTCGCGAAAATCCTCAAGGTGGACCGGTCGATTGCCTACCGTATCCTCAATGGTGAGCGCCGTCTCACGGTGGCGCACGTCAAGACCTTGGGCGCGCATTTCAGCGTTTCAGCTGATCGGCAGCAACGCGTTCGAGGTTTTTGATGACTTATATCGCCCGCTGGATGACGCCACGGCCTCCAAACTGGCTGGGCATGTGGCGAAGCGCCACGCGACGGAAAAGCGCGGTAGCAAGCGCCCTGCGGCGGGACGCCTCGTCTAAGCCCGCAGCGACAGGAAACACGACCGACTTAAATGAAGGGCCTCCCACAGATTCAGAAAGGCCACAGATTCAAAGTCAGAAATCAGGCCATCTCACCCGCCATTCGAGCGAATTTGCGGTGTGGGCACCGCACCGCCCATCAATCCGTCGTCTCAGAGATGCGCCCTTTCAAATCTGCCGGCCAAGTCTGCTATCGCCAAGGAGGGTGGAGGGAAGCAGAACACCGCGGAGGAAAATCATGAACAGCATTCTTCTCAAGCACAGGTTGGCCGCGGTGATCCTCGCGATGTTCCTCGTAGCTGGTGGCGGCTATCGCGCCGCCGCCGCCGAACCGAGGCCGCTCAACGCGCTCTTCATCGGCAACAGCTTTACCGGGCGACACAATCTGTCGCAGATCGTCAAGGCGATGGCGGAGGCGGGCGATCCGAACCTCCGCTTCGAGGTGACGACCGTGATCTACGGTGGCCGCACTCTGAAAGATCATTGGCGGCTTGGCACTCAGAATTTCGTGCGGATTGCCGCGCTCACGGCCGAGGAGGAGCGACTGACGATCAAGTCGCTGGAGGAAACAATCGCGAAAGATGCCAAAGATAATTTCGCGCAGTCGGCGTTGGGCCGACACCGGGCATGGCTGAAGTTGCTCGCCACGCCGCAGCGGAAATGGGATCTCGTGGTCTTGCAGTCGTATCGCGACGACCTGGCCGGGGAGGCGTCGGCCTACGTCGAGTACGCGCCGAAATTCGCCGCGTTGATCAAAGCCCAGGGCGGGCGCGTGGTGTTGTACGAAACGACGCCCGACACGCAGAACGCCACCCCGTTGGCTGCGGCGCCCGATCCGGCCCCGATTGTCGCCAAGGCCCGCACGATCGCGGCGCTCGCGCGGCGCATCGACGCCACCGTCGTGCCGATGTCGATGGTGGCATTGCACTGCCAGACGGTGCGACCCGATTTGACGCTACGCTTCGTCAACGACGGCCATCTCAACCAGACGATGGCGTATCTTACGGCGTGCACGTTTCAGGCCGTGCTGTTTGACCGCTCACCGGAAGGATCGCCGGTCGACACCGTGACCGACACCCGGTTTATCGACGACGCCCACCAAGACCAGGATCGTGACGGCCAGCCGATCAAGCGGATGTTTTCCGCGACGGAACGCCGGGAACTGCAGCGGATCGCTTGGGAGGGGTTGCAGGAGTTTCGGAAGATTGCCCAGTCGGGCGAGGCGATGAAACCGGTGACGACGCCAACCGCTCCGAGATAGGGAAGGGTTGCGGCCGCGGGCCGTTGGCGCGCTCGCCTCGGTCGAAAAATATCCTTTGCCGCCGCCGGTCGACGCGACACCGTAAGCGCGATGAATTCGCACGACCAAGCGATCGAGGATGCCCGCCGCGCGGGGTTCGACATGGATCTGCTTGATTCGAATCTGGCATTGCTACCCGCAGAGCGCTGGCGCCAGCACAACCTGGCGCTGGAGATGGCATTCGAACTCCAGCAAGCCCGCCCCGTCCGTGACGCAAAACTTCGACCGACTCCTTCACCGTCTCGCTGATTCGGGCCTGGATTTCGTGATCATCGGCGGTTTTGCCGCCGTCACTCACGGCTCGATGCTGATGACGCGCGATCTCGACATCTGCGTGCTACTAACGGATGAGACCGTGGAGAAACTGCGCTCCACCCTGGCCGACTGGCATCCCAAGCACCGCATGACGCCGCAAAAACTCTCGTTTCTGGAGTTTCCGAAAGCCGGCCCGGTGCAGAACCTCTACCTCGAAACCGATTTCGGTGTTGTCGACATCCTGACGTCCGTGCTCGGCGTCGGAGATTTTCCCCGTTTGAGAAATTCAGCGGAGGCCTTCGAGATCGGCGGACGGACTTATCGCGTCATTTCACTCGAAGATTTGATTATCGCCAAGGAAGCCGTCGGCCGGGAAAAGGATATGCTCGCGGTGAAAGAGTTGCGGGCGATTGCCGCGAAACGGGCTCAGGGTGAGACGTGCGTCTGACGCCATGACTTCTAGAAAAGGCCCGGCTGATTCGCACCCATGAGTGACCTGACGCGTCGCGATTTCTTGCGCCAGACGGCGGCTGCGGCCGGCGGCCTGACGCTCGCTGCGCGGGGCTTGTCGGCGGAAAACGCGCCGACCGCGTCCGTCGGCTCCGTGCATCTCGCACCTTTCCGCTTCGACGTGACGCCACCGGTGGGACACTCGCTGTGCGGTGGCTGGATCAAGCCGGTCGTCGGGGTCGACGATCCGCTCGAGGCGATCGGTTTCGTGTTATTGGGTGCGGGCGCGCCGATCGTCGTGTGTGTGGTGGACTGGACGGGAATCCTCAACGAGGCGCATGTGGCCTGGCGCACGGCGCTGGCCGAGGCGGCGGGCACCTCGCCGGAGCGGGTGACGGTGCATTGCGTGCACCAGCACAACGCGCCCTTTGTCTGCTTCGATGCGGAGCGGTTGGTGGCCACGCAACCGGATCTGCCGCGGGTGTTTGATCGCGATTTTCACCGGCGCTGTCTCGACGCGGCACGGACCACGGTGGTGGCGGCGTTGAAGTCTCCCCGGGCGGTGACGCAGGTCGCGCACGGCAGCGCCCGAGTCGAGCAGGTCGCCGCCAATCGACGGGTCGCGCGGGATGCGGACGGGCGGGTCACCAAGATGCGGGGCAGCTCCTGCAAGGATGCGGCTCTCGCGGCACTGCCCGAGGGGACGATTGATCCGTGGCTGCGCACGGTGGCGTTTTACGAACGCGGGAGGAAGATCGCCGCGTGCCACTACTACGCCACACATCCGATGAGCTACTATGGCGATGGGATGGTGAGCAGCGATTTCTGCGGCCTCGCGCGCAAACAGCGCCAGCGGGACGACGCGGAGTGCACGCACCTCTATTTCACCGGTTGCGCCGGCAACGTCGCCGCGGGGAAGTACAACAATGGCACGCCGGAATCGCGCGTTGCGCTCACGGGGCGAATTCATCGGGCAATGGTGGCGGCCGAAGGGTCGTTGCGGCCGGAGCCCCTGGCGCGGCTGGCGTGGCGCACCGAGTTGATTCTGCCCTCGCCGAATCCGGCGCTCGGGCTCGGCGCGTTGCAGGAACTGATGGAAAGAGGGAAAGATTCGCTCGTGGGGCGGATCCGGCCGGCGTTCAAGCTGGCGTCGATTCGCCGCCAGGAACGCAAGCTTCCCTTGGTGTTGGGCGCGTTGCAGCTGAACGAGACCGTGCTGCTGCACCTGCCGGCGGAGCCGTTCGTGGAATATCAATTGCGCGCGCAGGCGCTGCGTCCGGGTCGGCCGGTGGTGGTGGCGGCCTACGGCGACGGCGGCCCGTGGTACATCCCGACGCGCGCGGAGTTCCCGGCGGGCGGTTACGAAGTCGAGCATGCGTTTTGCGATGCCGGCGCCGAGGACCTGCTGATGGGGGCGATCACGCGCTTGCTTGCGTGAGGGTGACGGCCGAAGATTTCCAATATGATTACGCTGCGTTCGACCCTTTTCCGAGTGTGCTGCCTGATGCTGGTGCTCGTGCTGTCCGGCGAAGCGGCGCCCCTGCGCGTGTGTCTCGTCTCGGGTGCCAACGACTCGGCGCCGTACAGCACCGACAAGTCGTTGGGCGAACTCGCCGGTTATCTCGAGCGGGACCACGGCATGAGCTGTTCCGTGCTGACGTGGGATGCCGCGAGTGCGGGTTTTCGCGGCGTTGAGCGGCTGCTGGAAACCGACGTCGCGATCTTCTTCGTGCGACGCAAGACGCCCAATGCGCACAATCTCGAAGTGCTGCGCCGGTTTTTCTCGTCGGGCAAAGGCTTCGTCGCGTTGCGGGCGACGAGCCATGCTTGGGAGAATTGGCCGGAATTCGACGAGGAGGTACTCGGCGCGAAATACGGTGGGGCCAAGGGCGGCAATTTCGGCAACGTGGAAAAGCTGACGTATCGAGCCCATCCCATATGGGCGGGCGCGGAGAGCTTCACGACGCGCTGCGACATCTACCGCTACGGTCCGGTGGCCGCGGACGTGAGGGTTATTTTAGAGGGAGAAAACAAGAACGGCGTGATGCCGGTGGCGTGGACACGGGAGCATCGCGGCGCCCGGCTCGTGCACCTGGCGCTGGGCTATGCGTACGATCTGGAGCAGCCGGCTTTTCGGCTCATCGTGGCGAATGCGGTGCGGTGGGTGAAGGCCGCTCCGCAAAAGACCCCGTAGCGACGGACCATTGGTGGAGCCCGATGTCCCCATCGGGCTTGGATCGAGCGTTTGATGGAGCGTTTGGGGAAAACCCGATGAGGACATCGGGCACCACCACTCAGTGGTTTCGTTAGCAGGGGTACAACGTACTTCGACCGGTCGATATCACTGAAGACAACCCGATGGGGACATCGGGTTGTTTCTGTCTGTGGGCCGTGCGATCTTTGCCGTAGGGACTCAGCGAGCGGTGGAGCCCGATGTCCACATCGGGCTTGGATCGATTGCTTGAACGATCGTTTCAGAAAGCCCGATGGGGACATCGGGCTCCACCTTACTTATCGCCGTACCAAACCCATGGCCAATCGGCCTCGCGCGAACTCAAACCCTTCGCCACTGGGTTTCGCAGAATGTACTCCCACGTCTCGTGCAGTTCTTTTTCGTGTCGGATTCGATGGTCGAAGAAATTCACCTGCCACTTCACGTGAAGTGCGCGGGCAACGTAGCGTTTCCAACTCCCGACGACGGTCGACATCGACTTGTCGGATGGAAACGCCAGCAGAGCATGAATGTGATCTGGCATCACGAGAAACAGCAGGCAATGCCACTGATTTCGCAGATGATAATTTTCAGCGGCCTCAATCATTCCTCGTGCCTGAACAGCGTCGACCGTCTTCCGCTCTTCGGCAGGTTCCATTCGCAGCCGCACGTGAAACGTGGCTCCGTCTTTCACCCAACCCGGTAGTTCGTGATGCAAACGCTGCGGCCATGGATGGGATTCACCGGAGTCAGCCATGGTCGCCAGAGTGCGATTTCGAACTACCAGCGCAAGTGGATGCCGGCCGAGCGGTGGAGCCCGATGTCCTCATCGGGCTTGGATCGATTGCTTGAACGAACGTTTCAAAAAGCCCGATGGGGACATCGGGCTCCACCTTTCAGTGGTTTCGTTCTGAGGAGTACAACGCACTTCGACCGGTCGACATGACTGAAAACAACCCGATGGGGACATCGGGTTGTTTCTGTCTGTGGGCCGTGCGATCTTTGCCGCAGGGACTCAGCGAGCGGTGGAGCCCGATGTCCCCATCGGGCTTGGATCGATTGCTTGAGCGAACGTTTCAAAAAGCCCGATGGGGACATCGGGCTCCACCTTTCAGTGGTTTCGTTCTGAGGAGTACAACGC
>SXSC01000090.1 GCA_005792355.1 Opitutaceae bacterium
CTTCGGCGTGGCGCGGTTGATCTCGTCGGCGAGCACCAGGTTCGAAACCAAGGGGCCCTCCTGGAAGCGCAGTTCGTGCTGGCCGCGCTCGTTTTCCATCAGGACCGAGGTGCCCTGGATGTCCGCCGGCATCATGTCGGGCGTGAACTGAATGCGGGAGAACTTCGCATCGACCGCGTGGGCGAGCGTGCGGACGAGGAGGGTCTTGCCGAGTCCGGGCACACCTTCGAGCAGCACGTGCCCGCCGGCGAACAGCGCGGTCATCACGCCGTCGATCACCTCGTCCTGCCCGACCATCATGCGGCCGATTTGGGTTTTGACGTCGTGGTAGACTTTTTGAAACCGCGCCGATTCTTGCGGCGCATCGGCGACGGCGGGAAAGGTGGCATTACTCATGGGTGATGTTGGTTTTGATTATTGGGAAACTGGCGGGAGTGCGGGGCGGGGATCCGGGAGTTCAGCGGTTCGGCGGGACGGGAGCGGCTGGTTCGGGGGAATCCTCCGGTCGCTGGCGGACGGAGAGGAAATAGTTTTCCACCACGGTACGCCGCCAGGGCAGGAGATCGGGTTGCTCGATGTGACCGACGGCGCCGGTGCGCGTCGCGTGCGACTGCGCTTCGAGCGCGGCATGCGCTTCCTCCTTCGGCCGGGTGTATTCCTGGGTGACCTTCGAGCGGCCGGGGCTCGGCGTCCCGGGGATGCGATCGGGCACGGGAATGCCGAGGATCATGGACGGCACGCCGCGCGTCTTCTTGATTTCGCCGGGACCGCCGCGGCCGTTGCCGGGCGGGCCCTCACCCGGGGGTTGCGTAGACAGATTGCGATCCACGGCGGGAGCCTTGGTGTCGGCCATCGGCTTGTTCACACCGGTGGACTTTTCCTGCTCGTCTTCGTCCTCGTCGCCGTCGTCCTCGGCGTCGGCCTTGGGATCCTGGCCGGTCTTGTCGGGCTGCTCGGGGGCTTCGAACGGATTGAGGTTGCTGCTCGACGATGAGGATTTGCCCTGGCCGGAATTGGAATCCATCGCGAGCTGGCCGGTGTCTTTTTTCTTGCGCGGTTTCTTCTTGGTGGCGGCGGATTCTTTTTCTTCCGGTTCCTCGGCCTTCGCCGCCTCGGGCTTTTTCTCGCTCGACTTGCTGCGCTGGCTCGATGCGAGCCCGGCGGAGCGAGTTCCGGAGTTCGAGGTGCTCGCCTGCGCGCCACCACCGCTGGCGGGCTGGCCATCCATGGGCTGTTCCTTCTTCGCCCGCTGCGGCCGCTGCAAGGCGGCAGCCGTGGTTTTTTCGTCGGCCACCGCCGGCTCGGCGTCGGGCGGCGGGCGGGGGGAGCGGCGGACATTCAGGTTTGGGTTGTCCGTCAACCCGGCCAGCGGGCTGGCCGCGGAGACTCGCGGCAAGGGCGGGCCCGCCTCCGGCTGGCCCGGACCGTGCGGGCTGATTGGGACGCGGCCCAGCCAGATGAGGAGGACGGCGGCGAGCGCGCCCCACCAGCTGGCATTTTGGATTTTCCAGGCCGGGACGGGCAGCGGCGGGAGCGGCGTGACGATTGCCCGCCGCGCGCATTCGCGGGCATTGTCCACCGCGGCGCGCATGAACGCGCTGTGGGGTGCTTCCGCAGTCAAATCTTCCGAGGAAAGAAACTCATCGGCGATGACGAGGCGGTCCTTGGACTCGAGCAAACGGTCGTGCAGGGCGAGGGCCGCCGCGCGTTGCGGCCGGAATTGAGTGACCGACCAACCGGCCCGTGCGAGCATGGACCCAAGCGGCCCGACCAGCGTCAGCGCCGCCATTGTCCAACCCCCGATCGGAGCTCCATCGACGGCGCCAGCCGCCCGCGCCAGCAGCACCACCAACGGCGCCGCGCCCAACCAAAGCGGCGACCAGAGCGCCGCTTCACGCAGCGCGAGCCGCCACCGCCAATTTCGCAGCCGGCGCGCGCCCGCGCTCGAAATCGCATCGAGCTGCGCCCGGAGCTGCGGCCGGTCGGGCGCCAGCGGTGGCAAGTTTTGCGGCGGTGGATTCACGATGGGTGGGCGAACGGCAGGAAGTCGGCCGGCGGATCAACTATCCAGCATCGCGAGATCTTCCGCGGGGATGAGTTTCCGGAGACGTTCCATCGCGGCGGTGATTTCCTTCTTCTCGGCCGCCGTGACCGGAGCGCCCGCGACTGCCAGCGCCGCCTTGTAGCGGGAATACGCGCGGGCCGACCGCCCCTGCCGATCGTAAACCCGCCCGAGATTCAGCGCGATGCGGTACGCCTGCAGCGCCCGATCCGGATCCGAGCGGTTGAGCGGCACGAACGCGGCCGACAACAGGTGCGTCCACGCCAGCTGCAAATTATCCTGCTCGAGGTATTGTTCACCGAGGATGCGATGCAAGCGGTAGACGTGCTGCACCGTGACCGCGCCGCGCGAATGCTTGAGGGCGAGTTGCGCGGCCATGATCGTGATCGCGGTCTTGCCCGGCAGTCCGGCCAGCCGGTTCACGTAAGTCATGCAACTGTCCAGGCGACGCTCGGGCAGCGAGGTGTCCAGCACCCATTGCAGGGCCTTCAACACCACTTCGTCAGCCACGCCCCATTCGTCCATCCGCAGGGCGATCAGGCGGGTGGCCGCGTCGGCGGCGAGGCGGTTGGTCGGATTCGCTTCGAGGAACGCCTGAAACGCGTCGGCGGTGTTGGCGGCCTCCGCCAGGAAAAATGCCCGGTCCGCCTTCGGTGCCGGCGGCAGGTCCTTTTGCTGGCTGAAGCGGATGCGCGAGCTCGACCAGTTGAACACCACCTTGAAAGACTCGAGCAGGTTCACCCCGGAAAACAGCAGCGGGCCTTCCACGCCCTCGACGGGTTTGGCGCCCCATGCCTTCGGGCGAAACGCCACAAACTGCGACAACTCGAGCAGGCCGGAGCCGAGCAGCCGCACCGGCTCAACATCGCCGGCCGGTTTGTTGAGCCGCCGGGCGAATTCGGGATCGATGAACGTGTCGTAGTTGGAGCTGCCGAGAATCATGCGAGCCGGCGCCGAGGGCCCGGGCGAGGCTCCGGTGGGGGCTATCACTTGGAGCGAGATCTGTCCGTCCCGCCACTCAAACGAGCCGCTGAACTCGCCGCTGGCCGTGCCGCCCGGATCGGCCGCGGCCCCGCTCAGCGGCGCGAGCACCAGCTGTTTCGCCGTCAGATCCAGGGTGACGTGGTAGTTCTTCAGGAAGCCCAGCCCGAGCATGCCCTTGAGCTTGCGCTCCTCAAGTTGGTTGGCGAAGGCGCGCGTCATCTGGTCGTGGAGATTCGCGCGCGCCGCCGATTTCTCGGCTTTGATATCCTTGCCGGGAAAGAGCAGGGTGGTGCCGTCCGAAAACTTGACGCGGACCATTTCGTTTTGCCCCTTGGCGCCGCCGGCAAGCTTCAGCCAGCCGTGTTGGTCGGGATCGAGCGTCAGGAGGTCCGGGTAATCGAGGGCCAGCTCGAAACTGATCCCGTCTTCCATGCCTCCCTGATCGTGGACGGTCACGCCGAGCACGATATGGCCGTCGACGACCTTGATCGGCAGCGTGAGTGACTGCGCGCCGAGGCGCTCGCCCGGCTGGGCCGGCTGCGGGGCCGGGGCCTGGGCCTGGGCCGCGGCGATGCCGCACCCGAGCAGCAACGCGAAGCTGGCGGTGAAGAGGCGAAGATTCATGGGAAACTTGTCGAAGAGCGGGTCGCGGCGGCGAGGCGCTGGGCGCCAGCCCGAAATCACGCTCGGCGGGCGGATCGCGGTGGCGGGACCCGGTGGGAAAAGGACGCCATGAGGGGAAAGTGGGACGACATGTAAAAATCAGCGCTGGCGGCGAAAGCCGGGCGACGCTACCCAATTAGACGATTCAAACCGGAAAAAGCCCGTACTTTTTTCGGGAAAAGTGACCGCTGGATGGCAGGAGATGAGGGAGGCGGCTCGATCGGAGGAGGCGTGAGCCGGCTGCGTTGTGCGGTTGGGGGATGAAATGGGGGAAAGGAGGTGTCCAAGGGTCCAAGGCTGCGGTCCTGGGGCAAGCGGCGAACCCCGGCTCCTGGCCACAAGCTGCGAGCGGGCCGGTCGCGGGAAATCGCAAAGCTGGGGGTGGCGGCAAGCAGCCAGAATCGATCAGAACAATTTTTTCACCGACAGCCGATACTCCCGCAGGCGGAGGCTGCCCCAGGTGCTGTACCAATAGGAAGTGGCGCCGAGTTCGAAGGGCGGCGCTTTGTCCAACACGTTGAGGATGGTAAGTTGGACTTCAACGCCCTTGAACAAATTGAGCGGGTCTTTCAGACCCTTGATCTGCGAGCCAAACCGGTAGCCGACAAACACGTCGTGATACCATTGCTGCTCCGTCATGTTGGTGCCCGAGGCTTGGATGTTCGTGAGGCTGGTCGAAATCGGCGGACCCGAGACTCGGCCGCTGCCGTAATACCGCGTCGACCAACCCGAGTTCCACTGGCGATAGTCCCAGGCGAGCGTGGTGCTGTAGCGAAACGCGAGCGGGCCGCTGCCGGGGAAATTGACGTAGTCGAGGTAGGGCTGATTGATGACGGTCTTGCGCTTGTAGTGCTTGGGTAACGTCGTGTTGAAGCTGAAATTGAATCCGCCGAAACGCTCGGTGCGGCGGTTGTAGCTGACCGTGAGGTCGAAGCCCTCATTGAACGCCCGATACAAATTATTTTCCGGCAAGTTGAAGCACCTTTGCTGCCAGTTGCAGCGACTGGTCAAAATTGTTCGTCAGCGAAGGAGGCGACCGCACCCGCGGCGGTTCGCCCTTCATCTCGACGGTGGCGTGGCAAGCCTACGCCTTTTTTGCCGCCGGGACCGTGAGTTTGAACTCCTTCAAGACCGCATCGACCATCTCCGTGTCGACCTTCATCGGGTGTGACTTGTGGCGGACGATGCCGTCAGGCGCGATAATCACCATGCTGGGAATTCCGGTGATGCCGTAGTCGGAATTGAAGACCTTCTCTTCGCTGAACGCCGTGATCCAAGTCATGTCGTGCTTCTTGATGAAGTCGGGCGTCAGCGCCATTTCCTTCTCGGGGTCGCCTTGCACATCAATCGCCCGGGCTTCGAGATTCGACACCCTGCCTTGAATGCTGGTGACGCCGATGATGACGACCTCGGCACCCTTGAAATGCGCCGTGAGTTCGCGCACGTGCGGGAACGAGGAGATGCACGGGCCGCACCAGGTGGCCCAGAAATCGAGGATGACCACCTTGCCCTTGAGGCTCGAGAGCGTCTTCAAGCCGGGTTGGGTCGACCAGATAAAATTCAGTTCGGGCGCGGGTTTGCCGACGATGGCTGCGGGTACTTCGGGGCCCCCGCTGGCCTTGCCCGGTCCGGCCAGCAGGCGGTCGATGCTGGCGGCGACTTTCGTGTCGGGGAAGTTCGTCTTGATCTCCAAGAGGAGGGACTTGCCGCGCTCGTTATCTTTCAAAACCTGCGTGTAGAGCGTCGCCTTCATGAACGCGATTTGGGCCACCTCGTCGGTTTTCAGGGCTTGGTACTTGGCGAGCAGGGTGTCGAAGGCGGCCAGTTCGGGGGCGAGCTCGGCGGCGGATTTCTGGCCGTCCTTGAGCTTGGCCTGCACCCGGGCCACGAGCGTCTTAAGCTCGGAGTCCGGCGTGGGCGCGGAGTCTTGGGCGGTGACGGGAGCAAGGACACCTAACACCAGCGCAAGGCCGGCGGCAAAGATTCGGGTATTCATGGGTGGAAAAAGAATTACGGTGAACGGGCACTGAGAGCGGATCGGACGCCTGCGACAAGCGGAAATCTCGGCGGACTCGCGAAAACCGATTTCGGGGTGGAGCCGCGGCATCGTCGGCCTGGCGATGGGGCCCGCGTCGTGAAACGTCTCGGTGCAATCCGTCGCCGTGCCCTCGATGTCGCGGAAATGCACCCACCGATGCGGTCAGCGAAGCGCCGTGCGGTCGCCGGTCGGTGAAACGGGGTGGGGCACTCCGGCGCCCAAGAACCAGCGGGCACGCGATTTTTGGAGTCGCGCAACCCCGACTCGTCCCTTTCGTCTCACTCCCCACCATGACGACTCCCCGCCGCCTCATTGCCTTCTTTGGGTTCGCCACCCTGTGCCTGAGTCCGGTCACGCTGCGCGCCGCCGCCGACGCGAAGGCCCCTCGACCCAATGTGCTCTTCATCCTCGCGGACGATCTGGGCTGGGCCGACGTTGGTTTTCACGGCGGTGAGATTAAAACGCCGGCCATCGACCGGCTGGCGGCGGCCGGCACGCGACTGGAGCAGTTTTACGTGCAACCGGTTTGTTCGCCGACGCGGGCGGCGTTCATGACGGGCCGTTATCCGATTCGGCACGGGCTGCACCTGGGGGTGGTGCGACCGTGGGCGACGTACGGTCTGCCGCTCGACGAGCGCACGCTGCCGCAGGCGTTGAAGGAGGCGGGTTATGTCACCGCGATCACGGGCAAGTGGCACCTCGGGCATTTCGAGCCCGCGTATCTGCCGACGCGCCGCGGTTTCGATCACCAATACGGGCACTACAACGGTGCGCTCGATTACAACACCCACGAGCGCGACGGCGGATTTGACTGGCACCGCGATGACCGGGTGTGCCGCGACGAGGGCTACGCGACGCATTTGCTCGCGCGCGAGGCCGCGCGCCTGATTGCGGAACACGACGCGAGCAAGCCGCTGTTTCTGTACGTGCCGTTCAACGCGGTGCATTCGCCGCATCAGGTGCCGGAGAGTTACACGGCGCCTTACGCCCACCTGCAGGGCAACCGCCGCATCTACGCCGGCATGCTCGCGGCGATGGACGAGGCGATCGGCCAGATTGTCGGCGCGATCGAAAAAAAGGGCCTGCGGGAGAACACGTTGATCTTCTTCTGCTCCGACAACGGTGGCCCGTCGCCCGGGGTGGTGACAAGCAACGGCCCGCTGCGCGCGGGCAAGGCCACGCTCTACGAAGGTGGCGTGCGGGTGCCGGCCGTCGCGGTGTGGCCGGGAAAGATCAGAGCGGGCGCGATCGTCGAGGCGCCGCTGCACATGGTTGATTGGTATCCGACCCTGTTGAAACTGGCGGGTGTTTCGCTCGGGCAAAAGCACCCGCTCGACGGGCGCGACGCGTGGCCGGCGATCACGCAGGGAGCCCCGTCGCCCCACGACGACATTTTGCACAACATCACCGCCACCGGGGGGGCGGTGCGCATGGGCGACTGGAAACTGGTCGTAAACGGCCAGGTGAGCGACGGGGCGGATTTGGCGGCGGTGGAGGCCGCCACGGCCGTGACCGGCGCGAAGAAGAAAGGCGCGAAGAAAGCCGCCAAGTCGGCGGCGGGGAACGTGGAACTGTTTAATCTCAAGGCCGACCCTTACGAGCAGGCCAACGTCGCGGCGGCAAACCCGGCGAAGGTGCAGGAGTTGCAGGTGCGATTGGACGCCTACCGGCAGGCCGCCGTGCCCTCGAAACTCGCGCCCGCGCCGGCGGGTTTCAAGGCGCCGAAGGTCTGGGGCGAGCAGGACTGATCCGTAACGATTCAGTCGAAGGGCGAGTGTTCACTCGTACGCTCTCAGCTCAGCCCGTTGGGGACAACGGGCTCCACCTCGGACTGAATCGTTACGACCGAGGACGCGGTGCGCTACAGCCCGGCGACGTCCCAGCCTTGGCGATACGAGCGGCGGATGTATTGGTTGGCCGTTTTCTCGTTGTCGAATTGCAGCTTGGCCGCGTTCCACTCCAGCGTGGTCTGCGGGAACCGCACCGCGACGCTACCGAGCAACACGCTCTCCGTGAGCGGTCCCGCGTAGTCGAAATTCGCGCCGGGCTTGCCGCCGTTCACGCAGGCCTCGGCCCACTCCGTCCAATGATGGCTTTGTTCGGCTTCGGGCAGCGTGTAGTCCTTGAATTTCTCCACGGGAAACAGCTTGGGCGCCGCGATGTGCGGCACGTGCAGCACCCCCGCGGTGCCGATGATGACCGAGCCCTGGTTGTCCGGCTCCTGTTTCTTCCTCGCCGTCTTTTCCTTGCCGGTAGTCGCCGCGGCATCGGCGGCGGGCGTTGCGATGAGGGCGCGAATTTCCGCCGGCGGCCGGGCATCGCCATCGTACCAGGTCACGGCGACCGTCTTGCCCTCGGTGAATTTCGTGCCGGGAAAAACATAGCGGATGTTCGCGTTGACCGCCCAATTCCACTGATCGGGCGCCGGCCCTTCCGAACGCAACGACAGCGGCGAAGTGAGTGCGAGCGCCTCGAACACGGGATCAAAGATGTGGCAGCCCATGTCGCCGAACGTGCCCGTGCCGAATTCGAGCCGCTTGCGCCAGTTGCCCGGGTGATAGAAATCTTTGACGAAGGGCCGCGCGGCGCTCACGCCGAGCCAAAGATCCCAGTTCAGGCTCTCGGGCACGGGGTCGCTCCGTACCGGCGGAGAGCCGGTGTCGCCCCACTTTTTGCTGCTCCACGTGTGGACTTCCTTCACCTTGCCGATGACGCCGCTCTGGACGATCGCGACGGCCTGGCGGTAGACTTTATAGGAGTGGATCTGGATGCCCATCTGCGTGACGAGTTTTTTCCCGCGGGCAAAATTGGTCAGTGTGCGGGTCTCGTAGAGGTCGTGCGCGAGCGGCTTCTGGCAGTAGCAGTGTTTCCCGAGCTGCATCGCGGAGAGTGCGATTGGCGCGTGCATGTGGTCGGGCGTCGAGACGTTGACCGAATCGATGTTGCCTTGCTCCTTGTCCAGCAACTGGCGCCAGTCCTGGTAAACCTTCACGTCGGGGAACGCCTCCTTGACCTGCTTGACGCGGCTGAGGTCGACATCGGCCACGGCGACGAGCTTCACGAACGGGTTGCTGGTGATGGCCTGGATGTCGGCCCAGGCCATGCCGGAGGCGCCGAAACTGGCGTGGCGCAGCACGCGGCTTGGAGCGGCGGCGTGCAGGTTGCGCGCGAAGAACGGGGCGGCGAGCCCGGCGGCACCGAGGGTTTTGAGGAACGTGCGGCGGGTGACTGGCGGTTGATGGTTCATAGAAAAAAAAGGTGTGGCTAGTCTTCTGGTGGCGCGCGGACGGATTGGCAATCCCGGGTCGGCGGTCGGCCGCTGCACACTACTCCGCCCGTTTTCCCACCGGGATCTCCGCTGTGAAGCGCCCCAGGATGTTCAATTCCAGCGTGCCGCTGTCCTCCCCGGACCTGCGGGCGGACAGGGTGACCGGCGCCGCTCCTTTGGCCTTCGCAGCAGTCAACGGCACCCGCACCACCGCCGAATTGTCCTGGCTGTAGAAGGTGAGTTGAAAGCCCTTCTTGCCCGCTTTCTCGATGCCGAGCGAGAACACCGCGAGTTCCAGCTCCTTTTCGCCCGAGGCCACTTTCACGAGGCGGAGTTTGTCGTTGGAGACCACGGAGTCGCCCGACTTGGGCGAGAGTTTTGCCATCCATAGCTGGCCCACTGGTTGCACCGCACCCTTGTCCTTCCGGGCGGCCTTGTCGCGCTTTTCGGCCCTGAGCCGTTTGTCGGGGATGAGGATCGCGCCCACGTCACCGATCTTGAACCCGACGGCACGATCGGGGGTGAGTTCAAGCTTGAGGGGCACCGCACCCAAACGGGCGTTGGCGGCCATGAGCAGGTCCGTGGCCTTGGCCAGTTCGTCGGATGATATTGCCTGCGGTTCCTGTCCGCGGAGGAGACTGGCGGCCGTAAGGGTGGCGAAGATTGCGAGGAGGCTTGTTTTCATGAGGGTGGTGGAAGCGGTTCGCGAGTCGGAGGACTCGAATATTCCCGGAGACCAATGGCGACGCGGGACCGAGGTTTCAATTCCGGGTTTTCTTCCCCTTGCCCGATTTTGGGGCAATGACGGCGGGTTCGGGCGGGGTGGGGAGATTGTCGCGCGGCTGGTTCCAGAGCCGAAACGGGTCGTCGTGCCGGCGCATTTCGGCGAGGAGGAGTGCGCGCATTTCCGCCAGTTTGGCAGCGTGGCGGGGATCGCCCGCGAGGTTGATTTGAAACGGCGCCGGTTTCCGGCCGGTGAGCGCGACGACGGCCGGATCGTGATGTTGCGCGAGCAGTTCGTCGGGGTTCTCCCGCAGGTTGAAGAGCTGCGTCTCGCGGACCCGGCCGTCGAACAGCTCGTATTCGATCAGTTTCCAGTCGCCCTGTTTCACGGCGCGCAGGCCCGGTCGCGGGCCGCCGCAAAAAACGCCGTAAAGCACCTCGCGCACGGCGGGGCGCCGGCCTTCGAGCACGGGGCGGAAGCTCAGGCCTTCGCTGGTGGCGGGCGCCGGTACGCCGGCGAGATCGCAGAGCGTGGCGAGCACGTCGAGCAGGTAGATGTTCCCCTCGACGCGCGACCCGGGCTTGATCCCGGGACCCTTGACGATGAACGGCACGCGCCAGCTGTGCTGGTAGAGATTCTGCTTTCCCTGCAGTCCGTGGCGCCCGATGGCGATGCCGTGATCCGAGGTGTAGAAGATGTAGGTGTGGTCGAGTTCGCCCATCGCCTCGAGGCGTCGCAGCACGCGGTCGATTTGCGTGTCGATGTTCTCGCTGCAGGCGAATTCGCGGCCGAGTTCGTTGCGCATGGTGCGTTCGTCGCGCCGGTCCCACACACCGCTGACCTGCGATTCGTCGCGCTGGTCGGGGACGTTGTGGGGAAACGGATGCGCCGGCAGGTAGTTGGGCGGCAGTCGTGGCTGGAGCGGATGCGCGGGCGGCGGGCGCTCGCGGTCGGTGTGGTTGGTGGCGCCGTATTTCGCGAGCAGCTCCGGCTTGCCGTCGCGGGTGTCGTGCGGGTGGGAGAAGCCGAAGTGGATCAGAAAAGGGCGCGGATCCTTTCCCGCCTCACGCTCGCGGAGGTAGTCGAGCACCTGCTCGGCGTGCCACGCGCTGCCGGTCTCGTCGGTGGGCCCAACCATGCGGGCGTCGCGACGCACGGCGAAGAGCCGGTTGGCGGCCTCGTAGCTGTTGCCCGTTTTGCAGGTGCGCATCGTGGCGTAACCGGCGCGATTGAAGACGGCGGGAATCGTCTGCTGCGGCAGATCGGGCGGGACGAGGGCGGGGTTGCCGGTGTGCGGATTGAAGTTGCGCCCGCTGCTGTCGGGGATGTGCCAGACGGTGCGCCCGCTCATGATCATGTGCCGCGACGGTGTGCAGACGGCGCTGATCCAGGCGCCCATGTGATAGGCGCCGTCGAAGACCATGCCTTCGGCCGCGAGGCGATCGATGGTCGGCGACTGCAGGGGCGAGGCGGGATTGTAGCACTTGAAGTCGAACGGCGACTGATCGTCGACGACGATGAAGAGCAGGTTCGGCCGCTTGGGCGGGGTCGTCGCGGCGGCGCGGAGACTGGCGCCACCGGCGGCGGCAAGGAGGATTGCGATGAGGAGGGCGCGAATTGGCATTTTAACCGCAGATTTCACAGATACGAACCGGATAAAAGGCAACGGTGGCGGGGACGGGGATGGATTTTATCCGGCAGGCATCGGGGCAACCTGAGGTTCCAAAACCTGCTCGCTGGGCTTGCCCGCCGGAGGTGGGTTGCGGCCCCGTGCCGCGGTGGGCTACTATTGATACATTTCGATCCTGGTTGAGACGATTTCTTGCCACCGAGATCACGGAGGGAAAAGAGAGGCCACAGGGCGGAGGAGCGGGCGTTCTTTTCCGGTGGTCTTCTCTGTGACCTCCTGCCGGGCCTCAGTGACCTCTGTGACCAGCGGTTTGATTCCTTCGGTTGCGGTCGACGCGTTAGGAAATCTCCGGGCCAGAGTTCAGAACTTGAAAGAATTCGTGAGCGTGATCATCCGCGGGTCGGTGTAGCGCGGGTAGCGGGCGATGCGGCCCTGGTTCGTCACGTTGTTGCCGGCGTTGTCGACGTTGAGCTGGCCGGTCCAGCGCACCCGGCCGATCTTCGCGGTGTATTTGAGGAACGGACTCATGACGAATTCGTCCGCGTTCAGACGCTCCGGAATCATGAGCTGCCCGGTAATGGTCAACCCGCCCGGGTCGCGCACGCGGCCGTGGGCCCAGCGGAACGAGGTGCCGAGACTCAGCCCGCGGAAACGACCCTCGCGCACATCATACCGCGTGACGAAGCTGCCGCGATACTGCTTCGGCTGCACGTCGTCCGCGCTCTGGTTGGCGATGAAATCATGGCTGGCGCTGAGGGCGGCCTCGATCTCCGCGGTCGATCGGCCGAGCGATCTTAGATGCGCCTCGGACCGCGCGACCTTGGTCCGAAATTGCGGGACGGACGAGGCGCGCCGGTTTTGCGTGGTGCCAAAGCCGAGCCGGGCCGTCCAGTTGCGCGCAAGGTTCGCGGTGAGCTCGAGTTCCATGCCCGTGGTGTCGCGGTCATTGGAGTCGTCGAGGCCGACGATGCGATCGGGCGACCCCGCGGCCACGCCTTGATCGAGCGCGGCGTTCACCTCGGTGCGGAGCGCGGCGGTGATGGCGGTGCGGTTGTTGCCCGAGGTGTTGTGGTAATGGACAAAGGTGGCGTGGAGGCGGTTCCTGAGCAGGTTGAAACGCAGCCCGTAGTCGACGCCGGAACCCTGCGTGGGCGCCCGCGCCGCACCGAAAAGATCCGTGCCGACATTGTCGGTGAACAGCGCGGATTCCTGATACGAAGCCGTGACGGCGACCCAGTCGGTGAGACGGTAGACGGCGCCGTAGCTCGTGTTGGTCTTCCAAGTGTCGGCGAGCGGCATCGTCGGGATGTTGGCGGCGTTGTGGTCGAGGGGAATGCCGGCGGCATCGACAAAACGAAATTCCTGGAAGTCGCCGAAAGCGCGGGTGGGGAGGTTGGCCGCCTGTTTCCAATGATCGCGGCTGAGACCGAGGCTGGTGTGCAACCGGCCCTTGAAAAATGTGCCGAGGTGCTGGAAGACGCCGGTGCTCAGCGACTGATCGAAATACTGCAGCCCACCGGAACCGTTGATGAAGTAGTCGAGCACGCCCGGGCTCCGCGGGACCTTCAATTTGTCGCCGTTGCCCTCCTTGAAATAATACCAGGGTGTGACGACGTTGTTGGCGAGACGCGCGCCGACTCCGGTGTAACCGCGGCGGGCGATCTCCTCCTTGGTGAGACCCCAGTTGCTGTTTTGGATCCGGTAGATTTCGTCGCGATGATTGGCGCTGAGGATGAAGCGGTGGCTGGTTTTGCCCAACTCGAGATTGTAGACCCCGATGAGGCGCACGGACTCGATGTTGTGCTCCTCGAGCCGGCGGGTGATGGTGCCGCCGATGAATTGCCGCTCGTAATTCGGGTTGGCGATCGTGCGCATGGGGTCGGTGGGGAAAGCCGGATCGGGCAGCCGCGGATTCACGTCGACGAAGACGGCGCGCACGTTGCCGCCGGCGATGTTGCCGTTGCGGGTCAGGCTTTGCGCGGTGGTCTCGTCCTGCCGGTTGTAGGCGAGCCAGACGTCGAACTGGCGGGACACCCGGTGCTGCACGGAGAGATTCGCCGCCTGGTAGCCGTAATCGACCCCGGCGTCCGGACCGGCCCAGTCCTGATGCAATGGATACCACGAGACCGGGATGGGCAAGATGGGAATGCGGCTGGGGTTTTGCGGGTCGGTCGCGCTGGTGGCGGCGGCCCCCTGGATGATCGTCGAGATGCGATAGACCGGAAAGGGATCGGTCGTGCCCATGGTCTGCAGATTGTAGAACTGGCCGCCGATCATCGTCCACGCATGCGCGTCGGCGGTGGCGGTGGGCGGCGCGGCGAGGCGGGCCATGCCGACGCCGTTGGTCTGGACGCCGGTGAGGTTGGGATTGGCGTCGCGGGCGATGGTGCCGCTGCCTGGAACGTAGGCGGCCATCTGGTTGTTCAACGCGGTGTGGCTGAGATGGGTGGTCATGTCGCCCCGCTCGTAGGTGGCGTCGACGACGGTCCGGCCATGCTTGAAGGGCTGGTAGCGCAGTGCGCCCGCCGCGGCGCGGAGCTCGCGATTGGTGTTTTCGTGCCAGCCCTCAAGGTTGGAATCGATCAGGTTGAGCCGCGCGGCGAGCGTCTTGGCCGCCAGCGTGCGGTTGAGATCCAGGGTGAACCGCCGGGAGCCGCGATCGTCGAACCGGGCCGCCACCTCGCTCTCGTTGCGAAACTGGCCGCGTTTGCTCGTGAGGTTGATCACGCCGGTGGCGTCGGTGTCGCCGTAGGCGATGCCGCCGGGCCCGCGGGAAATCTCGATCCGTTCGGTGTTGTAGGAATCCTGCGGCGTGTAGGTGGGGAAGCCGTCCTTGAGCTGGCGGACCGACGGCAGACCGCGGAAATTGATCTGGTTGCCGGAGCGGGCGCCGACGGGCGCGCCGACCTGCATGTTGTCGTTGTAGATATTGTCGGCGCCGACGGCGAATTCGGCCGCCTGGAAAAAATCGGTGATGCCGAGATCGGCCATGAATTCGGCGTTCATGACCGAGATCGAATTCGGGAGGTTGGCGAGTGCCTCGTTGGTGCGGGTGCCGCTCATCGCGGTCGAGGATTCGTAGCCGACGTCGGCATTGGCCGTGACCTCGAACGGGCTGAGGGTGACGGGATCCGACCTGGCGGGCGTGGGGGCGGCGGGGGCCGGCGCGACGACGGTTTGCGCCGATGTGGTCGGCGGGCTGCCCAAGGCGGTCGCGAGGAGCGCGACGGTGCACGCGAGGTTTCGCTGACGAAAGGCTGGGACGTTCATCGGATGGGGTTTGGTTGGTGGGGGAGGACGGCTGGCCGCGCGGGCCGGCGGACGGGGACTCCGCGGACGGCGGGGCGGTGCGCGCCACCTGGGTCGCCGGAAAATGACCGAACCGGCGTGCCGGAGTCGAAATAATTCCCGGCGTCAGATCGTTTTATCGAGGCGCTCCGCGCGGGAGCAACCAGCGTGGCAGGAACGTCGGCTTGGATGCGTGGCTTGGATGGGTGGAGGAGCGGGTTTACCCCGTGATTCCTCATCGGAGCGAATGCATCGCGGGGTAAACCCGCTCCGACAAATAATCCGGAGTTTGCAACCGGGGATGCTTTGCTCCGCCGGCCGGGGTTTGAAAATCTTCCTCCCCTTAATCTTCCTGCCTCAATTCCGGGAGCCTTGGAGGTAGGAAGATTGGATCGCAGGAAGATTTTTCGGACGGAATCCCCGCGGGTTTGTCATCCAATGGATGACAAAGATTTCCGGCTCAGCCGGACCCAGGCGGTTCAACCACGAATGGACCCGAAACGACACGAATGAAAATACGTGCGCGACGATGCGCGGAAATCAGACACCGGCCGGTGCCCCAGAATCTCCGCGCGATTCCGGGCACGGCCTGCTCCGAATATGTGTTTTTCGTGTCCGCTCGTGGTTAAGCGGTTTTGATCTTTTTTGCCGCCAACGCCTGCGCACCATCAACCGTCTTTGCACGACTGGGCCTGTCAGAAGCGGCCGGTGAGGCCGGCGACAATCTTCATCGGGAACGTCCGGTTGTTTACGATCCGGTCCGGATACGCGGCGTAGATCGTGTCGAGCGGAACGGAGAAGATGTTGTCCAGATCAAGGAAAACACTCAGTCGCCTCGATACGGCATACCGCGATTTCCAACCCCACGAGGTCTTGGCCTTTTGGTACTGCACGAGCGCGGGGTTGGTCGAATTGCTCGTCAGGTATTCGCCGCGATGGACGGCTTGCACGCGGAGGTCAAAACCGTGCCCGCGGTAGCTCAGGCCGAGGTTGCCGGTCTTCTTCACGAAGTTCGCCAGGCTGTTCGTCGTGAGCACCGCCGTACCGCCGTAGTTTCCCTCGGTCCTGAGAAACGTGAGGTTGGCATTGAAGCCGAATCCCCTGGCCCAACCGGGCAGGAAGGTCAGTTGCTGCTGGTAGCTGAACTCGAGGCCTTCGATCTTCGCTGAACCGCCATTGGCCTGCGTGGTCAGCCCATAGCCGGCGTACTGGCCGTCGAAGCCGTTGTCGGTGCCGTTGCCGATGATCTGGCTGCTGTCGGTGTAGATGTAGTCCTTGATTTTCTTCCGGAAGGCGCCCACGGAAAGCGAACCCTGCGGCCGGAAGTAGTACTCCGCGGACAAGTCATAGTTGTTCGCGTATTGCGGTTCGAGGTTCGGGTTGCTGACGGTCACGCGCATGGTGTCGTCGTTCACGGTGTCGTTGGGGATGATCGAACCGAAGGTCGGGCGACCGAGTCCGGTCGACCAGCTGGCGCGCGTCACGAGTCCGGCGATGGGCTCGTACTTCAGGTGAACCCCGGGCAACACCACGCGGTATTGGCCGCGATTCGTGGCCCGGCCGCCGAACTGGGCCTCGGCGCGGCGCACCGTTTCGGCATCGGTCACCACGCCGACCCACGCGGCGCGACGCGCCTTCTCCGCCGGAGAAATGTAATTCAACGGACCCTCGCCCGCGACCCGCGTGTCCTCGACGCGGGCGCCGGCCAGCAGCGACACCTGGCCGAGACGGATGTGACCCATGAAGTAGGCGGCGCCGATCTGCTCGGTGACAAACCTGAGGGCCTGCAGTTTGGTGGGAGCACCGAAGGCCACGTCGTCCTTCCAAAGTTGCGGATTCTCTTTCAGGTGGCGCGCGATGCCGTAGGGTGTGGGCCAGACCGGCGCCCCGCCGCGATCGCGGTACGTGGCATTTTCGTCGAGGCGATGATAGCCGGTGCGATCGGTGAACTGCCCGAGGTCCTGGTTGTCATCGGTGTTGCCCAAAATTCCGTCCGGCCCGGTGTAGTTGTAGCGCCGGTTTTCTCCCCAGAGTTTCCGCTCCTGTCGCTTGTAGGTGAATCCGGTCTTGAAATAAGCCGGCAGCGTGAACCGCAGGTCCTTCTTCAAGTTGAATTTTCCGCCGAGCACGGTGTCGGTGGAGCGCTTGTCGTTCTGCGTGATCAGCAGATTGGTGTAGTTGTTCAGATTGTACATGTCCGGACCCTCAGTCTGGGTGATCGTCGGAATCACGCCGTCCTTGGAGCGGTCGACCGTCCAGCCGATGTTTCCCTGTCGCAGGGTGACGACGTTTTGCGGTACACCGTTGTACGCCGCCGCGTTGGAGTAACTCGCGCTGTAGTCGATGAGCAGACCGTCGAAGCGATGGCGCACCATCGGCTGAAACAGCATCGTCCGTCCGGAATTGTCCCACGCGTTGACCGAGATGGCATTGGTCGAAAGGGTCGGGTGCGCGTACACGCGGGTGACGCCATCGCTGTAGTTGGGATTGATGTACCCGCCGCTGAGACGGCGGCCGCTCGCGTCCACGGTGGCGAGAACCTGCGGCGTGGCGGCGGTGGCGACGCCGACGGTCGCGAGCGTGCTCAGGCGGGTGTCGGGGTTTTCAAAATAGTAGTTGTACGACGTGCTGAGGGAGATCGTGGTTTGCGCGCTCCAGCGGTAGTCCACCTTCAAGCCGCTCGCGACGCGGGAGCGGGTGGCGTTCTCGACGCGCCGGCCCATCGAAAAATCATAGACGGGGCCGGGCTCGTTTTTTCGCTCATAGCTTTGGATCGTGGTCGAACCGGCGCCCGGCTGGCTATGCACCGTGCCGGTGAGCGTGATGCCGAGGTTGCGCTTTTCCCCGAGGACATCCGAGTAGCTGAAATTCATGGAGGGACCAAAACCCTCGATGGGCGCTTTCCACGTGGGGGCCGAGGCCTTGTGGGTGGTGCGGGTGATGAAGCCGAGGGTGTAGGTGAAGACGCGGCCGCCCGCGCGATCGAAGGCGCTCTTCGTCACCAGATTCACGCTTCCGCCGATGGAGGCTCCGTCCATGTCGGGGGTCGGCGCCTTCGTCAGCTCGATGGTTTCGATGTTGCCGAGGGACGCCTGATCGAACTCGAAGGCGCGGCCGCCGTTGGCGGACTGGGCGCTCGCCACCTGCAGGCCGTCCATCGTGACGGCGTTCAATTCGGGTCCGACGCCGCGGATGCTGACCTGGCGCACATCGTGGCCGTTGTAG
This sequence comes from Opitutaceae bacterium, assembly GCA_005792355.1. Taxonomy (GTDB): domain Bacteria; phylum Verrucomicrobiota; class Verrucomicrobiia; order Opitutales; family Opitutaceae; genus ER46. Next base: position 17,883 of record SXSC01000090.1, read on the forward strand.
TTGGCCGACATCCCGGCCATGTGCTGGAGCAAATCGCCGATGTTGCCGTCGGCCACGTTGCCAAAGGTGTCCGAGGAGACCACGGCCTTCACGTTGGGCGCGTGTCGCTGGAGCGTCTCGGCGAGGGCGGTCCCTTCGCGCTCCCCGGCCACGGTGAATTTTTCCAGTTTGTAGACTTCCGAGGTGAGCGCGATATTACGCTCGACGGTTCCGCCGGATGTCACCGTCACCGGAATCCGCTGTAGATCCAGCCCACTGAAACTCACGATCAGGGTCGCCGGTCCGGCGGGCATGGCGCCGAACTGATAGCGGCCCTCCCGATCCGTGAGGACGGTGCGGTTGGTGCCCAACAGTTCGACGACGGCGCCTTCGAGGAAGGAACGCGTGGCGGCATTGCTCACCTGGCCGGTGACCGTGCCGGTGGCCGAAGTTTGGATACGGGGCGGCGGGGTGTCGGCGGCGGCGGCAGGCGTCGACGGCGGCAAGCCGACGACCGACGCGAGCAGGAGGATTAACGGTAAAGTGGCTTTCATGGATTGGGGTGAGGTTGGTGGGCGAGCCGTTCAGCGGGATCGCGGAATAGAGGGGGCGAGGCGGAACGGTCTCGCGCCGATACAGGACCCGGCAGGTGGGCGGCGTCAACGGCGCATCCCGCCGCCGGCACGCTTCAGGATTGTAGGTCTGGGAACAACGGGAGGGGCGCTTTCCGCGCTCCGCGAGCTTCGCGTTAGTTTCTGATGCCATCATGGTGACAAACATGGCGGTTTCTGCGCTCGAATAGTCAGCCATTCCGAAGAATCGCCGAACCCACCAGCTGCGTTTTTCTTTATGTCATCCAATAGATGAAATTCTAATCCGGAGATATGCCGGCATGCGGCGTGACTTCGCGGGCAGGGGTGTCGTCTTGGATCGGAGCATTCGCTTCACGCGGCGCTACCACCCCTACGATGCAAACTCCAAAACTGCTCTTGTGTGCCGCGGCGGCGCTGTTTTTCAGCGCGAGCATCGCGGCCCTGCCGATCGATCAGCGCCCGGCGAAACCCGATGAGTGGGGCTATCGCCCGGCCGACGGTGCGGCGGTACCGTTGAATCCGCCGTCGTTCACCTGGATCGCGCCGACGAATGCGGCGACCTACGCGGTGCAGTGGTCGCGGGATCGCGCGTTCCCGGCGGCGACGACGACTACCGTTGAGGGCGTGGTGTGGCCGACGTACACGCACTCGGAGGCTGTTGCGCCGGGCACGTATTACTGGCGGTATCGGGCGGTGACGGCGAAGGACGAGGTCACCGAATGGAGTGTGGCGCGCCGCGTCGAGGTCCCGGCCGGAGCGGCCACGCTCCCAATGCCGACGCTCGCGCAGCAACGCGCGAAAGTGCCGCAGTCGCACCCGCGGCTCTTCTTGCGCCCGGAAAATTTGCCACGGCTGCGCGAACTCGCGCGCGGACGTGAAGCGACCGCGTTCGCCGCGCTGCGGAAGGCGGCGGATGCGTTCATCAAGGCCGGCCCGACGCCGGAGCCGGAGCACAAGGGATCGGCGCGCGACAAAAACAACGCCGAACTGATCAAGTACTGGTGGCCGAATCGCGTGCAGACGGAGAAGGCTTGCGACGAAGCCGAGACAATCGCGTTCGTGTACTTGATGACCGGAGACAAAGCCTACGGTGAGGCGGCGCGCCGCTGGGTGCTGCATCTCGCCTCGTGGGATCCGAAGGGCAACACGAACTTCACGCTCAATTGCGAGGCGGGCAAACCCCTGCTCTACCGTCCGGCGCGCGCGTACGACTGGGCGTGGGATATGTTCACGCCGGCGGACCGCGCCAAGGTCCAGGCGGCGATGCGCGAGCGGGTGATCGACGCGTGGAACAGCAGCGAGGTTTCCCGCGGGGTGGGGCACCTGCAGCGGCCCTTCGGGAGCCATGCCAACCGGGTGTGGCACAAAATCGCGGAGACGGGCATCGCGTTTCTCGATGAGATCCCAGAGGCGCCGCAGTGGCTCGACTACGCGGTGAACAAGTTCTTCGCATGTTATCCCGTGTGGTCGGATGACGACGGGGGCTGGCACGAGGGCGTGAGCTACTGGAGCGGCTACCAGAACAAGACGGTCTGGTGGTTGCAGGTGGCGCAGTCGGCGCTCGGCCTCGACGGGCTGAAGAAGCCGTTCTTCGCGCAGGTCGGCGACTATCCGTTGTACCTCGCGCCGCCGCATTCGCCCAACGCGGGCTTTGGGGATTTGTCGTTCCGGGCGATCACGGCGCCCAGTTTTATCGAGTACCATGTGCGGGCGCGCAGCGCGAGTGGCGATGGCGGCAACGCCGCATATTGGCGCTGGTGGGCGAAGGAAAATGGCATGCGCGAGAACGGTGGCTTTCTCGGCTTCCTCTACCGAGCAAATCTCCCAGCGATGCCGGCACCGCGGCCGCCCGCCGATCTGCCGCCCTCGAAGGTTTTTCACGGAATTGGCGTGGCCAGTCTGCACACCACGCTGCTCGACAGCCGCGAAGACGTGCACCTCGCGTTCAAGGCGAGCCCGTTCGGGTCACAGAGCCACGGACATAATCCGCAAAATTCGTTCCTCCTGAACGCCTATGGCGAGGCGCTGCTCGTCGCGAACGGCTACCGCGATCTGCACGGCAGCAAATTTCACTACGAATTCGTGCACACGACGCGGGCGCAGAACGCGGTGCTTGTCAACGGCGAGGGCCAGCTGCCGCACTCGGTAAATTCGACGGGGCGGATCGTGCGCGAACAACTCACGCCGGCCTACGATTACATCGCGGGCGACGCGACACTGGCTTACGGGGTGCGGCTCCAAAAGGCGTGGCGCCATGTGGTGTTCGTGAAAGGCACGAATCCCCTCGTCGTGTTCTACGACGAACTCGTGGCGCCCGAGCCGGCGACGTTTCAATTCATGCTGCATGGCTTGAAGGCATTCACGATCGACGAGGCGGCGGCGCGGCTGCGGATCGATCAGCCGGGCGCGGGACTCGAGGTCGCGTACTTGTCGCCGGTGCCGCTCGCGTTCGCGCAGACGGATGGATTCAAGCCGGCGCCGTCGCGGGAGTTTCCGAACATCTGGCACGTCGAGGCGGGCACGACGGAGAAGCGGACCGCGCTCGGCGTCGTCACCGTGTTGGTGCCGCATCGCGCAGGTCAGGCGGCGAAGTGGCAGGCGAAGCGCGTTGATTCCGGCGGCGGAGGAACGACCGCGGAGATCACGCTTGGCGGGAGAACGCACACCATCCGTTTCCCCGCGCCCGGCGGCGAGCAGCCCGTGCAGGTGCGGTTGGCTGCGAAGTAAGGAAAGCTGACCGGCAGGGCCTGGACTTCGCCGGGCCTCCTTGCACCGGCCTTGGCAGGGAGCGCGTTTGCGTTCTACAGGGGCGGTGAAGACCGGGATTCGAATCGCCCGCGAAGCCTTGGGCGGTTACTTGATCCCGCGTGAGGAAATCACCCGGCCACACCTCCGATTGCGGAAGCTTTACACGGCGTTTCGCTCAATTTGCGTTTCTCGCCGGAACCTGGCTTCTCGGGGTGAACGGGACGAGCGCCGCCGAACCGGCTCCGCACGGGGAAATTGTCGAAACGACCTCGATCCGCCTCGGCGAGTTGTCCGTCCGATTGCGGGACAACACCGGGTCACCCAAAACCTCCCTCAGCGGGGTCGATTCGCTCTTCCACGTCGCGGCGGCGGGGGATTTCGATGCGTTCGATCCCGACGCCGCGGGCGCCTCCGCGGGGTTGAATTTCGAGCATGTAATCTCCGGGCATCCCAACCAGGCAAACTCGTTTACGTCGCGCCACGGCCGCTACGAACTGCAACACCTGCCCGGCAGCGCTTCCGCCGTGCTGGTGCGCAAAGCGGAGGACGATCCGTGGTCGTTGTCATCGACGTTCAAGTACACGGTGCGGCCGCCGCACTACCTCGATTTCGAGTTCCAGTGTCAGGCGCACCGCCCAGAGTTGTTCGGCCGGCGCGGGTACGCGGTGTTGTTTTTTGCGGACTACATGAATGATGTGGCCGACATCGCCCTGCATTTCCGCGGCATCGAGGCGCCCGGTGCACCGGAGCGGTGGATTCGCGCCGAAGCACCGCCGGGCCACGCCGACCACCGGAGCGGGGGCACCTACCGCAGCGCACCCGCGGCGGACCTCGCCTACGATGCCGACCACAACTTCAAGCTCAACCTCTGGAGCTACGACTGGCCGCGCTTCACGGCGCCGTTCTACTACGGCCGCGCGGTTCGCGACATGGCTTTCGTCCTCATGTTCGACCGGCTGCATACGCCCGAGGACGAAATCCGTTTCAGCCTGTTCAAGTTCAAGGTGCCCAAACGCCCGCGCCCCGCGTGGGATTTCCAGTACGTGATCCACCGGGTTGAAGCGGGCCGGACCTACGGCTTTAAGGGGCGGCTGGTGTGGAAGAGATTCGTCAGCCCGGAAGACTGCGCGGAGGAATACCGGCGGTGGAGCGGGAAGTGAGATCAACCGTGGCCGGCCGGCGGATTTGAGCCGGAAGGATCCGAGTTAACTTGACGCAGGGGGAACCGCTGGCGGCGCGGGTTATTGCAGGCTCTTGATATAGAGAATCAGCGCCTCGATTTGCGAAGGGTTGAGCACGCCGGCGTAGCTGGGCATGGCGTATTCGCCCTTCTCGAATCCGGCGGCGACCTTGGCGGTGGGGTCGAGGATCGACTCGCGGAGATAGGTCTCGTCGGCCTGCACCTGGCTGGCTTTTCCGGCGACAAACACCTTTCGCTCCGTGCCGTAGAGTCCCTGCCAGGGCGGGCCGGAGCGGGCGATGGCGGGATTGAGGTTTGAGCCGTGACAGGTGATGCAGGCGAAGAGCTGCGACAACCGGCCGCCTTCTTCGGCGGTCACCGGGCCGCTGGCCTGGACCGCCGCCGCGCGTGGCGTGAGATCGACCGTGAGGTCGCCGAAGCCTTCCGCCCGCGAATCGAATTTCGCGAGTTCGTACGGTGTCGTGTAGGCGTTGTCGTCGAAGCGCGCCCCTCCGGCGGTTGCGAGCGACCAGCCGATGCGGAGCTGCATCACCGGCTTCATCCCGGGCACGCCCACGAACACGCTGCGGCTGTCGGGCGCCAGGTAGGCGCTGCTGGCCGTCAACGCGTCCTGTCCGGGCGTGCCGTCGGCCTTGTATTGAGGAGAGCCATACTTGTAGGTGCGCTCGTAGGCCCACGACTGGAGCGAGTAGCTGGAGGGGTCGCGCGCCTTGGCGGGATCGAGGGCCACCTCGAAGCGCAGCAGCACGCCCCGGTCCATCGGCACGACTTCGCGCGGGAGGGTCACGGGCCCGCCCGTGTAACGCACGCGGCCGAGGCCGGCGGGCACGTCGATGATGTTGCCCCAGCCGAGCACCTGGAAACCGGCGATGTACAGCAGACCGTCGGCCGGGTTGACCGAACCGTTGAGCGGCGGGAACTCGAAGGCGCGGGTGATGCTCACGACCGCGGCCTGCGGCCGCGTGCCGCGTTGGTTGAAAAGCACGTGAAACAACTCGGGCTTGTTATAGCCGATGTGGACCAGCGTGTCGTTCAGCGGCCCGAGGCGGGCGTCGTGGAGCCACGCCTGCGAGAGAGCCGAGGCATTGACGGGGTGGGGCAGCCAGGTGAGCGGCTCGGCAATGGGCGCGGGATATTCTTGGCGCGGCACGAAGGGCGCGAGGAATCCGTAGAACTGCGCGTCGCGCACGATGTGCAGGGGGGTCGACGGGATGTACTGGCCCTGTTGATCGCTCGCGGTGACGAGGCCGGTGCGGGGGTTGACGCCGATGTTGGGCTGACGAAAACCGTATCCGAGCACGGTGGAGCGCGTCCCGTCGGCGGAGATGCGCAGCACGCTGCCGTTGTGTTTTCCTTGGGTGGTCGCCTGCTGGCCGCCCTTGGCGATCACGAATTCACCGCCGGGCGCGAGCCGTACCTGCGAGGGAAATTCGCGCATGTCGGCGGTCTGTGCGAAGGCGTTGGAGAACAGTTCGTGGACGTCGGCCTCGCCGTCGCCGTTGGTGTCGCGCAGGCGCCAGAGGCCGTTGCGATCGAAGGCGAAGAGTTCCTCGTCGCGAATCACGAGCGACATCGGCTCGTGCAGGCCGGAGGCAAAGCGCCGCCAGTAGGCCTGGCCGCTGGACTTGTGCAGCTCGCGCAGAAGCCAGACGTCGCCGTCGATGGTTACGACGGCCGCGGTGCCGTCCTTGAAAAACTGGATGTCAGACGGCCGCACCGCGCGACGCCATGGATTGATCTCCGGCAGGTCGATGTGGTCGACGACATAGGCCGCCTTGGTCCCCGAAGGCGTGAGGGTCGTAGCGATTTCCTGCGGCCAGCGTGGCGTGGGTGGACCGCTGGGCAAGGGTCGGACCGCCACCGGAGCGACGGAGACGTTGGGACCGTTCACGAAGGCGACCGCGAAATTCAACGGAGCGCGGCGGGCGGGCAAGCGGACACTGGCGACATTGTTTTCCGTCACGAGTTCGACGCCGCCCTGAGAGTCGGGTGCGACGCCGAGCGACAGCACGGTCGCGGCTGATTTCACGCCGAGCACGAGGCGCAGGGTCTCGCCCGATGCGGCGATTTGGAAGTGGCGCTCGACGGTCGGCTGTGCGGCAGGACCGGAAGCGGTCAGCCACTCCCGCACGCTGGTGGCGCCGACGGTGTACTCGAGCACGACGGTGTCGCCGACGAGGCGCAGGGAGTTGAAGCGCCCCAGGGCCTCCGGCAGCGCGCCGCGGCCCACTTCCTCGGGGCTGGGCGCCGGCTCGCGCGGGTCAGCGAGTGAAAGGGTGAGGCCCGTCTGCCACCCGGGGTAGATGCCGGTGGCGATCCACAGCCTGCCGTCGGGTCGCGGCAAACCCTCCTGGCCGCCGGGAGTTTTCCGGGAGATGTCGTGATACGAGCCCGGGGCGAGGGCGGTGGGGCTGACGCCGTTGCCGCGCCAGAGGGCGACGACGCGCAACAGGTCGGGATCGAAGCAGGCCCAGCAATTGCTCCCAAGGTTCAGCACGAGGCCGCGCGGCGAGAGATTGTCAGCGGGGAGGCCGGCGCCCGCCTTCCGCGCATCGAGCACCGAGGAGAAGAAGGGGAAATTGGGTTCGACCCAGTCGGCGAGCGGCGAGGAAGCGGACGATGCTGGTTGGGCGGTGGCAGCCTGCGGGGCTTTCTTTGCCCTCGGTGCTTTGGGCTCCGCGGCGGGGACGGCGCAGGCCAGCGCGCAAGCTGCCAGCGTCAGCCAGGCCCGGGTGACGTGCGAGGCGCGGAGAGGGTGATGGATCATGGAAACGTGGGAGAGGAATGCGAGCCAGGTGGCCGTGGCGCGGAGGTTTACCACTACGCGGTTCGCGCCTCGGCGGAAGGAAAATTCCCGCGAGTGCAGGGGCAGGGCGGGCGCGTCTGCCAGTTTACGGAATCCGTCTTATGGAGTGCGGGTGCCCTCACCCGCCGATTGAACGATTGCGCGGGGTGAGGGCACCCCGCCTCCATCGATCTTGTCACGTAATACGTGACAAGTTTCCCGGGTGGGTTTTCCGCGGATCGACCGGCCCCGGGGATCTGGGCTTGTCGTTGGCGCCCCTTCGGTCCGAAGCTGGCTTCCCCTCCCCATGAAAAAAATCCTCCCGCTGGCGAGCCTCGTTTTGGCGCTCGTGCCTCCGCTGGCTTCCGCCGCCGCGGCCCGGCCGAATATCCTCTGGTTCATCGCCGACGACATGTCGCCGAATTTCTCGTGCTACGGTGAAAAGCTGATTGAAACGCCGCACGTCGACCGGCTGGCGCGTGAAGGCACGCGGTTCAGCCGGGCGTTCACGGCGGCGCCGGTGTGCTCGCCGTGCCGCTCGGGGTTCATCACCGGGATGTACCAGACCGCGATTGGCGCGCACCATCACCGCAGCGGCCGCGGAGTGGAGAAGATTCTGCTGCCGGACGGCGTCGCGCCGACCCCGCGGCGGCTGCAGCAGGCGGGTTATTACACCTGCATTGGTAGCGGGCTTCCGAATACAAGCCGGACGGGCAAGACGAAAGCCGAACGGAAGGGCGGCGGGGACGGCCTCGGCAAGACCGACTATAATTTCGAATGGAGCCCCGCGATGTATGACAGCAGCGACTGGGCGGGAAGGAAGCCGGGCCAGCCGTTTTTTATGCAGGTGATGACAGGGGGCGGCAAGCTGCGCGGTGGTTCCGACGAGACCGCCCGGCGCCTGGCTGAGCGCGCCCGGGCGGAGCTGGGTGGCGCGACCGATCCCGCGAAAGTCGTGTTGCCGCCCTATTATCCGCGCGACCCGGTGATGCTGCGCGACTGGGCGGCGTACCTGGATGCAGTGCGCTTCACCGACAAACACGTCGGCGACGTTATCGCGCGGCTGGAAAAAGAAGGCATCCTCGATCAGACGCTGGTGATTTTCACGACCGACCACGGCATCAGCCACGCGCGCGGGAAGCAGTTTCTCTATGACGAGGGCACGCACGTGCCGTTCGTCGTCCGCGGACCGGGCATTCCGCGAGGTCAGGTGCGTGAAGACCTGATCGAGCTGATTGACCTCACGCCGATCTCCCTCGCCGCCGCCGGTGTGCCGCTGCCCGGGGGCATGCAGGCGAAAAACGTGTTCGCGGCGGCCTACCGGCCGCGGGAGTTTGCCTTTGCCGCGCGCGATCGTTGCGACGAGACCGTCGAGCGGTTGCGCAGCGTGCGGAGCGATCGGTTTCTCTACATCCGCAATTTCCATCCGCAGCGCCCCCACCTGCAGCCCAACGCGTACAAGGACGGCAAGTCGATCGTGCAGACGCTCCGCACCCTGCACGCGGCGGGCAAACTCGACCGGTTGACGGAGCAACTCCTCTTCCGGCCGACGCGTCCGGCGGAGGAGCTCTACGAATGGACGACGGATCGCTGGCAGGTGAAAAACCTCGCGGGCGATCCCGCGCAGCGCGGCACGCTCGAAACCTTGCGCGCGCGGCTCGACCGCTGGATGGCCGAGACCGGTGATCGCGGCCCGGAATCCGAGGCGATGTACGACAGCGACATGGAGGTTTATCTCGGCGGCCGGGCGAACAAGGGCAAGGGCGAGACGGTCACGGAGAAGAACATCGCGCAGATGAAGCAGTGGGCGCGGGAGGGGAAGTAGGCACGCCGGCCCAACGCCGACGCGTTCCTCGTTCTCCCCCGGATTTGACGCGGCGCGTGCCGTTTCCGGGAGAACGAGAACGATTACGAGGAACGAGAACGATCGTTCAGAAGCGCCCGCTCACGCCGAAGGTGACGGTCGTGCCCGGGATGCGGTATTCGGAGATTTGATCGGCGATGCCGCGGTAGAACACCTGCGGCGTATTGAAGACATTGCCCACATCGAGGGTCAGCGAAAGTGCCGGACGGATCTGGTACGCGACGCCGCAGTTCGTGATCGTGCGCCGCCGGGTGTATTGATTTCGGCCGGAGCCGGCGGCGGTGAAGGCGTTGATGAACTCACCGGTGCGGCTCCAGATGAGGCGCGCGCTGAAGCCGCGGTGGCGCCAGTTGAGATTGGCGTTGGCGGTAAACGGGATGAAGCCCGGCACTTCGCCCTTCTTGCGCTCAACCGTGCCGCCGAAATTCCCGTGCGTATCAAGAACCGTGAAGTTTGCGCCGCCACCGAGGCCTTTCAGCCAGCCCGGCAGAAAGCTGAACTGCTGGCTGTAGCTCAACTCCCAGCCCTGGACGATCGCGGTGCCGAGGTTCTGACTGGTGAGGATGCCAAACCCGGCGTAGTCGCCATTGTAGCCGTTGTCGGTCCCGGTCCCGACGGTGCCGGACAGGATGCCACTGACGCTATAGTCGCGGATGATTTTGTGAAACCAGCCGATGGATACGTTGCCCACGGGTTCGAAATAATACTCCAGCGCGGCATCCCAATTTTCGGCCAGCCGCGGTTTCAGCGCAGGGTTGCTGATGGTGAGGGTTTGGGCTGTCTCATTGACGCTCTCGCTCGGATAGCTGTTGTTGAGGGGCGGGCGGCCGAAGCTGTTCGACCAGCTCAGGCGGGCTTTGAGATTGGGCAGGAGATCCTGGGTCACGTGGGCGCTGGGGAAGGACTTGGTGTAGCGTCCGTCGACCTCGCGCCGGTTGTTGGCGTAATCGCGCTGCGCCGAGCCGATGGGATCGGCGGCCTGCTGGGCGGCGGTGCTGCCGACCCGGGAACGTACCCAGCCCCAGCTTTCGTCCCGGGTTTCCTCCACGCGGACGCCGGCGATAAATCCCGTCCGGGCAATCTTGCCCTGCATCATGCCGTAGCCGGCGTGGACGGTTTCGGTCACCAGGCGGACGCCGGTGTATTGCGATGATGCCGCGAAATAACGGTCCTCGCTCCACAGGGTGGGATCGAGGGGCGTGCGGTCGCGGGCGAGGGCGTTGGCGTTCCACGCCGGGATCTTCAGGCCGGTCTTGTGGTCGCCAAATGTCTTGATCGTGGGATCGGTGGGCAGCTGGCCGGAGTTGGTCCCGGTGAAATTGTAGCGGCGGTTCTTATTGACCCGGGCGCCGGCAACCTCCTCGCGCCAGCGGTAGCCGACTTTGGCAAAGATGGAGTGATTGAAGGGCAGTCGATAGCGCGCATTGGCCCGGAGTTCGCTGATCTCGTGCACGGGTTTGTTGTCATTAAACACGAAAGTGGTCGGCCGGTAGCTGGCGGGGTTGCTAATGTCGGGCCCGCCGGCCTGGGTGAAGGTCGGATAAAGATCGGACTTGGTGCGATCGAGAATCCAGCCCACGCCGGTCACCTGGTTGGTGAGATCGCCGCCGAGGCCGGAACCGCTGCTGATGGAATCGCGGCTGATGACCCCGTTGTAATCGAGTTCGAGCGGTCCGAAACGCTGTTCAGCGCCGAGATCGAAGTGGCGCTGGCGGTGGAAGAAATTAGACATCTGCGACTGGATGCTGATGGTCGAGGCGGCGATCGGACGCACCTGGGTGAGGCGGTCGGTGAAGCCGGGAATGACCCCCGAAGTCGCGCTGGGCACGGTGGTCTGGCTGCCGGTGAACGCGCGGAAATAGTAGCGCAGGCGGAAGCGCTCGAAGGCGTCGTTGTAGATCGTATTGAGCGAGAGTTTCGTGCTGGCCGAAAGCCGGTAGTCAAACTTGGCGCTCACGCTCGTTTGCTTCCGGTTGTTGTAATTATCCTGCGTGCGGTAGTCCCAGACGTAGGCGGGCGTGGTCGAAACATTTTGAAAGTCGCGCGTGGTGCTGAAGGATCCGAGTGCCTGCTCGCTGTAGAAGAGGTTGAGCGCCACGCCCAAATTGCGCTCGCCGCCGAAAACGCCAAAGACCTCCTGGTACGCGACGTTGAGCAGCGGATGGGTGCGGTGCTGCTCGCGCATCGGAATCTGTTCGGTGCCGGGAGGCGCCATGCGCGCGGAGAAATTGTACGTGACGCGGCGCTTTTCCTTCATGTTGAGCGAGGAGCGGCTCTTGAGATTGATGGTGCCACCGAGCGAGCCGGCCTCCTTGTCGGGCGTGTGGCCCTTGGTGACCTCGAGGGAGTCGAACATCGAACCGGTGATGGTGTGGATGCGAGTCTGGCGGCTGTCGCCACCCTGGCTGCCCAGAAGCGCGCCATCGACCGTGATGGTGTTGCTGCCGCTGGTCATGCCGCGGACGGTGAAGCCGATGATGTTGCCCTCGTCGCTGAGGTTGCCGGCGACCCCGGGCAGGAGCACGGCGAGTTCGCTGGCGTTCATATTTGGCAGATTGCCGTAGGCGTCGATGGACGCGACGTTCTTGACGTTGGTGGCGTTGCGCTGGGCGGTGAGGGCAGCGGCGTTGCCCTCGCGCTCGCCGGTCACCGTGATGGCATCGAGTTTGTAGATGCCGGAGGTGAGATCGAAATTGCGCGTGGCGAGCTGACCGGCCGCGACAGTGACGGTGGCCCGGACTGCATCCAGGCCGAGGTAGGTGGCGACGACCTCGTGGGTGCCGGCCGGGACACCGCTGAGGACGAAGCGTCCGGTGTTGTCGGTGAGTACGGTGAAACCGAGGGCCGGCAGATCGATCCGCGCGCCTTCGAGGAGGTTGCCGGTGCCGGCGTTGCTGACATTGCCGGAGAGGGTGGCGGCGGCCGGGGCTTCCGCCGCCGGGGCGCGAAGGGGAAAACAGCCGAGAGCGAACAACGCGAATGCGCTGAGACGGATCATCCAAGGGGAGCGGAGTGATCGGGGCAGGGTGGTCATGGTTTGAAAGAGAACGCGGACCGGGTTGGACGGCAGCGGTTGGCCCGTCGAATGCGTTGAACCTGAGCGCCGCATGCGCCGAAGGCCAGTGCCCTTTTTCGAACCGGCTCGCGGCTGTCGATCCCTTTTTGCCCGCCTCGAACTTCAAAGTGTCACGTATTACGTGACACTTTCAGCAGCACCAGATTGGGCGGTGGACGGAAGATTTCGTCTGGGGGCACGCGAAGTTGGCTCGGCGGCTGCCGCCAGACTTGAGTCGGGGCTACCGGTGATCGGCGCCGGTGCGCCGAGCGAATCAGCCTTGGGCAGTGGCCGATTTCTCGCGGAGGTGGGAGCGGTAGGACAGCTCGCCGCGTGCGAGCGCGGTATGGAGGCGCGAGCCCTGCACGCCGGCAAAGTCGCGGCCGAGCGCATGCAGAAAGCGTGGGAGATGGCGTTGGAGGAGATCGAGCGAGCGGGAGGAATTCAGATTCATGCCGCGGAGGACTTCGGAGCTGATCACCCGGGTCTGCAGCAGCCGCAGGGGAGCGGCGGCGAAGGCGGCCTCCCATTCGGCGAGACCGTTGGCGAAGCGAAAATCGGCGTAGAGGAACTTCCCGCCGGGCCGCAGCACCCGGGCGACTTCGTTGAGAAAACGCGGGAACGACGGATAACAATGCGAGGCTTCCACGTTGAGGACCGCGTCGAACGTGGCGGCGGCGAAGGGCAGGTTCTCGGCATCGCCCTGCACAAACGCGAGTCGATCCACCCGGTGGCGCTGACGGCAGAACGCGATGCCAGCGGGGTTCAGGTCGAGGCCGGTGTACCCCGCGGGGTGAAAGGTGCGCGTCAAGTACGAGGCTCCGCCGCCGTGACCGCAGCTCACCTCGAGGATCTGCCGGCCCGAAAGTTCGGTCTGGGCGGCGACGTGGTGGTAAAGCTGGATGCACGCCCGGTTGGGCTCGTCGGCAGGTGCCAGGGGCAGGGCGTGCGGCGGGTCCTCCTCATACGCGTAATTGAGAAACAGGACATCCTCCTGTTGCAGGCGGCGGGTGAGGAATGGATACCACAGTTGCCAGATGGCGCGGCGAATGCGGCCGGAGGACAGCAGGCGATCGATCACGGGGATGACGTGGCCCAGCGAGTATTTGGGTTCAAGGACTCCAGCCTCGGTCACCCGGGCGCGGCGTCAAGCGTCCGACGATTTCCATCCGTGGCGATCCGTGAAATCCGGGGTGAATCCGCCTGGAAAATGAACCGGCCAAATCGGCACGAATAGGCGCGCAGCGGATTGAGACGAGCACGCTCAGCCGCAACGATACAATGCATGGTGGAGACCGATGTCCCCTTCGGGCTGATTTGAGAGCGCACGATTCAAAACCCGATGAGGACATCGGTTTCCACCTTTTGCGTTTTCGTTTTCAGCGGTAAAACGCCCTCCGGCTGAATTTGGCTCACGCCGCGTTGGCTGACCATTCGAGCGCAGAGATCAACATTTTTGAATCCCCCCGGCCCCGTTTGCGTCATTTGAACCGCGGGGTTGACCTTCGCCCTGCACTCTGAAAAAATAACCTGTCATTTCACCCTCCCCTTTGCCGCTAGACCCGGCGCTGCCTCAACCTCAAGTCATCGAAATCAAGTCATGAAAAACTGGACCCGAAAAGAATTCCTCAAAACCACGGTCGTTGGCGCTGGCGCCGCGATTGTCGCCGGCCAGACCCGGCTTTACGGCCAGACGGCGCCCGCCGCAGGCAGCGCCAATGGCGACATCCGTGTCGCAGTCGTCGGCATCAATGCGCAAGGGGCCGGCCACATCAAAACGTACTACGACATGAAGGGCACGCGCTTGGTGGCACTCTGTGACGTCGACAGCGCGGTGCTGGCCAAGCGAGTCAGTGAGACTGAGGCAAAGGGCATCAAGGTCACGGCTTACACCGATTATCGAAAGCTGCTGGAAGACAAGAATATCGACGCGGTGGTGCTCGCGTCGCCGAACCACCAGCACTCGCTCCAGACGATCTGGGGCCTTCAGGCCGGCAAGGATGTCTATGTTGAAAAACCGCTGTCGCACAACGTGTGGGAAGGCCGGCAGGCGGTCGAGGCGACGAAGAAATACACCAAGAACATTGTCCAGGCCGGCACGCAGAACCGTTCGTCTGACGACATCAAGGAAGCCATCGCTTTCGTTCGTTCCGGCAAACTGGGCAAGATTCAGTGGGCCCGCGCACTCTGCTACAAGCAGCGCGACAGCATCGGCAAGACGACCGGTCCGCAGGCGGTGCCCGCCAGCATCGATTACGATCTTTGGACCGGCCCGGCTCCGCTCACGGCGCCGCGTCGCAACGGGCCGAAGGGCTCGGTACACTACGACTGGCATTGGTTCTGGAATTACGGTGGTGGCGACATCACCAACCAAGGCATCCATCAGATGGACGTGGCGCGCTGGTTCCTCGGCGAACCCGGCCTGCCCCCGAACGTGATGAGCTTCGGCGGTCGTTTTGGCTACCTCGATGATGCCGAGACGCCCAACACGCTCATCTCGGTTTTGGGCTACGAGAAGGCACCCTTGATTTTTGAGGTTCGCGGGCTTCCGATGAAGGCGGGCATGCGCGCCATGGATCGCTACAAGGGCGCGGCGGTCGGTGTCGTGGTGCAATGCGAGGGCGGACACCTGCAAATCAGCGAAAACGGCACGGTGGTCATTTACGACGCCAGCAACACCGTGATCCAAAAGCTCGCGAAGAACACCCTGGGCGAACACCGCGCCAACTTCGTCAAGGCCATGCAGACCCGGAAAGTCGTGAACGGCTTGGTCGCCGAGGCCCACTACTCGTCGGCGCTTTGCCATCTGGCAAACGTGTCCTACCTGATTGGCGCGGAAAAATCCAACGCGACTCTGGCCGACGCGATCAAGTCGGACAAGAACACCACGGATTCCTTCGCCCGCATGCTCGAGCACCTGAAGGCCAACAATGTCGATGCCGACACGACGAAGACGGTCGTCGGGCCGCTCTTGAAGATCGACGCCGCGAACGAGCGCTTCGTGGGTTCGGAGAAGGAGATCGTCGCGGCCGCGAACAAGAACCACCTGCTCAAACGCGTCGGTCGCGGGGCCTTCGCGATTCCGGTGATCAAGAAGGACATGGTGGCCGCCTCCTAAGCGGCTTCCGGAAACGTTCGAATTTGCCAAGCCCGGCGCATCTGCGCCGGGCTTTTTTGTTGGTCGGCGCGAACAGCCGGTCGGGTTCCCCATCGATTTCAAGGTCTCGTGGAGTCCGAACTACTCCGAGGGGAGGGCCCGACCTCCGGGCGGGCCGTCAGAAGTCCGCCCGACCGCAGCCCGCCCGGAGGTCGGGCCCTACCGGCGCTGCTGCGCCAAAATCCAAAACCCGACCGAAGTCCGCATGACCGGTCGTCTCCAAGTCATGAATTCGGCGCGATGTTGACCGGCGTTTCCCGACAGATCGCGAGCCTGGGCGTGTCGGAAGACATCCACTCACTCACGCTCGCGGCTGCGGGAATCGTGTTCGCACCACGCTCTTACTCCGCCTTCTTGTCCGCCGCTTTCTTTCTCTGACCCTTTCCGCCCGCGCCCGCTTCGAGGGGGCCGGAGAACGGTGGGCGCTCAAACGTCAGGCCGTCGCCGGTCACGCGCGGGTCCTTGGCGTCAGTGAGGCGCTTCATCAATTGCGCCGACATCTCCGACTTGGTCTTCGCGTACGCGGGATCTGCGGCGACGTTTTTCACCTGATCCGGATCCTTGCGCAGATCGTAGAGTTCCTCCCCGGGACGTTTGCCGAAGGAATGTTCATAAAGCCATTTCCACTTTGGGTCGTCACGGTGGGCGATGAGCCAGGCCTTGGTGGGACTGCCGTCCATGTCGGCAAATCCAATCCGGGTGTTTTCGGTGAGGGCGGGTCCGGCGAGGGTGGCCGGATCCAGGGCCGTCTTGGGATCGCCCATCGGCGTGCGGTCAGGCCGGAAGTTGCGGATGTAAACGAAGTCTTTCGTCCGAAACGCCCGCATCGGGTAGGGCAGGTAGCCTTCGCGGGCATCCTCCACGTGGCGTTCGCGTCCGGTGATCACCCAGGTGCGGTCGGCTTCGACCTGGCCGCTGCGACCGGATTGGAGCAGCTTCAGCAATGAGCGGCCATAGAGCCCCTCGGGCGGATTGGCGCCGCCGACTTCCATGAAGGTCGGTGCGAGATCGGGCAGGCGCACAAAGTCGTCGATCACCCGGCCGCCCTTGCCGCCAGGCACGCGGACGAAAAGGGAGACGGCGGTGCCGTGGTCGTAGAGATTGCATTTGCCCGAGGGAACACCGGGCATGCCGTGATCGCCGCTGATGACGATGAGCGTGCGATCAAGTTCACCGCTGGCTTCGAGTCGTTCGCGCAAGACGCCGAGGCACGCGTCGACGGCCTGGCATTCGCCCAGATAGTCAGCGACGTCCTGGCGGACCTCGGGCACGTCGGGCAGAAACGCGGGCATTTTCCCTTTCAGCCGCTCCGGGTCGATGCCCCAATGCGATTTGCCCGAGCCCTTGATCCACTTGCGATGCGTGGTGGTGGTGCCGAAGAAATAGTGCCACGGCTGGCCGGGTTTCCGGTCGGCCATGAACGCATCGAAATTACCGCGCACCTGCGCGAGGATTTCGGCGCGGGCGGCGGCCACGCTCAGGCCGTGGCCGACGCGCTCGGCGGTCTCCTCGGAAAAATTGTTCGGGGCGCGGCCGGATTTTTCGTAGGCGTGAGTCTGGCCGCCGAACGGCGCGTCGGCGGGTGAGCCCGGACTCCAGACCTTGTAGCTTTTCCCGATGTGGTAGCCGGCCTCGCGCAGCATGAGCGGAAAACTCGGGATGGCGGCATCCCAGATGGCACCCTGCAGGATCGCACCGCGACCGGTGTTGAAGAAATAACGTCCGGACAGCAGCGAGCTGCGGCAGGGCGTGCACGAGGGGGCGTTGACGAAGGCGTGGCGAAACGTGACGCCTTCCCGCGCGATCCGGTCGACGTGCGGGGTCGTGATGACGTCGTTGAGGGAAGGCTTGCCATCGATGGCGGCGTAGGCGCTGGCGTAGCGACCCCAGTCGTCGGCGAAAACAAAGAGGATGTTCCAGCGGGGAGCGGCGTTTTCAGCGGCGACGAGACTTGCGGGCAGGGAGAGTGCGAGGAGCGGGGCGAGGCGGATGAGGTGACGGAGGAGCGGGAGGAGGGAGGGCATAAGACGGAGGGAGGCGGAGAAATTCTTTTTTGGGTGGGGGCGAGATCGGCGAGAGGTGCGCGATTTCGACAGGAACGGCAGGGGAGGTTATCCGGGCAGCAGCGCGGCCAAATCCTCGTGCGGCCGGGCGATGACGTGGGCGGCGATGATCTTGCCCAGCGGGGCGCCGGCGCGCTGGCCGGCATCGATGGCGGCCTTCACCGCCGCCACGTCGCCGCGGATGATCACGGTTACATAGGCGGCACCGATCTTCTCCTTGCCGACAAGTTTTACGTTGGCGGCTTTGAGCATCGCGTCGGTGGCTTCGAGAATGGCGGTCAGTCCCTGGGTTTCGAGGATGCCGAGGGCTTCGGAGGAGTTTTTCATGGTGGTTTTGAGATTTGGCTGATGATCGGCGGGGCGGAGTTCATCGCGTCCACCGTAGAGCTTGTTGAAAGTGAGCGGGCCGGCATTCAGGGCCGGGATGGCTTCATCGGGATTGGCCAGCAGCGTCGTGGTGACGGTGCTGCCGAGACGCGCGGCGGTTTCCTCCGCGATGTCGAGTGCCGTCTGGATGTCCGCCGGAGCGTCAGCCGCAATCCGGATGAGAATTCGCTCGGAGCCGGTCGGCTCCAATCCCAGCAGACGGACGTTGGCGACCTTGGTCATGGCGTCAGCGACCATGGCGGTGATGCTGAGGAACTGGGTTTCCGCGAAGCCCAGACAGAGAGGGGGAACAGGCATGGGAGCCGCTCAGCGTTTGGCCGCGCCGAGATCCTGAATCACGTTGCGCACGATGCGTTCAATGTCGACGCGCGCCAAGGCCGGACTGGATGACGGACGACGGCAGGCATGAGCGGCTTCGGCGAAGCCGCAATCCGAGAGCAAACAAGCCAGCTTGGAGCGGATGTCCTCCAGATGGCCCTGCTCCCGCTCGCTGAGAGGCTGGCGGGCGCGCCCGATGTCGAAACCGCGGAGGGCCGCGCCTTCGCGAAATCCCTCCGGGAAGTTTCCGGCCGCAAACATGGTCTTGATGATTTCCAGAATCTTGAACTGGATGCGCCGCGCCTCGGCCAGGTCGCCGCGCTTGAAATTGTCGTAGAGCTTCATGATCGCCTCCGGGGCGACGCCGCTCGTGGCAATGGTGCCGCCGTCGCCACCCATCAGGAGCGTAGGCAGAAGAATTTCCTCACAGCCGATGAGACACACGAATTCCGGCCGCTGCGATTTGACTTCTTCGAGGGTCGCCATGAACCGCGGCATGTCACGGCTGCTGTCCTTGGTCCCGATGATCCGCGGGCAATCGAGCGCGAGCCGCTTCACCACCTCCAGGCTGACCTCGTTGGAGAATTGCGGGATGTTGTAGATGAGGATGTCGATGGGGCTGCGGCGCGCGAGTTCGCGGAAGTAGTGCTCGATGCTCTCCTGGCTGACCTTGTAGTAATAAGGCCCGGTGACCGAGACGGCCTGACAGCCGAGGTCGGCATACCGGCCGCAAGCCTCGAGTACGAGGTCGAGGTTCGGTTCGGCGGCGCCGGCCAGGATTGGCACACGCCCCTTGGTCTCGCTGGCAACAATCTCCACGACGCGGATGCGCTCCTCGAAACTGAGGCGAATGAACTCACCGGTGCTGCCGTTGGGATAGAGTCCGCTGATGCCTTTTTCGATGAGCCAGGAAATGTAACGGCGGAGTTCGCCCTCGTTGATGCTGCGGTCCGTTTTGAAGGGAACGACGTTGGGACACAGGATGCCGGCGATTTTCATGCAGCGGAAGTTGTGCGAATCAAGGGGTTCAACGGTGCGAGTTCAATGCCAGACACGCGGGGTGCGTAGTCGCGGCAAACGACTCCGGTATTGCCAGACGATGCGCGCGGGAGGGATTTTCCTTTTGTCTTCGCCTTGGCGATTACCTCTTGTGATCGCGCGCCAACGCCACGCCATGCCATCGCAGACCGGAAAGTCTTACCAACTCCCCGAAGCCGATCTCCGGGCCATTCTCGGCGTCGCCGACTCGCTGATTGGCCGGGTGGGCCGCACGACGCTCGCGCTGGCGCTGCGGGGCAGCCGGGCCAAGCGCGTGTTGCAGCACGGCGTGGAGCAGGCCCGGGGCTATGGGTACTTCGCGGGGGTGTCCCAAGAAGAGGTGCTGGCGCGAATCGACGCGTTGATCGCCGATGACATCCTGCGCCTCGAAGACCACGACGGTTTCCCTCTGCTCGCCTATTCGGAATATGGTTTGCAGCTCGCGATGCGCTTCGCCGCTGAAGAGTGGCTGTCCGCGCTCCGGACGCAGGTACAATCCGTGCGGCAAGGGGCCGCGTTCGAACCGCCCCCGGTGCTGGTGGATCTCCAGGGGCGGAATCAAAACACCGTGCTGTTGCTCGCCGACCTCGTCGGCGCCGAAGCGGACGCGGACTGGCTGCCACTGCTGCGAGTCTGGGCCGCGCGGGAGACCAGGCGCGTACGGGCCCGGCTCCACCAGATTATCGCCGCGATCGAGGCGAGGGCGGCAGGAAGACCGAGTTTGGATATTTCGTGACGCAGCACGAAAGGCCGTCGTTTTAAGGCGACGCGACAAACGTCAGACGCAGCTGTTGCACGCGGGGATCGTCTTCCGGAGTGAGGGTGAAGAAGACGTCGACGCGCCCCGTCTCGCCGAGCAGTGCAAAGGTCCCGCGGAGCTGGTTCTCGGGAGTGATTTCACCCACGGACTTGATGGCGCCGACGCGGGCGAAGGTTGCCCGCGAGGACTTGATCCACGCCTCGCGGGAGCGATCCAGAAAGAAATTTTCCGCGACGATGGTCGCGGCGAGCGACGCATCCCACGACTGCAACAGTTCGGCCAGCTGGTGCTGGCGCTTCCGGAGGATGGGCGAGGCCGGGAGCGTGCGGCGCGGCAATCGCGCCTGCTCGATCAGCATGGCGCCGGCCTTGGTGTTGACGGCGCTCGTGCCGGCGTAAGTCAGGTTGGCAAACGACATGATTCCCAGGCCGTGTTCCGGATAGAGCGTGTGGTTGCTGCCGAAGCCGGGGAGGCCGCCGCTGTGTCCGACGCTCACGACGTGCTTGTGATCCATGGTCCAGCGCAGGCCGTAACCGTAGCCGGCCGCGAAGGGCGCAAGTTCGCCGGCGAGGTTTTTCGCGTTGGCGGTGAGGCTGGTGATCTCGGCCGGCTTGTGCATTTCGCGCAGGGTGGCGCGGCGGACGAGGCCGCCGTCCGTTTCGTTGCGGGCGGGCCAGGCGGCGAGGTGGAGATTCATGTAGTGAGTGAAATCACGGACCGTCGTGACCAGGCCGCCCATGGCGCCGTAACTGCCATCGTGCAGCAAAGGCTCGAGTTGCCAGCCGGTGCCATCGACGCGATAGCCCAGGGCGAGCTTGCCCGATGGCACCTCGGTGAATTCCCAGCGAGTATCTTTCATCCCAAGCGGCGCCAGAATCTCCCGGGAGATGTAGCGCTGGTACGGCTCGCCGGACACGTGGGAAATGACGTGGCCGAGCAGCGCGTAGCCGAGGTTGCTGTATTCATAGCCGATGCCGGGAGCGTTGGAGAGCGAGAGACCGTGGCGGATGAAGGCCCGCAGGTCCGCCGGGGAGACGGCGAGCTGGCGGTCTCCCCACGGATTGTCCTCGGGAAAGCCGGCGGTCATCGTCAACAAATGTCGCAGGGTGATGACCGGTGCGTCGGTGGTGAGCGGTACGATGGCGCGAAATTCCGGGAGGAACTTCTCCACCGGGTCGTGCAGGGCGAGCCGGCCGGCGTCGCGCAGTTTGAGGATGGCGAGGGCCGTGAAGCTTTTCGTCATCGAGGCGATGCGGAAACAAGTGTCGGGTGCCGCCGGAATTTTTTTCTCCAGATTGGCAAAGCCGATTGCCCCGGTGTGAAGGAGAGATCCATCGAGGACGATGCCCCAGACGAGGCCGGGCAATTTTTTCTGGGCGGCAAAATCGGCATAGACCTGATCGACCCCGGCGAGCATCGCCTTGATTCTTTCGCTGCGCCCAGGATCGGCGAAGCGCGGCGTGGCATAGTCGCGCTGGGGGGCGGGGGCGGCCGCGGCTGCGGCAGACGTGAGGAGAACGGCGGAGGTGGCGAGAAAAACCCGGACGGATTTCATGGGAGTGGACGGGGTGCGGGGCGGATGCGGGAGCAGATTTGGCCTTGGCGCGCGGGTGTCGACCGCATTAACGACTGTGGTCATGCAGCGATTGACCAGCGGGTTCATGGCAGGGGCGGTGATTTGCGGCGCGCTGCTTGCCGCCGAGCCGGCGGCGGTTGACCGGGCGCAGGTGCGCGCCCTGAAAATCACCGTGCTGTCCACCATGCTCGCCGATGGCGGTGAACTCGGCGAATGGGGTTTTGCCGCGCTGATCGAGGCGGATGGGCGCCGGATACTCTTCGACACTGGAGCGAAGACCGACGTCGTCTCGAAAAACGTCCAGACGTTGAAACTCGATCTCGCCGACGTGCCCGACCTGATCCTGAGCCACTGGCATTGGGATCACATTGGCGGGCTCATGACATTGCGGCGCGAGGTGCTCGCGAAGCATCCGAACGCGCTCGCGCGGACCCATGTGGCCGAGGGCTTCTTTGATTCGCGCAGCGGTACGCCACCCCGCGTGGAGTTGAACCAGATGATTCGCGTACGGCCCGAGTATGAGCAGACGGGCGGCAAGTTTTTGGTGCACGCCGGGCCGGTCAGGTTACAGCCGGGGGTGTGGCTCACCGGCCCGGTGCCGCGCAAATATCCGGAGCGCAACTGGAGCGGCAACACGCGGGTGACCACCGCGGCCGGCGCGTCGGTCGAGGATACGGTGGCGGACGACATGGCGCTCGTGATCGACACGGCGCAGGGGCTCGTCGTCGTGACGGGCTGCGGTCACGCCGGAGTGATTAACATCCTGGAGCACGCCCGCACGATCGTGCGGCCCGCCCGGGTGCACGCGTTAATCGGCGGGATTCACCTCTTCAATGCGAGCGAGCAGACGTTGACGTGGACGGCGGAAAGGCTGCGGGAGTTTGGCGTCGAGCATTTCATCGGCGCGCATTGCACGGGCATCGAGACGGTCTATCGCTTCCGCCGCGATCTCGGGCTCGATCGGGCGCGCTGCGTGGTGGGCGCGGTGGGGCAGGTATTCGAACTGGGCAAAGGGATCGATCCGCGGACGATTGCGAGATGAGGGCGGTTCAGTTGCGGAAATGGAAATGGCGCACGGGCGTCGGCATCGTGGACAGCGCCCCCCGCACCGACTTCCACAGAATCTCATTGAGCTCAAATTCCGGGGTGAGATCGTAGTCGGAGAAATCCATCAGCTCCGATTCCCGGGCGCCCCACGACAGCGCGGTGTTTTTCGCGTTCACATCCACCTGTGGCGGCTCATGCGTGAAGGGACTCAGGTCCGCCTGATCGGTGAAGGCCGCGTACATGGGCGTTGCGCCGGCATCGTATTGCGTCATCGGCGGCAGGCCCAGCAGCAATTGCATCGTCCGCAACATCGACGACGTGGTGTACAGCGTCGAGTCGACGGCGTTGCGCTTCGTATAGGGGGAGAGTACCAGACCGACCGTCCGGCGGGAGTCCACATGGTCCGGCCCGTTCTGCGCGTCGTCTTCGATGATGAAGATCGCCGTGTTGGCCCAGTAACGCGAGTGGGTTACGCGGTCGACCAGCTGGCCCACGGCCCAGTCGTTGTTCGCCACGGCGGCCACGGGCGTCGGCGCGCCCGGCCGGGTCCCTTGGGTGTGATTTTCGCCCAGGCTCATCACGATGAAATGCGGCAGTCGCTTGGTGGGATCGGGGGAATCATACGCCTGTTCAAACCGATCGAACTCCTCCAGGAACGCTTTCACGTTGTCGGTATCGCGCATGCCCGGCAGCCGAAACTTTGGGGCCACGTGGCCCACCAGTCCGGCGATGCCGGGCGCGGCGTCCATCTGGGAGCCGTCGCTCACGCGCTGGGCATATTCGCCGTAGGAGCGATACGTGAGACCCTTCTTCGCCGCCAGGTCCCACATGTGCCCGGACGACGGCGTGTTTGCCGGTCCATTCACCGAGACCGAAATGCCACCGTACTGCGGCGGCCAGCGCTTTTCGTTGAAGTCGGTGGCATAGGCGGAATTTGACCAGGAATGCCCGTCCACCGACACCTCCCCGTCGCAATACAGGTTGTCGAACAAGACGAATTGCTCCGCCAGTTTGTGTTGGTTCGGCGTCACTTGCCGGCCGAAAATGGTGAGGCGCGGATCCCCGTTGCCTTTGGCGATGTCGCCAAACACCTGATCGTAGGTCCGGTTCTCCTTGATGATATAGATGACGTGGCGGATCGGGGATCCTTCACCCACCTGCTGCGGCAGCACCGATCGACCTCCCGCCGGCGATTTCGCCCTGGCCAGCATCTCATCGTTGTAGGGGCAGTTTGCCATGGCCTCCCGCGTGTAGGCCTGGATCTGGCGACTCAGATTTTCCAGTGGGATCACGCTCACGGCACCCTTCTGCAAGGCCCCGACATGTCGCGAACCCGCGCCGGACACGGCCAGCGGGCTCGTCGGCCCATCGATGTTGGAGTATCCACCCAAGCCCTTCGCCGCGCCGACATACAACGCTTTCCCGTCGGGCGAGACGGCCAGTGCCGACGGGTACCACGCCGTCGGAATGAATCCTTCCACGTGCGAAACCGCGGCGTCGCTGAGGTTGATCACGGCCACGTTGTTGTTGTCGGCATTGGCGACGAACAGGACTTTCTGCGCGGGATCCAGCGCGAGCGCGTTCGGCGTCGAACCCACCGGCGCCAGCTTGTACATGGCGGTCGAGATCACCTCGATCGGCCGCAGGCGCCGCGTATCGATCACGTAGACGGAGTTCTCGTTCGAGCAGGCCACGAACAGTCGCCCATCGCGCGCCAGCACCATGTCGTTCGGATTGTGCCCCACCTTGATCGTGGCTTTCACCTTGCGGGAGGCGGTATCGATGACGGTGACCGATCCGCTGGACCAGTTGGACACAAACAGCGTGGCTCCGGTGGGATCGAGGACCAGATCGTAGGGATGGATCTCTGTGGGCAGTTCCGCCAGCCGTTCGCCGGTATTGGTGTCGAACGCCACGACGTGGCCGCGGACGGCCCTGGTCTGGCGGTTCGCGGCGTAGAGGATCGGCTGCGTCGGGTGATGCGCCAGGCCGGACCAGTAGATCCCGCTCTGCGGCACGTGATGGTTGAACTGCCGGGTCGGTAGCTCGCTCAGTTTGCCGTCGCGATAGGCGAAGGCGTATACCGGGGCCGCAGTCGGGTTCTGCCGGGATTCGGCGTTGCCACCGGAAACGAAAAGCGACTTTCCGTCCGGCGACCACGCCAGGCCGAACCACGCCGACTTCAGCGGGATTCGCGCCGAGATCTCGGCTTTCTGCGGATCGATCACCAGCAATCCGTGGGGATTGTATCCGGAGTGCAGCGCGATGAGTTGGTGGTCACCCGGCGCCGTCGTGAGATTGAGCACGTAGTCGCTCGTGACGATCTGGCGCCCGGCCGGCGTGATGCGCCAGCCATTGGGCAGATCGAAGCCGTGGTTGGGCAACGCGCGGGGAAGCTGCGCCGCCAGCAGTGCGGTGGAGAGAAGGAAGAGGACGAGGTGCATGGGTGGGGTTGGGGCTAGCTGCGCACGACGCCGGCCTCTTCGTAGACTCCAAGGTGACGGAAACGCTCGTAACGCGTTTCGAGCAAATGCTCCGTGTCGAGGGCGCGCAGATCGTTCAGATGTTTTTGCAGGGCGTATTTCAGCGCGGCGGCGGCCTGGGCCGGGTCGTTGTGCGCGCCACCGGAAGGCTCGGCAATCACCTCGTCCACGATGCCGAGTTTTTCCAGGTGATTGGCGCTGAGTTTCAGGGCCTCGGCTGCCTTGGGGGCGGCGGCACCGTCTTTCCACAGGATGGCGGCGCAGCCCTCGGGGGAGATGACCGAGTAGTAGCTGTTCTCCAGAATCAGGACGCGATCGGTCACGCCGATGCCCAGCGCCCCGCCGGAGCCGCCCTCGCCGACGACGACGGAAATCGTCGGCGTGCGCAGCATCGCCATTTCGCGCAGATTGACCGCGATTGCCTCGGACACGTGGCGTGCCTCCGACTCGATGCCGGGGAAGGCGCCGGGCGTGTCGATAAACGTGAAGACCGGCAGGCGAAATTTCTCGGCCAGGCGCATCAGGCGGAGCGCCTTGCGGTAACCTTCCGGCTGGGGCATGCCGAAATTTCGCAGGATCCGTTCCTTGGGGTCGCGGCCTTTCTGTTGGGAGATGATCATCACCGCGTCGCCGTTGAAAAAGGCGGTGCCGCCGATGATGGCCTGGTCGTCCTTGTACTGTCGGTCGCCGTGCAGTTCCTGAAAATTCGCGCAGATGGCGGTGATGTAGTCGAGCGCGTAGGGTCGCTTGGGGTGCCGCGCAATCTGCACCTTCTGCCAGGAGGACAGGTTTGAATAGATGTCGCGCCGAGTTGATTCGATCTTCCGCTCGATCTCCCGGACCTCGGTCTCCAAATCGACGTTGGTCTCGATCGAGCGCTGGCGCAGTTCGTCGAGCTGGCGGCTGAGTTCGCGCAGCGGTTTTTCAAATTCCAACACGTAGACCGGAGGCTCCATAGGCGGCAAGGTTAGGGAACGGCGGCGAAGCCTGTCAACGGGGCCCGTTGGTCTTTTGTGACGCGAGGGCTGGGGGTGCGGCGGTTGCCCAACCGGCCGGCGAGCGGTGCGTGCCACGGGCGCTTGGGCAAGCGCCCGTCATTCCGATCGTCACCGTCAACTCGGTTGAGGCGCCTCGCGGTTCGTTTGGGCATTGCAAGGGATGTTTCGCGGACTATTGCTTGGGGGCGGAAACCGCGCAGCCCTATGGAAAATCTGATCTACGCAATCTGTCTGGCGGTTGGATTGGTGTTTACGATCATCAGCGCGGTCGCGGGGCATTTTTTTGGGGACACTGATGGCCACGCCGATGTGGTGGGCACGGGTGGGCATGCGGAGGCGGGCTTCGACCACAGCGGCATGCCGGGCATCTCGTTTTTCAGTCCCACGGTGCTGGCGTCGTTTGTCACGGCTTTCGGCGCGTTTGGACTGATTCTGAGCCGGATTCCGGCCACCAGCAGCGTGTGGGCGAGCGCCCCTTTGTCGGCCATGGGGGGCGGGCTCGTGGCGTGGCTGGTCTTCGTGATGTTCAACGCGATGTTTAAGCGCACCCAGAGTTCCAGCGAATCGCGCGTGGCGACACTCATCGGTCAAATTGCCTCGGTCATCACGCCGATTCCGGAAAATGGGGTGGGCGAAATCGCCTACGTGCAGGGTGGCACGCGCTACACCGCCCCCGCGCGCGAGGAGAACGGCCGGCCGGTCGGCAACGGTGGCACGGTAAAGATCAGCCGCGTGGTCGGCACCCAGTATTACGTGAAGATTTCGAACTGAAATAGATCAACCCAATCATCTCCCTCCTTCCATGAATCCCCCCTGCCTGTTGGCGGCCGTTGAGCAAGTGCCGTGGTTCAGCCTGATCGGCGGAGTCGGCGCGATCTTGCTCGTCGTGTTTGTCTTCGGCGGCATCTGGGCCAGCCGTTACACCAAGGTCGGCCCCAACGAGGTGCTCATCATCTCGGGCCGCAAGCGGCACATGGTCGATCCCGACGGCACGGCGCGCGAGGTCGGCTATCGCATCGTCAAGGGCGGCGGCGTCTTCGTCTGGCCGGTGTTTGAGAAGGTCGACATTCTCAAGCTGGAGTTGATGACGATCGATGTGCAGACGCCCGAGGTCTACACGAGCAAAGGTGTGCCGGTGAAGGTGGACGGCGTGGCGCAGATCAAGGTCAAGGGCGACGATATCTCCATCGCCACCGCCGCCGAGCAGTTCCTCAGCAAGACCACGGAAGATATCAAGAACATCGCCATGCAGACCCTCGAAGGGCACCTGCGCGCCATCCTCGGCACGATGACCGTCGAGGAGATTTATCAGAACCGCGACGCGTTTGCTTCGAAGGTGCAGGAGGTCGCCGCTGGAGACATGGCCAACATGGGCCTCGGCATCGTCAGCTTTACCATCCGCGACATCCGCGACACGCAGGGTTACCTCGACGCCCTCGGCAAGCCGCGCATCGCCCAGGTCAAGCGCGACGCGCAAATCGCCCAGGCGGAAGCCGACCGCGATGCGATGATCAAATCATCGCAGGCCACACAGGCCGGCCAGGAGGCGAAGTTTGCCTCCGACTCGAAGATCGCCGAAGCGCAGCGCGACTATCAGAGCAACGTCGCCAGTTATCAGGCGACGGTGAACCAGAAAAAGGCCGAGTCCGACCTCGCGTACGATTTGCAGAAATTCAAGACCGGCCAGCTCGTGAAGGCCGAGGAAGTGCAGGTGCAGATCATCGAGAAGCAGAAACAAATCGAGCTGCAGGAGCAGGAGATCAAACGCAAGCAGCGCCAGCTCGAGGCCGATGTGCAGAAGCCCGCCGACGCCGAGCGCTACAAGGTCGAGACGCTGGCGAACGCGCGCAAGTTCCAGCTGGAAGCCGAGGCCGCGGGTGCCGCGTCCGCGACGAAGGCGACCGGCTTTGCCAACGCGGATGTGGCGAAGGCCACCGGCGTGGCCGAAGCCGAGGCGAACAAGGCCCGCGGTCTGGCCGAGGCCGCTGTCATCGAGGCGCAGGGCAAGGCGACCGCCGAAGCGATGCGCGTGAAGGCCGAGTCGTTCAAGCAATACAATCAAGCCGCCGTGATTGAGATGATTGTGCGCGTGCTCCCGGAAATTGCGGGCAAGATCAGCGAGCCGCTGGCCAAGACGGAGAAGATCGTCATCATCAACAGCGGCAACGGCCCGGGCGGCGGCGCGAGCAAGCTGACCGGTGACGTCACCCAGATCATCAGCCAGCTGCCACCCGTGCTGGAGAGCCTGACCGGCGTGAAATTCGAGAAATTGCTCGAACAAGTGCCCGCGATCCGCCGGGCCATGGGCAAGGACGAAGAAGGGAAAGGCTGAACAACCGTAGGACAGAAAGGCTGAAATAACCGGCCCCGTCGCGCTCGCATCTTCGCTTCCGTCCACGACCCTTCAGCCCTTCAGTCCTTCTGCCTTTGCTCCGATGCACCTCTTCGAAGCCGTGGTCGACGCCAACCGGCGGATGGTCGCCGGGGACAAGAGCGCGGTCGTGCCCGTCGCCGAATTCCGCGCGGCGCTGCCGATCGCCGCGCTCACCTGCATCGACGCGCGCCTCAATCACGTGCTGCCCGAAATGCTCGGCCTGCCGGAGGAGCACTTCATCTGGCTGCGCAACGCCGGCAATATCATCACCGGTCCGGTCAGCAGCACGATGCGTTCGCTGGCGATGGCATGTGCGATCAAGGGCGGGAAGGAAATCGCCATCATCGGCCACAGCGACTGCCTCGTCGGCAAGACCACCGCGATGCAGTTGCTCGAACGCTTCGCGGCGCTCGGCGTGGATCGCCAGCGGCTGCCGGAGAACTTGGTGGAATATTTTGGCATGTTCGGCACCGAGCGGCAAAACGTGATCAAGGCGGTGGACTTCGTCCGGGCCAGCCCGCTCATCGGCGCCAAGGTGCCCGTGCACGGGCTCCTGCTCGACCTCAAGTCGGGCAAGCTCGAATGGCTGGTCAACGGCTACCAACAATTTCAGACCGTCACCGTTCCCGTCGGTCCCGGCGGCCAGGCGCTCCGGCAGGCGGGCGAGGCGCTCGAAACCCTGGGCCAAATTGGCAACCTCGCGGTCGGCGAGATGAAATTCCCCGAGACGAAAATTGGTGAACTCGTCAAGACAGCGCATGACAGGGTGCACCAGGCGGAGAAAGTCACCGCCGCCATCGAGGGCAAGCTCGGGCCCAAGTCACTGGCCGCCGCCGCGCCGCCGCTGCTGCCGAAGATCCATTTGCCTTCGAACAAGAAGCCGCGGAGTTGATCGGGTCTAACCCGAGTCCGGGCGGTTGGAGGCGGAGCCGTCCGCTGCCCGGCAGACTCCCCAACGGTCTGATTTGCGAGCGAATCTCCGCAGCCCGATGGGTACATCGGGCTCCACCATCTGGTGGATTTGAGAGCCAAATTGCATTTCGACCGAATCGATCCTGCCTGATTGCGCGTGGTTCGGTGGACCGTCTCACGTCTCGCCGGCCGGATTCCTGAGCTGTTCGCGCCAGCTTTCGATCTTGGCCTGCGCGCCAAAGTGTTCGGCGCGCGACTTGTCCCCACGTTCCATCCAGATGCGCGACAGCGTCGTATTGATGAAGAGGTCCGTGGGTCGCAGGGCGTGGGCGCGCTCGGCGGCGGTCAACGCGGCATCGAGCCGGCGCAGTGAAAAATTCACCTCGGCCAGCGCATGCCAGGCTTCGAAGGAAGTGGGGGCGACCGCCGTGGCGCGGTCGAGCTTCGCGATCGCCGCGTCGCTCTCCCCAAGCGCGTAGTCGGCGGTGGCATCCTCGATCAAATTCTGGAGTTCGTCGCTGGTCACGCGGGCAGTGTGGGTAGGTCCGGCGAAAAAGGAAGGCCGGCGTGGCGGCTGGCCGGGCGCGAGAATCCTTCCCGGAATGACGGAGGCGCAGACCGCATTAGGAATCCGGTTGTTTCGGAGGGCTGCGCTTTGCCGCCACCGCGTCCGCGATCATTGTCAACGGCTCCGACAAAACGCGCCCTCCGCAGCGATCGCAACGAACGTCAAATCGGAAGGGGATTCCTCCGGCGGCGCGGAATGCGGTTGAACAACGTCAAACTTTCTTCGCCTCGATGTTGATGGTAATTGTGACGTCGTCGCCGAGCGCGGCGTCCAGCATCGCGGGATCGGGCATGTTGAACTGTTTCTTGTCGATCACGGTGGTCGCCTCCCAACCGGAGAGCTGCGCGCCACCCATGCCGGGGCCGAAGCCGAGCGACGCGACCTTGAGCACAACCTCGCGGGTGACGCCCTTGAGGGTGAGATCGCCGGTGACGTCGTAGCTGTTCTCGCCGGTTTTTTTCCAGGCGCGGCTCTTATACGTCATGGTCGGAAATTTCTCGGCATCGAAAAAGTCCGCGTTGCGAAGATGAGCGTCGCGCTTTTGGTTGTCGGTGTTGATCGACGCAATGTCGATGGTGGCCTCGACGGAGCTGTTCGCGAGGTTGTCACGGTCGAGGGTGAGCTTGCCGCTGAACTTGCTGAACTTGCCGGGAACCTTGGAGACGAAATGCCGGATGCTGAAGCCCACGGCCGAGTGGACCACGTCGATGGTGTGGGTTTCCACGGCCGCGGTGGAGGCGTGACTGAAGCCCACGGCAAATACGGCCGCGAAGACGAGATGGGAGGTGATTTTCATGATATGGGGTGCGGAACCAACGCGGGTTCTCCGGAAAGGCAACCGATGGGCTGACATATCCATCCGGTGCCCACCCGGGTTAGGCGAGGCCGAATCTCCCAAACGTTCGATGTCCGGTGGCAGGGGCACGTCGCCCGGGTTGGTTGGCGACGGTCGTGATGGGTTCGCGGGAGGCGGTGGTGCAGTGTGCGGGTGGCTGCTCTGAAAATGAAAACGCCGGGCCCGGCGGCCCGGCGGAAATTTGACGCAGCACCCTGAGCGCGATCCGGCTATTTGACCGTCAACGTGCCCTTCATGATCATGAAGTGACCCGGGAAGGAACAAACGTAATGATACACGCCGGCCGCTGGAGCCGTGAAGGTGACTTCACCGGACTTCTTGGGTCCCTGCACCCCGACGAAGGCGATGACCTTGTCCTTGTGCTTCGGGGCGATGTAGTCGGTGTCCTTGGCCATCATCGAGTCCGTCGCAAAAGCCATGACATCGGTTCCGGCCTTCAGCAGGATCCAATTGTGGCCCATGGCCTCCTTCGGCAGGGTGCCGACGTTGGTAAACACCACTTTCAGCGACTCGCCCGCAGCCGCGGTCATGGCGGTGACGGTGTACTGCATCTGGTCGTTGCCCGCGATTTCAATTACGCGGGGGGCGCTTGGCGCCGCTGCCTGCAGCTGGCTGAGGCCGACCGGGCTCACGGCGGCGAGGAGGGAAAGGAGGAGGAGGTGTTTTTTCATGGCGTCGGGAAATCTGGGAGGAGTCGGACGACATGCAATCCCGAAGCGCGGATTCCACTTCGCCATCGTTCCTGAGGCGCCGCCGCTGTGCGTGCCGCACGCCTTGTCCTGCACCCTGCGCATTTATTGTCTTTGGCTAATGCAATCCGTAGCCGTGCTGATAACAGGCCCGAAACGATTGTGATCGACCAAAAGACAGCGGAATAGTCCGGATTATGGCTTGAAATGGTTATTTGTTCGCCAACTCTGCTGGCTTTTTTGGCGTCAGCTCCCTCCCACCTTATTCGCTTCCCGACAGCTCACATGCCCAATCTTCTTTCGTCACTGTCCCGTTGGGGCCGCGCGCTTGCCGCGCTCTCCGGCCTCGCGCTGCTCTCCGGGTGCGATCTGAATTTTTGGCGGATGGACGGCCACCAGTCGACCATCGTGGTCGAGGGTCCCGTCGCACTTGATCAACTGAAGGTTTTCTACGTCACGTGCTGGGTCACGTTGTTCATTTTTGTGGTCGTCGGAGCGGTGCTGGCTTACGCGACGATCAAGTTTCGGGCCAAGAGCGAAGCCGATGAGCATGCCGCGCCTCCGCCGCAGGGTCATGGCAATCCGCTGGTCGAACTCGGGCTGATCGGTGGCTCGGTCCTGGCGTTGGTGATCATCGCGGTGCCGACGCTCAAGTCCATCTGGTATACCCATGATGTGCCGGAGGCCGAGAAGAAGAACGCGTACGAGGTCACAGCCACGGGTTATCAATGGTGGTTCAAATTTGAATACCCGGGCGAACTGGCGGCGCTCGATGCCGCCGGCGCCAAGGCGCCGCTGGTCACCGGCAACGAATTGGTGATTCCCGCCGGCCGGCCGATCCGCGTCCACCTGCGGACGGTCGACGTGATCCACTCCTTCTGGGTGCCCAAGCTCGCGGGCAAGGTGGACATGATTCCGAACCGCGCGAATTTTCTTTGGCTCCAGGCCGACAAGCCTGGTTATTATTGGGGACAATGCGCGGAGTTCTGTGGTGACTCCCACGCCGTGATGCGCTTTCGCGTGATTGCGCTGGCGGAGAAAGAATTTTCCGAGTGGCGCGAGCAGCAATTGGGCACCGCCCGGAGCGTGGCGCCCCGCGCCGCCGAGGCGAATCGGCCGAAGTTGCAGGTCGCGGCGTTGAAGGCCTTCCGGCAGAATGAGGCCGGCATCACCGACAAGTTTGATCGCAACCCGGTCGAGGCGTGGCTGGCGAAACAGTTGCCGGAAAAAAACGAGGACCCGGTGCTCATCGCGCAGGGCAGACAGCTCTTCACCACGAAAACTTGCAGCGCCTGCCATGCGGTCCGCGGTCACGGGTCCATGGGCATCCAAGGCCCCGATCTCACGCACGTGGGCTCCCGCTCCACGATTGCGGCCGGCCTGATCGAAAACAACGCGGAGCAGCTTCGCCGCTGGCTGCGCGATCCGGAGTCGGTGAAGCCCGGCAACAAGATGGCGAAAGCCTATCGGGACAACAAGATCACGCTGAGCGACGAGGAACAGGTGGCGCTCGTGGCCTACCTCGAGAGTCTGAAATAAGCGGGTGCTCCACCCGCCGCCCGCCCTCCTTCATTATCATTTAGAACCAATCCCACGACTCATGGACGCAACGGCCAAACCTGCCTACCTCACCAAGGAGGAGCAAACTCCCGCGAGACCGAAATTCCTCGCGCACCCCACGGCCAAGACGGGCCTGATGGGCTGGCTCACCACCGTCGATCACAAGAAGATTGGATTCCTCTACGGCTTCTTCGCGCTGATTTTCTTTCTCGTGGGCGGCTTTGAGGCGCTGCTCATCCGCACGCAGCTCATGGTGCCGAACAACGATGTGCTGACGGCGCAGCAGTACAACACGCTGTTCACGATGCACGGCACCACGATGATTTTTCTCGCGGTCATGCCGCTGTCCTCGGCCTTTTTTAATTTCATCATGCCGCTGCAGATTGGGGCGCGCGATGTCGCCTTCCCTCGGCTCAACGCTTTCTCGCTGTGGACGTTTGTCGCCGGCGCGATCATCCTGAACATCGGTTGGTTCCTGCCTTCCGCCACCCATGGCGCGCCTGACGGCGGCTGGTTCGGTTATGCTCCACTGACCTCGAAGCAATACATCCCGAAGCACTCGATCGACTACTGGGTGATGGGTCTCCAATTGCTCGGCGTCGCCTCGATTGCGGCTTCGCTCAACTTCATCGTCACAATTATCAACATGCGGGCGCCAGGCATGACCATGATGCGTCTGCCGGTGTTCGTCTGGATGACGCTGGTCACTTCGTTCCTCATCATCCTGTCGTTCCCCGCGATCACCATCGCCCTGGTCGAGTTGATGATGGACCGCAATTTTGGCACCAGCTTCTTCGAAGTTTCCGGTGGCGGCATGCCGATTCTCTGGCAGCACTTGTTCTGGGTCTTCGGCCATCCGGAGGTCTACATCCTGATTTTGCCGGCGATGGGAATCGTGTCGGAGATTCTGCCGACCTTTGCGCGCAAGCCGCTCTATGGCTATCCCATCGTGGTTTTTTCGGGCGCGTGCATCGGCTTCCTTGGATTCGCGGTGTGGAGCCACCACATGTTCACGACCGGCATGGGCACGGTGGCCACCGCGGCATTTTCGCTGGCGACCATGGCCATCGCGGTGCCGACCGGGGTGAAAATCTTCAACTGGATTGGCACGCTCTGGGGCGGCCATCTGATGATGCGCACCCCCATGATGTTCGCCCTCGGTTTCGTCTGGATGTTCATGTTGGGCGGAATGTCCGGGGTCATGCACGCCGCGGCTCCGGCGGATGCGCAGCAGCAGGACTCCTACTTCGTCATCGCGCACTTCCACTACGTGCTCATCGGGGGCTCGATTTTCGCCCTGCTCGCCGGGCTGCATTATTGGTTCCCCTTGATGTTCGGCCGCAAGGTCAGCGAGTTCTGGGGCAAGCTGTCGTTCTGGGTGATATTCGTCGGCTTCAATGTCACCTTTTTCCCGATGCACTTTCTTGGACTGAACGGCATGCCGCGCCGCACGTTCACCTATGATCACAACCTTGGGTGGAATGCCCCGAACTTCATCGCGACGATCGGTTCGTTCGTCCTCGGGATCGGCATGTTCATCTACTTCGTGGTGCTCACCTACACCTATTTCAAGGGCGAGAAGGTGAAGAAGGACTACTGGGACGGCCGGACGCTTGAGTGGTCGATCGAAAATCCGCCGCCGGAACATAATTTCCGCGTCGTGCCCACCGTCCACGCCCGTGACGCGTGGTGGTATGAAAAGCACCATCGGGATGAAATCGCCAAGGAGAACGCCGAGCATGCCAAGGCGGAGGAGTCCCACGGCGGCATTCACATGCCCTTTGGTTCCATCTGGCCCTTTGTCACGAGCGTGGGGCTTCTCATCGGTTCGATTGGCATCTCCGCCCTCGACGCCGATTGGAGCCCGGGAATTCACGCCAAGCTCGGCGTCACGCTCATCGGCGGTGCTGTCATGGTGATCGGCATCTATTTCTGGTCGCTGGAGGGCAACGAAGGTTACCACCTGCACCTCGACAAGGACGGCAACCCGATCAACGACGATCCCCACGCCAAGCACTGAACCTTTCCGACCTTTCCCCGACCACATGAGCAGCCACTCGGCCACGGCCACCATCGACCACCACCACGACCCGACCACGTCGACGGGTATTCCGAACAAGAAACTCCTGATGTGGGCGTTTCTGGCGTCGGACTGCATGTTTTTCGGCACGCTGATTTCGACGCACCTAATCTACCGCTTGCACCCGCCGGCGGGTGGCCTGGATCCGAAGGTGATCTTCAGCCCGGAGCTCACTTCCTTTTCCACCTTCATTCTTCTGATGTCGTCGCTGATGATGGCCCTGGCCGTCACGGCGATTCAGAAGGGCAATGTGAAGAGCTGCCGCTGGTCGCTGCTCACCACGATCTTCTTCGGGCTGATCTTCCTTGGCTGCCAGGTCTACGAGTTCGATCACTTCGTGCATGAGCGAAAAATGACGATCTCGAACAGTCTCCTTGGCACGACGTTTTACACGCTGACCGGCACGCACGGTTGCCACGTCGCGATCGGCGTGCTCTGGCTCGTCTTGATGTATGTGCGTTCGTTCAAGCCGGCCGCGGGGTCGACGCAACGCACCTGGTTCTCGCATCAGCTGCTCCACTCCGTGGCGATGTTGGGTTTGCTGCTCCTGGTGCTGAAGGTCACGTTGGGACTCGTCCATGGCCTCCAGGTCGAGCCAACCATCGGCGCCGGCCTCGGCCATTTCGTGAAGCATGAATTCCTGGCGATGATCGGCCTGGTGGTCGCATTGGGTGCCTGCGTCTGGTTTGCGCGTCCGCGCGGCCCGGTCGATTTCAACGAAGTCCATGCCATCGACGTCGAGTCGATGGGCTTGTACTGGCATTTCGTCGACATCGTCTGGATCATCATCTTCACCGCCGTTTACCTGCTCGAATACCTCTGATCATTCCATGAGCGCACCTTCCTCCTCCGCCGCCGTGCCCGCGCACGCCGATCACGGTCACAACGAGAGCAAGTTCCAGATCTACGTGGAGATCGCGATGCTCCTCGCCGTGATCACCGGCATCGAAATCGTCGGCGTCTATCTGCCGTTTTCGAAATGGATCGTCGTGACCGGGCTCGTCGTGCTTTCGACGGTGAAGTTCATGTTCGTCATTTTTTATTTCATGCACCTGCGGTGGGACAAACCGTTCTGCACGATCCTGTTCTTCATCGGGCTGGTGCTGGCGGGCGGCACCATGTGGGCGCTGCTCGCGTTGTTCAGTGCCGAGGCCAGTCTGCCGCTGCCAACGTAATTCCCCTCCTCACGTCAGCCGCATCGGTGGATCCCGATGGCGCTGATCACGATGGCGCACGTCGTGGACCGGAAGACCGATCTCCATGGCTACATGCAGCAATGGGGCTGGCGCTGGACCGAGCTGCACGAAAAACAGCCGGGCCTCGTGCGCGCGATGTTCACCGATCTCACGACCATTGAGGAAGTCCGCCTTATCGAGGAGGCCACCTCAGGTCCCACGGTTTGCCATCGTCGCCGGGGAGAAGGTGGTTGGATTCTCGTGCCGAGGCGCACAGGCGCTCGCCCGTGGTTTTGGAAAGAGCGCGACGTTTTCCGTCACGCGTACGCTTGCACGGCGGCGCGCGACCCTTACCATTTTGTGGTGATGCTGCGTTTCATCCTCCTTTGCCTGCTCGGATTCCTCACCATGGCCTTTGGCGTGGCCGGGGCGGCCGAACCCGTGAACGCCGCGGCCGACGCGAAGCCCGCTCCGCTGGCGGTGTCCGCTCCGCCGCCGGTGGAAACGGCCCTGGCGGCCGCGAAGAAGCGGGTCGTGGTGATCCCGGTGCGCGAGCAGGTGGACTCGCCACTTTTGTTCATCATCCGGCGCGGTTTGAAGTCGGCGATCGAGGAAAAGGCCGACGTGGTCGTGCTCGACATGAAGACGCCGGGCGGCGCCCTTGACGTGACCTTCGAGATCATGGAGGCGCTGGCCAAGTTTCCGGGGCTGACGATCACCTTCGTCAATCCGGAGGCGATTTCGGCCGGGGCGTTCATCTCGGCGACCACCGAGGAGATCTGGTTTTCGCCGGATGGCGTGATTGGAGCGGCGGCGCCCGTGATGGGCACCGGCCAGGAAATCGACGCGACGATGCGCCAGAAGATCGTCAGCTATCTCAAAGCCCGCATCCGCGCGACGAGCGAGGGCAAGGGCGGCTATCGCGGGCGGGTCATCTCCGCGATGATCGACGCCGACTACGAACTGAAAATTGACGACGTCGTACTGAAAGGGAAGGGCGAGCTGCTTTCGCTGACGGCCAAGGAGGCGAGCGAGAAACACGGCGATCCGGCGATCCCGCTGCTCGCCGCGGGCGTGGCGAAGACGGTTGAGGATTTGTTGACGCAGAAGTTTGGAGCGAACGGTTATGCCGCAACCACTCTGGAGATCACCTGGTCCGAGCGGTTTGCCGTCTTCCTGCGGGCGCTGGCGCCGCTCTTCATGGGCGTGGGGTTGCTGGCGCTGTACATTGAATTCAAAACGCCGGGCTTCGGGGTGTTCGGGATCACCGGCATCACGTGCCTCGCGATCGTTTTTCTCAGCAACTTTGTCGCCGGGCTGTCCGGGCACGAGCCGATGCTGGTGTTCGGGCTCGGCGTCGTGCTGGTCTTCGTCGAGCTGTTCTTCTTCCCGGGAATCGTCGTGATGGCGGTGACCGGCATGGCGCTGATGTTTGGTTCGCTGCTGTGGTCGATGGCCGACATCTGGCCCAACGAGCCGGTGACGATCAACGATGGCCTGTTCCTCGCGCCGATGCGCGATCTGGGGCTGGGCCTGTTCGTGGCGGTCGCCCTGGCGCTGATCTTTGCCCGCTTCATCCCCAAGGGTTGGTTCTTCACGCGCCTCGCCGTCTCGAAAGCGGTGGCCGGGTCGGCCCAAGTGGCCGGCGTCGCGCCCGAACTGGGCCTCGCGGCGGAGAGCCTGGTCGGTCGCACCGCGCTCGCCGCCACGGGGCTTTTTCCCAGCGGGCAGGTGGAGATCGACGGGCGGCGGTATCAGGCGCGGATGGAGGTCGGCTCAGCCCCAACCGGAGCGCGGGTGACGATTCTACGCCGGACGGATTTCGGCCTGGTCGTGGCCCGCGAGGAGAAACGCAACTCATGAGTCTGATCCTTTTGTTGTTTGCCGCCGGCGTCGTGCTGATCGGTCTCGAGGTCATCGTGCCCGGGGCGATTCTCGGCATCGTCGGGGGCGTCTGCATGCTCATCGCGGTAATCGTTTCCTTCGAGCGATATGGCGTGAGCGGCGGGTCGTTTGCCACCGCCGCGGGCCTCTGCATCGCGGGAATCGCGCTCTATCTTGAGTTCGTGTTCCTGCCGAAGAGCCGGCTCGCGAAAATATTCTCGATGACGGCGACGGTCGCCGGGCGGAGCCAGCCGGCCGTCGCGGACCGCGCGATTGTCGGCAAGCGGGGCGTCGCCGTCACCGCGCTCGCCCCCAGTGGAATCGTCGAGTGTGAGGGCCGGCGTTATGAGGCTTTTGCGCGCACCGGACTGGTCCCGGTGGGCGGGACCGTCGACGTAATCGACCTCGACAACTTTCGTCTGATCGTATCCCAAACTTCTAACCAACACAGCACATCATGAGTATCACTTTGGTCGGCCTAATCATCCTTGGCATTTTCATTCTGGTCGTCGGGGCCATCGTCTTCAGCCTCATCGGAGCCTACGTCAAAGCGCTCTTCAACGGGGCTCCGGTGCCGATGTCGAAGCTCGTCGCGCTGAAATTTGCGAGCATCCCGTACGGGTTGATCGTCGACGCGCGCATCACCGCGGTGCGGGCTGGCATCAACGTCGATGCGGACCAAATCGCGTCGCACTACCAGGCGGGCGGCAACGTCGTGCCGACCGTGCAGGCGCTGATCGCCGCCCAAAAGGCCGGCATCGAACTCGGCTGGGATCGCGCGTGCGCGATCGACCTCGCGACCAAGGGCTCCGGCAAGAGCGTCGTCGAGGCTGTGCGCACCTCCGTCGACCCGAAGGTGATCGACTGCCCGAATCCCGAGGGTGGACGCACCACGATCGACGGCGTGGCCAAGGACGGCATCCAGGTGAAGGTGAAGGCGCGCGTCACCGTGCGCACGAATCTCGACCGCTTTGTCGGCGGCGCCAAGGAAGAGACGATCGTTGCCCGCGTGGGTGAGGGCATCGTTTCGACCATCGGCTCCGCGGAAAGTTACAAGATCGTGCTTGAGTCGCCCGACAGCATTTCGAAGACCGTGCTCGCGCGCGGCCTCGATGTCGGCTCCGCGTTCGAGATTCTGTCGATCGACATCGCCGACGTGGATGTGGGCGAAAACGTTGGCGCGAAGCTGCAGGAAGCGCAGGCGCAGGCGAACAAGAGCATCGCGCAGGCGCAGGCGGAAATCCGGCGGGCGGCGGCAGTCGCGCTCGAGCAGGAAATGAAGGCGCGGGTGCAAGAGATGCAGGCCAAGGTCGTCGAGGCGCAGGCCCAGGTGCCGCTCGCGATGGCCGAGGCGTTTCGCTCCGGTCGGCTGGGCGTGATGGATTATTACAAGATGGAAAACGTGCAGGCCGACACGCAAATGCGCGCCTCCATCGCGCATCCCGAGGGCAAGAAGTAAGCCGTCCCCGCCGTGATTGTTCCTCCCGTGATGGCCAATATTCTCGATTGGCTGCTCGAACGCATCGGCATCGTCATCTTCGTTCTGGTCTTTGTCGTCCAGATCGTGCGCGGCCTGATGAAGACGCGCGACGAGACGCCGCCGGAGGAAGCCAAACCGGATTCGTTGGAGGAGCAGCGGCGCGTGCAGGAGATTCAGCAGCGGATTCGCCGCCAGATCGCGGAGCGCCGGGGCGAGGCCGCCCCCGCGGAAGCTCCGCCCGTGATTCGCCGGGAGTCGGCGCCCGCGCCAGTCCCGAGTCCGGAGACAACGCAGATGCCCGATCCGTTTGGCGGACCGTTGCGCCGAGTGTTGCAGGAAATCGAACGGCAGGCGCACCCGCAGCCAGAGCCACCTCCGCCGGTGTTGCATGTTCCCACCCTGGCGGCCGAGCGGCGCAACGCCGAGCTGGAGCGTCAGGAGCAGCTCGCCGAGCAATTGCGCGTACTCGAAGAGTCGCGGGCTCTGGCGGAAAGACGGGCGACAAACGCGGCCGCGCTGACGGTGGCGGATGCTCAGTCCGAGACCGGCCTGCGCAAGATCGCTCAAGGCCGGTTGCTCGATGACCTGCGGGATTCGCAGGGTTTGCGGCGGGCGATTGTTCTGCGTGAGGTGCTCGGTACGCCGGTGGGGCTGCGGTAGGTTGAATGGTCGGGCCGAGTCTGCGCCTTCGGCCGAAGGTCCGCGAATTGGTCGGAAACTTGATCTTCAGGGGAGCGGATCCGGGAGGGGGCAGGATGTCCCCTTGATTTTCGCGCGCCGCTCGACTTCGCTGCCAGCGACCGGCACCCACCGCCCGCGGCCGGTCATCACCCTTTTACCCTGCCATGAATCCCCCTGCCATCAGTCGGTTGTTCGCCGGTTGGCTGCTGCTGGCCGGCGGATCATTGCGCGCCGCGCCCACGGCCGGGGACATCGAGTTTTTTGAAAAGAAGATCCGGCCTTTGCTCGCGGAGCGCTGCTATGAATGCCACTCGGCCGAGTCGGGGAAGAAGATCAAGGCCGGGCTCCGCCTCGATCATGCCGAGGGCTGGCTGCGGGGCGGTGACTCGGGGGCGGCGGTGTTGCCCGGGCAGGTGGACCAGAGCCCGTTGATCAAGGCCGTCCGCTACACGGGCCTGGAGTTTGAGGCGATGCCCCCGAAAAGTTCGCTGTCGCGCGAGGAAATCGCGTGGCTGGAAGAATGGGTGAAGCGCGGGGCGCCGGCCCCGACGGACTCGGGCGCGATGGTGGCTCGGGCCGACGCGAAACCGAAGCAAGCCGGGCTCGCGATTGAGGAGGGCCGGAAATTCTGGGCCTTCGTCCCGCCGGCGAATCCGCCGGTGCCACCGGCGCCGGTACCGGCGGTGCTGCGCGACTGGCCGCGCACCGAAATCGACCGTTTCATCGCCGCACCGTGGGCAGCGAAAGGCCTGCAGCCCGCGGCCGAGGCGGACCGCGCGACGCTTTTCCGGCGCGCGTCGTTCGATCTGACCGGACTGCCGCCGCCGCCCGCGGCCCTCGAGGCGTTTGTGCGCGATGCCCGGCCGACGGCGGAGGCGTGGGCGGGCGCGGTCGATGCGATGCTGGCCTCGCCGCATTTCGGCGAGCGGTGGGGGCGCCACTGGTTGGATGTCGCCCGCTTTGCGGAGTCGAGCGGCGGTGGGCGCACGTTGCTTTTCAAGGACGCGTGGCGCTACCGCGACTACGTGATCGACGCGTTCAACCGCGACCTGCCGTTCGACCGCTTCATCCGCGAGCAGATCGCGGGCGATCTTCTGCCGGCGGCGGCGCCCGGGGAGAAACGTCGCCAGATCACCGCGACGGCGTTTCTCGCGCTCGGTCCGACCAACTACGAGGAGCAGAACAAGGACGCGCTGCGGATGGACGTCGTCGACGAGCAACTCGACACGCTCGGCAAGGCGTTTCTCGGGATGACCATCGGCTGCGCCCGCTGCCACGATCACAAATTCGATCCCGTGCCCACCCGTGACTACTACGCCCTGGCCGGCATTCTCCGCAGCACCCACACGCTGCACAATTACACCGACAACGTGGCGAAGTGGGTGGAGGTCGCGCTCCCCATGGGCGGCGACGCGGAAAAAGACCTCGCCGTCCACGACACCAAGGTCGCCGCGCTGGAGAAACAGATCAAGGAACTGCGCGCGGCCACGAGCGTCGCGGCCACCGGCAAGAGCATCGTGCCCGCGTCCCTGCCCGGAATCGTCCTCGACGATGGACAGGCGAAAGTGGTCGGCGGCTGGAGCACATCGGCCACACTTTCGCCCTTCGTGGGCAGCGGCTACCTGACGGACAACAATGCCGACAAAGGACAACGCACCGTCACCTTCACTCCGGCCATCCCGCAATCAGGGCGCTACGAGGTGCGCTTCGCCTACACCGCGCACGCCAATCGCGCGAGCAACGTCCCGGTCACCATTCTCCACGCCGACGGTGAGAACACCGTGGTCGTCAACGAGCGCGAAGCGCCGCCGCTCGCCGGGCACTTCGTGAGCCTCGGCAGTTTTCGTTTCGAGAAGGACGGCGCCGGCTACGTGCTCGTCTCGAACGAGGGCACCGACGGCTTCGTAATCGTCGACGCCCTGCAGCTCATCGCCGCCGACGCCACGCCGCCCGTGGCCTTGGCCGGCAGCAGCGACGGCCCGCGGCGGGCCGCCAAGAAAGCGGTCCGCGAACCGGTCGATCCGGAAGCCCGCAAGGCCGCCGCCGATCTGCGCAACCGCGAAGCCGAACTGAAAAAACTGGTCGCCGGTGGCCCGAAACGGGAGCAGGCGATGAGTGTGCGGGAGGCGACGGGCGAGATCGGCGACACGGAGATCCGCATCCGCGGCGTCGCCCGCAGCCTCGGTCCGAAAGTGCCGCGCGGTTTGCTGCAGGTGGCCCTGACCGGGCCCGCGCCCAAATTTTCCTCCACCGAGAGCGGGCGCCGCGAGCTCGCCGACTGGATCGCGAGCGAGGCCAATCCGCTGACGGCGCGCGTGATCGTGAATCGCACGTGGGCCTGGCTGATGGGTGCGGGTCTCGTGCGCACGGTCGATAATTTCGGCACCACCGGCGAACCTCCCTCGCACCCGGAACTGCTCGATCACCTCGCGCGGCAATTCACGGCCAAGGGTTGGTCGATCAAGCAGCTGGTCCGCGCCATCCTGCTCTCGCGCACCTACCAACTTGCGGCGCACGCGTCGCCGGACACCGCGCGCCTCGATCCCGACAATCGGCTCGTCTCCCACGCGAACCGCCGCCGCCTCGAAGCCGAGGAAATCCGCGACGCGATTCTGGCCGTGAGCGGTGAGCTCGATTTGGCGTTTGGCGGGCCCAACATCGGCCCGCCCGGCGCCCCGCCCACGACCAGCGAATATACCTACCTCTTCACCGACACGCGCCGCAGCGTTTACACGCCGGCGTTTCGCAACCGGCGGCTCGAGCTGTTCGAGGTATTCGATTTTGCCGATATCAACTC
Source organism: Opitutaceae bacterium (assembly GCA_005792355.1). Classification (GTDB taxonomy): domain Bacteria; phylum Verrucomicrobiota; class Verrucomicrobiia; order Opitutales; family Opitutaceae; genus ER46. Next base: position 60,991 of record SXSC01000090.1, read on the forward strand.
TTCCCTCGGCCGGCGCGCGACGACGACGGTCGCCCCGCAGGCGCTCTTTTTGATGAACCACCCGTTTGTCACCGAGCAGGCCGGGTTCGCCGCCCGGCGCACGCTGGCCGCCACGGTGGTCGACGCCGCCGCGCGCATTGATCTCGCGTATCGCGCCGCGCTCGGGCGCGGACCCACCGCGAACGAGCGATCGCTCGCGAGCGAGTTTCTCCGCGCGGCCGGCGGTGACGCACCCCTCGAGGCGTGGGCGCAACTGCACCAGGCCATCTTCGCCAGCGTGGATTTCCGTTACCTCAACTGATCGCGTTCCGCCTCACCCTTTTTCCCCCATGCATCCGAACCCGTTCCTCACCCGCCGTCAGATCCTGCAACAGCTCGCGTGCGGTTTCGGCTCCCTCGCCTTGACGGGGCTCGCCGCGCAGGCCGTCACGCGCAGTTCGGCGAATCCCCTCGCGGTCCGCGCCGGGCATCTGGCGCCCCGGGCGAAGCGCGTGATTTTTCTCTTCATGGGCGGCGGCGTGAGCCACCTCGACAGCTTCGATTACAAGCCGACGCTCTACGCGCGCGACGGCCAGATGCTGGATTTCCTCGACCAGCGGGCGATCGCCAAGACGGGCCTGGGCGCAACGGGCCGCGTGATGAAGCCGCTGTGGGATTTCAAGCAGCGCGGGCAGTGCGGGCGCTGGGTGTCAGACCTGTTTCCGCACCTGGCGGAGCTCGCCGACGACTATTGCGTCGTCCGTTCCATGCATACCGACGGCGTGGCGCACGGCCCCGCGACGCTCTTTCTCCACACCGGCGCGACGAACCAGATCCGCCCCTCGATGGGCTCATGGATCACCTATGGTCTCGGATCGGAAAACGAGAACCTGCCGGCGTTCGTCTCGCTCAGCCCGACGCTCGCGAACGGCGGCCCCCGGAACTACGGCAGCGCGTTTCTGCCGGCCGCTTACCAAGGCACCGCGATCGGTCGCGCCGGGCAGAAGGCGATCGAGGCCGGTCTCCGCAACGTCCGCCACCCGACCCGCACGGCTGCCGAGCAGCGGCGGCAGTTCGAACTCGTGCGGGCCCTGAACGAGGAGCAGCTGCGGGCGAAGCCGGGCGACTACGAGCTTGAAGCCGTGGCGAGTTCGTTCGAGCTCGGTTGGCGCCTGCAAAACCACGCCCCCGACGCGCTCGATCTTGCGAAAGAATCCGCCGCGACGCTCGCGCTCTACGGGATCGGCGAGGAGCCGACCGACGACTACGGCCGTCAGTGTTTGCAGGCGCGCCGGCTCGCCGAAGCCGGAGTGCGGTATATCCAGGTCAACTACTCCGACAACACGAACAATCCCGCGTGGGACCAGCATTCCAATTTGCCGAAACACAAGGACCATGCCGTGCGCGTCGACCAACCCGTCGCCGGCCTGCTGCGGGATTTGAAAGCCCGCGGCCTGCTCGAAGACACGATCGTGTGGTGGGGCAGCGAATTCGGCCGCACGCCTTATGCCGAGCGCAACGGCACCGGCCGCGACCACAACCCGACGGGCTTTTCCGTGCTGCTCGCCGGCGGCGGTTTCAAACCGGGTTTCGCCTATGGCGAGACGGACGAGTTCGGCCACTTCGCAATCGAAAACAAAGTCCACATGCACGACCTCCACGCGACAATCCTCCACCAGCTCGGCCTCGATCACGAGCGGCTCACCTTCCGCCACGACGGCCGCGACTACCGCCTCACGGACGTGCGTGGGCACGTGGTGCGGGATATTTTGGTGTGAGTTTCAAGGGACCCAAGGGACCGAAGACACCAAAAACCACTTTCACTTGCCGCCACAGCCTCGTTTTCTCTTCCGTCACTCATGTCCCTTCCGTCCCTGCACTCGGCACTTCTCCTCCTCGCGTTTCCGCTCTGCGCCGCCGCCGCGCCCTCCTACGACCAATCGCGTGTCCCGCTGGAGGTCGATGCCCCGAATTCGGGAATGACCAAGATCGTCATCCTCGCCGGGGGGCCCAGCAGCAAGGCCATGGCGCACGAGTATTTCGCCGGTTGTGCGCTGCTGATGGACTGGCTCAAACAACAGCCTGGTGTCTGGCCCGTCATGGCGCGCGACTGGCCGGCCAACGAACGGGTGCTCGAAGGCGCGAAGTGTGTCGTCTATTTCGGCGATGGTGGCGGCAAGCAGCCATTTGCCACACCGGCGCGCTGGGCGAAGTTCACCCAGCTGATGGAGTCGGGCGCCGGCCTCGTGCTGCTGCACCAGGCGATGGATTTCCCCAAAGGACCTGACGGCGACAAAATCAAAGGCTGGCTCGGTGGCGTGTTTCACGGCGACATTGGCAGCCGCGGCCACTGGGACATGGAGTTCAAGTCAATTCCCGCGCACGAGGTCACACGCGGGGTGAAGCCCTTCGCGGCGCCCGGCGACGGCTGGCTCTACAACCTGCACTTCGCCGACCGCAGTGTCGCCCCGTTGCTCGTCGGAGCCGTGCCCGACAAATCCCGTTCCACCGCCGACGCGAAAAAATACCCTGGCCGCGACGAAGTGATTGCCTGGGCCTACACGCGCCCCGATGGCGGGCGCGGTTTCAGCTTCACGGGCGCCGATTTGCACCGGAGTTGGGCCTACCCGAGCCAACGCACCCTCGTGCTCAACGGCATTCTCTGGGCGGCGCGCCGGCCAGTGCCGGCCAACGGCGCGCAGGTCTCTCTCGACCCCGCCCAACTCGAGCTCAACCTCGACGATAAGCGCGCGGCGGCAGCGGAGGCGGCCGCGAAAGCCGCGGCCAGAAAGAAAAAGTGAGGGCGGGTTGGGTTCTTACCACGATCGCCGGCGGACGCGGAAACAGGCGCGCGATTTTGCGCGCAATTGACGGGCTCGTCGCAGCGCCGCCGCCGCGGAATTTGCGCCAGGCGGTGGTGGACGCACTACCGCCGCCCGATCTCGGCGGCTGAAAATCGGTGCTTCCCCCGCGGCGTGCGGTCCGCTTCGCTCCGGGGCGCGTCACCGTCCGGTCGCGGTGGCGTCCTTCCCCCTCCCACCACCCATGCATCACGCACCCCGCCCCGAGGATTATTTCCTGACGCGCCGGGAGTTTCTCCATCGTTGCGGCATCGGGATGGGCGCCCTCGGATTCGCGGCACTCACCGGCTCCGTCGTCGGCGCCGCGCCGGGCACGGCACCGTCGGCGGCGGGCGTCAATCTCAACCATCCCCTTGCTCCCCGCCTGCCGCATTTTCCGGTGAAGGCGAAACGCGTCATTCACATCTTCGCCAACGGCGGGCCATCGCAGGTCGATACGTTTGATCCCAAGCCCGAACTCACCAAGTGGCACGGCAAACCGCTCCCGCTCGACCTCAAGACCGAGCGCAAGACAGGGGCGGCGTTCGGCTCGCCCTTCAAATTTCAGCCGTACGGCGAGAGCGGCATCGAGGTGAGCGAACTCTTCCCGCAGGTGGCGGAGAGCATCGACGAGCTGGCGATCATCCGCTCGATGCATGCCGACGTCCCGAACCACGAGCCGTCGCTCATGCTCATGAACTGCGGCGACGCGCGCCTGCCCCGGCCGAGCCTCGGCTCGTGGGTGACGTACGGTCTCGGTTCGGAAAATCAAAACCTGCCCGGCTTTATCGCGATGTGCCCGGGCGGGTATCCGATTCAAGAGTCGCAGAACTGGCAAAGTGCGTTCCTCCCCGGCATCTACCAGGGCAACTACATCGACACGAAGCACACCGACCTCGAGAAACTGCTTGGTCAGCAGAATTCATGGGCGCATTCCGGTTCGGGCAAATGGCCAAGGTTATGATATAGGGCCACCTCCATTGCCCTATAGGTTCGGAAACCATATGAGCGTCTGGTCACCACTCGGACTTTATTGTTCAAG
>SXSC01000091.1 GCA_005792355.1 Opitutaceae bacterium
ATGGTCCTTCTGTCAGTCGGCCGCATTTTTAGTCATCCTTATGCGGCCTTCTTTGCGCAACGACTCCGACATGAGCGTGAGCTTTGACTGATAGTCGCCGGAAACCGGGATGCAGGTCGGGGGGATCTGCGTGGAGCACGGGTTGGCCATGCAGGCGCCGCGTTTGTAGGCGCGCCAGATCGCGGTGGCGTTGGAGCCGCGGGCGTAGGTGGAGAGGTTGAAGACATTGCCGTAGCCGCCGGTGGCGAGAATCACGGCGTCGCCCGAATGGCGGACGAGCTGGCCGGTGACGAGATCGCGGGTGATGACGCCCTTGGCGTGGCCGTTGACGACCACGAGGTCCACCATCTCGTGTTGCGTGATGAGCTGGACGAGGCCCTGGCCGACGGTGCGCGACAGCGCCGAGTAGGCGCCGAGGAGCAGCTGCTGGCCGGTCTGGCCGCGGGCGTAGAAAGTGCGCGAGACCTGCGCCCCGCCGAAGGAGCGGTTGGCGAGCAGCCCGCCGTATTCGCGCGCGAAGGGCACGCCCTGCGCGGCGCACTGGTCGATGCTGTTGGCCGAGACCTCGGCGAGCCGGTGGACGTTGGCCTCGCGGGCGCGGTAGTCGCCGCCCTTGATCGTGTCGTAGAAAAGGCGATACACGCTGTCGCCGTCGTTCTGGTAATTCTTGGCGGCGTTGATGCCGCCCTGCGCGGCGATGGAGTGGGCGCGCCGCGGGCTGTCGTGAAACACGATGCACTTCACCTTGTAGCCGAGCTCCGCGAGCGTGGCGGCGGCCGAGGCGCCGGCGAGCCCCGCGCCGACCACAATCACCTCGTACTTTCGCTTGTTGGCGGGATTGACGAGCTTGCTGTCGACCTTGTGCTTGCGCCACTTGTCGGCCAGCGGGCCGGAGGGAACCTTGGATTCGAGTTTGGCCATGGCGGGAAGATCAGCGTTGGACGGCGGAGGGGGAGTGGGCGGCGGTCGCGGCGACCTTCTTGGCCGCCGTGGAGCCGGCCGCGGGCTTCGCGAGGCCGGTGAGAATCGCGCCGGGGATGGCGAGATTGCCGAGGAAATAGACCAAACAGTAAAGCGCCACGACCCGGCGCAGCCCGCCGGACCACCGGTGGTTGCGCAGACCAAAGGTCTGGAAGAGCGAATCGACGCCGTGCAGCAGATGTAAGGTGAGCAGGGCGACCGCGATGATGTAGAAGAGCGACACGGCGGGGTTCGCAAACCCGAGATACACCATGCTGTAGACATCGTGCACCGACTGGCCCTTGGCCACGATGGGGAACCCGAGGAGGTGAAACTCGGCGTTCATCGTGTGTTCCGGCAGGGCGGACTTGAACGTGTCGGCCTGGGCGGCGCCGATCGTGAAATGCGCCAGATGATAGAGGATGAACGCCAGCACCACCACGCCGGTGTGTTTCATGTAGCGGGAGGCAAAGGCGGCGTTGAGCCACTTGCTGGTGCCATAGGCCTCGGGCCCGCGGGCCTCCCGGTTTTCCAAGGCCAGCGCCACGGCCGCCCATACATGGATCGCCACACAGGCAAGCAAGCCGAGACGCACCAGCCAGAGCGCCGGACCAAGCGACTGGAGGAAGTGGGCATAGCCGTTGATCTTATCGGGGTGCGCGAAGATCTGGAGGTTGCCGACCAGATGCCCGGTCACAAAGCCAACGAGCACCAGCCCCGTCGCCGCCATGAGGATTTTTCGGCCGATTGAGGAACGAAAGAGTGAGCCAACAAGATTCATTGCAGGAATTTGCCGTGGGGGTGGAAGCGCGAGGCCGCGAAAAAATCGGCGACCGTATCACCGAAGTAAAGGTCCACGCGGGGATTGGCCCGCTTATTAGCGCGACTAACCCCGTGGAGTAGACGACCGCGCTTCGCCAGGCGCGAGCAGCCTACTTCGTGAGTGGCTTGAGCAGGGCAAACTTGCCGCTCGCCGCCGGCGCGATGAACTTCCGCCGGAAGGCGTTCACCCGCGCCCCCCCGCCGAGCATCTGCGCGAGCCCCGTCTCAAGCTGGCGGTGCTCGGTGGCATGGTCCGCCACATAATGAAAATCCCACCGCGTCTCGCCCGTCTGCACGAACGAGTAATGCCAGCACGCGAAATCCTCCGGGAGCGCCGCGTCGATGTCGGTCGGGGACACGAGCGAGCCGTCGGCCCGGAAATACAGATTCCCCTCCCGTCCGAGCAACCGGAACCCGGTGGGAAACCGTTGGACGATGTCGCCGGTGTGATAACGCAGGAGGGGCATGGCCTCCCGATCGCGCGTCGTCACAAAAATTTGAAACACCTCGGACAACCCGTCCGGCACCGGGCTGGCGGGGCCGGAATTCGCCACCCGCGCCGAGGCGGGCCGCCACGGCATGAGTTCGACGAACGCGTTGGCATCGATCACCTGCGAGTCATCCTTGAACGCCTCGCCGACGAACAAATATCCGGCCTCCGTGGAGCCGTAGAGATCCACCTGCGCCGCGGGAAACACCTCGGCGATCCGCCGGCTGTGCTGCGAACTCGCCTTGCCGTAGGTGAGTATGACCGCCTTGAGACTTGGCACGCGCACGCCCCGCCGCTTGGCCGCCCGCGCCAGCAGGGAAAGATAGACCGGTTCACCTTCAAGCACCTCGGGCTTGGTCGCCTGCAACTCGAGCACGATGCGGTCCCACTCCGCCTCGGGAAACGCGAACGGATCGCTGGAAAGGTTGAGGTAAACCGTCCCCTCAAAATACCGGTGCGGGAAGGGATGATCCTCGTACGGGCACAAATTGCTCGAACATCCGACCGGCGCGAGCACGCACTTGCGATAGACCCGCCCGGCAAACTCCCGCAGGAGGGGCGAGGCGCGGTAGGCCCGGGCGGTCTGCTCGTTCCACCAGCCTTCCTCCATGATCACCGTCATCGGCGACTGGGTGGTGCCTCCGGTGCTCTCGTATTCAAACCGTTTCGTCTGAAACCCCCGCTCGATCTCGGCGTAGTCGGCGAAAAACGCCTGATGCCCGCGTTCGATAATCTCTTTCTTGGAAAGCGCCGGGATTTCGCTGTAACAAGCCCATTCCAGCGGCGCGGAATGCAGGGGAAAACGCCGCCCGTAGAGCGGACTGCGGGCGTAGATCCGCCGCACTTCCCGCTCCAGCGTGGCCGGCACAAACCCGTTCGAGGCGAGGCCGAGCGATTCGGGCTGGTTGGCAAAAGTGGGTGCGGGCATCGACGATGGGTGGAGGCAGGAAACCGGGGACGCCGTCGTTGTCAAATGCCGGCCCCCGAACGCCGTCACGCCCGCCCTGCCGCCTGCCGGTGCAGATTGAAGAGCAGCAGGGCATTGAGCGCGAGCGCGTGCGTGATTCCTCCGTTTCGCACCAGCGTCAGCACCTGCTCGACGGGCATCGTCTCGACTTGGATTTCCTCGTCGGCGTCCCATTCGAGTTCATGCGAGCGCGCCACCGACTCGACCAGAACGAAATGACAGCGGTTCGACTGAATTGCCGGGTTGGGGTGCACGGTCCCCAGCATCCGTGCCGACCCGCCCGCGAACCCGGTTTCCTCCCGCAACTCGCGCAACCCGGCCGCAATCGGATCCTCGCCCGCTTCCATCACTCCGCCGGGAATCTCGAGCGAGAAGGCATCGATGCCAAAACGAAACTGCCGCACGAGCACGAGGTGTTGGTCGGTCGTCAGCGCAACCACGTTCACCCAGTCTGGAGCCTGCACCACGATGAAGTCTCTTTCGGTGCCGCGCACCGGATGCCGGTAACGCACTCCGAGCACGTCAAAGACGCGGGTGTGGAGCTGGGTGTGCTGTCCCAGGTTGTCCCAGCGGGACGGACCGGGAACCGGCGGCAACGAGGAACTCACGGAAAAATTGGATTAGGCCAAAAAAAATGCCTCTCGGCCGGAGCGGCGAGAGGCATTTCTGAAAATCGCGAAAATGCGGACCTTACCTCTTCGACGGAACCTTGAGCTTTTGTCCGACCGCCAGCTTGTTCCAATTCACGCCAGGGTTGACCGCCTGCAGATCCTGAATCGAGACACCCAGCGATTTGGCGATCTTCGTGCCGCCGTCGCCGGCCTTCACGAGGTACTCGCCGGGGCCTGCGACTGCAGGGCCGCCGCCCTTCTTCCCGGCTGCCGCCGCCACGACGGGTTTCTTCATCGCGTCCTCGAGCTTGGTGATCGAGGTCTGAAATTCACCGAGTTTACCACCGACCGCGTTGAAGGCTTCCTGCGTCGAGCGCGTGAGGTCACGCACATCTTTCCCCGCCTTTTCCGCCGCAGCCGAGGCGCTGCCCACCTGGGCCTCAATCGCATCAACCTTCTCGATCTTCGGCTGATGGTCGGCTACGCCCTTGTTGGCTTTCGACGCTTGCGCGAGGGCAATGCCACCGAGCACGACGCCGACGAGGCCGACGAGGATGCCGCCGATGGGGAGCATGTTGTTGTTTTCGCGTGAAATGGTGTCCATAGAGAGAAGGAGGAGAGAGGTGAGGACAAAGCCAATCCGCGGGCGAGGCAAGCAGAGATTCTGGCCATTTCAGACCACGGAAAATGGCCCGAAAACTCGGGAAAACGCGACACCGTGAAAGGTTTTTGGCGCCCGGACCGGAGCGGAATTGGCTCGATGGGCAGTTCGGCCGGGGCGGGTGGCAGAGCAACGTTGACAAGGGACTGTTACGGGTAAGCCTCCGGTCGCTGTTCGGGGTGTAGCTTAGCCTGGTAGAGCGCCTGGTTTGGGACCAGGAGGTCGCAGGTTC
>SXSC01000092.1 GCA_005792355.1 Opitutaceae bacterium
CCCCCCCCCCCCCCCCCCCCCCCCTTTGAGCGTGTCGGCCAAGGCGGGGTCGCGACGGCGCATATCCTTGAAATAACTCGTCGGATTGGCGGAGTCGGTGAGCGCTGCCACCACGTCGACGATGACGAACCACCACTCGTCGCCGTGCAGCGCTTTTCGGATTTCGTTTTTCTGAAAGAGTGCGATGCGGGTTTCCGTGGCGGGGATGTGAGTGGGCGAAAACGTCAACCTACCTCGTCTCCGTCGCCACCCTGGCCGCGAGTGCTTGCAAATCCAACTGTTCACCCGCCGGTGGAAATGGATTTTCCAACAGCCACCAATGCTCCGTGAAGGCCGCGCTGGCCCCGGGTGCGATGTCGTTGCGCGGGCCGATCGGCTCGAGCTCCACCGCGGGAGTCTGCGCCGCCTTCGGATACCAGATCGAAATCGTCAGTCCGGCCACCTCGCCGTACACGCGATCAGGATAGGTCGCAAACCGCTTCACGAACGCCAGGCCGTTCGGCATCTGATACGCAAACCAGCCCGCGTGCGCATCGAAGCCCAGCTTGGGGAAGGCCGGCGGCCCGACGATTTCGAGAAAGCCGTCGCGGGCCCGGATGTTCGGGTCGCTCGGGCGCAGCAGAATCGCGTTGTCCTTGCCCTGCTGATACATCACGTAGCCGTGGGGAAATTTGCTGAGCGCGGGCGTCAACGGCACCACCCCGATGCCGCCGTGCAGGGCAAAGGTCCGGCTCCAATGGCACCACGACTTCCGCTCGTGCGAAATATTCTTGATGATCTGCGTGCAGGCGAGGTGCGACGTCGCCGGGTCCAACCGGAACTCCCGGACCAGTTGCACCCCGGTCGCGGCGTCGGGCTGGCTCGTCAGCCGGGCGGCCCGGGGCCCGATCACCTCCGCGGTCCACGTGCCCGACCACAGGATGTCGCGCCGCGGAATGAGATACTCGGGACCGATGTCGAATCGCCCGGCGGTCACCGCGCCGCGATTAATCGGCGCCTCCGGAGTCCATTTCGCCTCGTCCGCGCCGAGGTAGAGCGCGTTTTTTCCCCGCCACGCGTAGGTCAGCACACGGCCGCCCACGTGCTGACCGAGCACGACCGTCGTGCCGGCGTTCGAGAGTTCAATGCAGTCGGGATAATTCAGCACCCGCACACGACGGACCCCCGCGGGCAGCGTCGCGGCGACGATCGCGCTCGTAACGCACAAGGTGAAGCCGACGGCAAGGGAGGTTTTCATGATTTCGCGTGGGTGGTGCCGCCATTCGAACCGCAACGACGCGCCATGTCGACACTCGGCGGATCGCGGAGCAAGCGCCCAAACTCAAACCCCAATCGGTTTACCCCGCCGAGACCCAATCTTCAGCGCGCAGAGACCGGCCTTGGTTTTCTCTGCGTCTCAGAATTCCGAGTCTCTGCCTGCCTGCCGGGGCGGCGCCGGCAGGCGGTGCCAAGAAAATTCAGTGGCTTGAAAATGCACGCCGGCTGCGAAGATCCTTTTCAATCCGTTTACCGCTGATGACGCGGATTTCGCTGGGGCCCAAAACCACCAATCCCCTGGGCAAAAAATAGGTGGCAAAAAAGGAAAACGATTGGGCTGACCTGCTCAGCCGTTTCCATTCAGCCCCAACCGCTCTGCAGTCCCTCCGATGCTGAGAAAATGAAGACCGAAGGTTGATCCTTCGGTGGTTCGCAAAAAAACGGCGGCCATCCCGGCCACCGTTTTTGTTTCCAGCCACGAGGGCACGTGGCCTCGGGCGGAAAGATTCTGGCGGGGTGAGATTGCGAAATCTTCCGGCCCACAATCCCAGGTCGCTTTCGGCGCCGCCTCCGGCGGGTAAACTTCCTGCCAATCTCCGGCTTTGTTGCCCAGCATTTCGTCACCGTGGGATTGCCCTTGGCTTGCCCTTCGACCGGTTGTCCGAATCCTTCTCGTTACCCCCTCCCACATGCCCACACCCATCCGCCTGCTTCTCATCCTCGGCCTAATCGCCGCCCGCCTCCCGGCGGCCGAGTCCACCTCGCCGCGCATCGATTTCGAAAAATACAATCCCACGTCGACTCTCGTCGTCCCGGAAACTCCCATCACCCGGGCCAAATTCCCCTTCATCGACGTCCACAATCACCAACGCGACCTCCGCAGCCAGGATCTCGGCGCCCTGTTGCGGCAGATGGACGAGCTCAACATGACCGTCATGGTCAACCTCAGCGGAGGCAGCGGCGCGTCCCTGGCCGCCGCGGCAACGCGGATCAAGTCCGTCGCGCCTTCGCGCCTCGTCCTTTTCGCCAATCTCAATTTTTCCGGCTTCGGTACCGAGGGATGGACGGAAAAGGCGGCCGCCACGCTCGCGGCGGACCACACGGGCGGCGCACGCGGTCTCAAGCTTTTCAAGGGTTACGGGATGAACACCAAGGATCAGGACGGCAAACGCATCCCGCTCGACGACCCGCGCATGGATCCGATCTGGGCCAAATGCGGCGAACTCAAAATTCCGGTGCTCATCCATACCGGCGAGCCGCGCTCCTTCTGGGATCCCATGGACGGCAAGAATGAGCGCTGGCTGGAGCTGATTCTGCACCCGAGCCGGCGCCAGAGCGCCGACCGCACCGCCAGCTTCGACCAACTCATCCGCGAGCAAACCAACATTTTCCGGCGGCACCCGCGCACCACCTTCATCGCCGCGCATTTCGACTGGCATGCGAACGATCTCCAGAAACTCGGCTCCCTGCTCGACGAGCTGCCCAACATGTACGTCGAGACCGGTGCGATCATCGCCGAACTCGGCCGCCAGCCGAAAGCGGCCCGCAAATTCTTCGAACGTTTCCAGGATCGCATCCTGTTTGGGAAGGACAGCTGGGTGCCCTCCGAGTACGCCACGTATTTCCGGGTCTTCGAGACCGAGGACGAATATTTTCCGTATCACAAAAAATATCACGCCTTCTGGGCGATGTATGGCATGGGGCTGCCCGATGGGGTGTTGAAAAAGATCTATTACAAGAACGCCCTTCGGATCATTCCCGATCTCGATCGCTCGCTGTTTCCAGAGTAAGGCGTCTGGCCGGCAGACGCCGTCGTTGGCCGGTGAACCCCGTGCCCGGCGCCTGCCGGCCAGACGCCCTCCAAGATTTTTCCGCTGCGCCCCGAGCCGGGTCGATTCGATGGAGCGCCTGCGGGCACCAGTGAACACTCGCCCTTCGCTTGGCCACCCCGGGGAAAGCCGCGGGGCATCATGGCCAAGCGACCGCTACGCGGATCGGGCTCGTGGAATCGCTTATGCCGCGTGCCGTATTATGCCGCGTGGCGGATGGTTCCCCCTCTGAGAGGCTGGCCGGAGACGCGGAATAATAATCCGGCCTTTTTGCCGATTTGGTGTGGTCGGTTTTGCGGTGCAGTGTCGGTGGATGGACCACAAATTCCTACCCGACAGATCCCGAGGTCCGTCAACCGGATCGCTGCCCGCGCCGATGGCCGCCTATTTGGCTGAGCTTGCCGCGCAGGATTACCAACCCGACACCATCGAACGTCACCGCAAGCGCTTCATCGGACTTGACGGTTGGCTCGCGGCAATGGTCTGGATGGTGGACAACAGGTGGCGACGGCCGCGGCGCGCGGGTCGGTGAGCTGGTCGAGGAAACGTTGCCACAGCGCGCCGAGTTGGGCGGACTTGTAATTGCACTGCGGGGCCGGCGCGGGCACCTGGGCGGCGAGGTCGGGCGGCAGTGCTTCGGCGCGCAGCCACGGGAGCGCCTGCGGGTGCAGGGCGCGCACCC
>SXSC01000093.1 GCA_005792355.1 Opitutaceae bacterium
GAGGAGTTTCAGCGCCTCTGGGTGGTAGCTGAAATCGGTCGCCCTCTTGGACCCTGCCCGTGCATCGCGTGCATCGAGCTTTTCGCGCAGTTCCTTGGCGAAGCCGGGCTTGTCAAAGTCCAGGAAATACCCGAGCAGCCCCGCGGTCCAAATCCCGCCGAGGCAGCCGCGCCATTCGAAGAGCCGCACCTTCGCCCCCGCCCGCGCGGCGGTGATGGCGGCGGTCACACCGGCCGGCCCCGCGCCGCACACGATGACATCGGCGTCTGCCGCGAGCGGAATATCACGGGCCGGCTCGTTGAACTGACCGGGTTTGGTCTCGGCGGCGTGGAGCGGGAGCTGACTCGCGGCACCGCCTGCGATTGCGGCACCGCCTGCGAGCGCGGTGGATAAAAACGTGCGGCGGGAGACAGGTGGGCGTTTCATGGGATGCGTGGTGTAGTGAGGATTCATTTCTTGCCCGGCAGCAGAAATGCCGCACGCTCGCGGAAGTTTCGCACGCGGTGGAAGGTGGTGAGGTCGTTGTCGTGCTGGTTGAGCCCGGCGCGGGAGGTGCGGGCCACCACCAGCAGGTCGTCGCCGTCAATCAGCAGGCCGCAGTAGTTGGAAGATTGGCGGACCTGGGGCCAGACCACGATGTAGCCGGCGGGCAGCCAGTTGAGCGCGTCGAAGCTGCAATAGAGCGCGAGGATGCGGCGCTCCTTGCCGGCGGGCCCGGAGTAGTGCTTGTCCTTTTTGAGTTGCGCGTTGAAGGCCGGGTCCTGGTCCTGGGTGCGGGTCGGCAGGGTGGCGTTCATCCAGTAGAGGCCGCCGACGGGATCGTGCACGATGTTGAACTGGTTCTGCGCGCCGGGCAGCGCGTAGAACTGGCGGAAGCGGTAGTCGAGCGTTTTGCCGTCGTCCTTCAAATCGCAGATGACTCCGATTCCGACACTGTCGCGCTCGGCGATCTGGTAGCGCCAACTGAGCTGCAGCCGCCCGTTGACCTCGACCACGTTGCCTTCGAGGATGGCTCCACCGCTTTTTCCTGGACGGCTCATGGATGGCGGCAACTCGGGCATGGGCAGCGGCGCGGAGATGCGCCACGAGGCGGGCTTGAGCAGATCTTTCGACAGATCGCCGGCGATGACATAGGTATTGCCCGGTTTCTGCCACCCGCTGCCTCCAGCATCGTCCATGCACCAGTAGAACTGTCCGTTGCGAATGACGTAGGAACTGGCCGGGTTGACATAGGGACCTTGAAACAGCGTCACCGGGGCCGTCCATGTCTGCCCGTCATCGTTGGAGCGGATGATCTTCAGGCCGGAGTCTCGAGGATCACTCTTATAATACGGTCCGAAGCCGAGGAAATACAGCGCCTTGCCGTGCGAGAACAGCGTCCCGTGGACAGCATCGCTTTCTGCCGGCAATCGTTTCCAGCTTGCGCCACCGTCATCACTGCGGAAGAACACAAGCGTCTTCACTGCGCCGCGCGGTTTGCCGCGGATATTCAACGGCACCGAGCAGAGCAATGCGCCGTCGGATGTTCTGGCCAAGGACGGCGCACCGCTGTAGATGTAGCCCGATTCCATGGGAATCCCGGCGTGGTGGTCGAAGACCACCGTGTAGTCGGCACCGAGCGTGGGTTCGGCGGCGGGAAGTGTGCCCGCAGCAGCGAGCGCGGCCAGAATCAGCAGGAGTGCGGTTGGTCTGTTCATGGTGTCTTAAGCAGGTGGTTGGATTCTCATCATGCTTCCTACTGCTACTGCTAGGAAACTGGATATATTGATAAGAAATCGCTTTTGCTGGAAGGAAACTGGATTTTCAGGGGGATCGGATCCGGGAGGGGTTTAGCCGAGTTGGTGGGCAGTTCCATCACCTGTTTCATCGTCGGGATGGCAACCTGGCGATCCATGTCCCAGCGGTCGCCCCAGAAGCCACCGGTCCAACGGGCATCACCCAGTTCAATCGAGCGGAACTTCACATGCGGACTGGCGGAGACGTTGACGACTTCCTGGCCCGCGAGGGCAATCGTTACGTTTGCCATCAACGGCATCATCATCAATGTAGTCATCACGCTCCGCGTGATGGTTTCCCATACGAGCCTCACGCGGAGCGTGAGGACTACTATTTTGCGAGCTTCTCCGCCCTGAATCGAATCGTTTTTGTTCATGGAGTTCTTTCAGTTGAATTTCCCGGGCGGCAGGGCTACCGATAGGAAACTGGATTTTCAGGGGGATCGGATCCGGGAGGGGTTTAGCAGCGCGGGATCGCGCGTCATGGTTAGGCGGAAGTTGTAGCCTTGGAGCCGGCCGCTGCCGTCCTCCGGCGCGCCCGGCTCGCTGTGCTCTTCGCGGCTCTCCATTCCGAGGCGATACGGGATGCGCGCCGCCGCGATCAGGTCGCCCTCGTAGCTGCCATCGATGAAAATCTTCGCTTCCCAGACCGACTCGCCCCCAACGGCATCGCGGAAACGCACGGCCCGCACCCAGCGATGGCCCGCGGCGCCGCGCACATAGGCGTCCGCCAATGTCCACTGCATCCGCACCGTGATGCCGGGGTGTTCGGCGAGCATTTGCTGAAACATGAGGAGATTGACCTTCGGCTCGGCATGCGTGCCGCGGAAGGAGTCCCTCACCTGCGGCGATCCGGCGCCGTATTTTTCGGCGTAATAGGTGAGCGTGCGACGGGTGAGATCGAGGTAGGTGCCGGTGAGCGCCTCGAAGGCGCGGAAGTCCGGATGCGAGAGCCCATTGGTCGTCATGCCGCCGAGGCGGATCGTGGGCTCGGCGAGGAGGACGGTGCGGCCGCCCTTGGCGGCGGCGACCGCGGCGGCGATGCCGCCGGGCGTGGCGCCGTAAATGACGACATCGACGGACTCGGCGCGCGCGACGGCGCTCAGCGCCGACACCGAGAGAACAAAGAGCGTGCGTAGGGTCATAAGCGTTGGACTTCGCGCCACACGAGCTCGTGCGGCAGGCGGCCCTGCTGCAAAGAGGCGGCGCACGCGAGGCCGGCAGCCTCGCCCATCGGCACGGCGTTGCCGGTGACACGGTAGCTGGAGTGGGCGATGAAGTCGCCGCTGATACAGCGACCGGCCATCATCAGGCCATCCACGTCGGCGGCGATCAGCGCGCCGAGCGGGATGTCGTAGGGCTTGGCGCCCATGGCCCGGTATTTCTTCACCTCCCGCTCGATCTCATCGAGGCCGGAGAACATGTCGCCAGCCCGGACGTTGTGCACATCGAAGCCGAAGTTCACGCGGCACACGGCGTCGGCGTGCTTCTTGCCTGCGACGATATCGTCGACCGTCACCTGCGCGCGGCCGCGGATGCGACGGCCTTCGCGCACGCCGATCTGCTCGGCGGTGGCGACGACGGCGACGTTCTTCCAGGGACCGCCGAGCTTGCGCAGGTCGGCGACGATCTGGTGGACCTCGCGGCGGGCGCGGATCGTGGCCTCGCTGATCTTCCCGGCATCGTAGGCGGGCACGCCGTATTCGTGATTCGTCATCAGCGAGAAAATGCCCGAGTGCAGCAGCCGGAGCGTGGGGCCGCTGTAGGAGGGTTTCATGCCGGTGTCGCGCATGAGTTTCAGCAGATTCGACTTCGCCTCTTCGCCGGCGACTTCGCGCACGAACTGCGGGATCGCCTCCGCGTCGAGGCCGGTGAGCAGCGCCATGAGCGACATGGGCTGGCACTCGCAGGCGGCATTGATGCCGACGTCGAAGCGGCAGCCCGCCTGCGCCGCGAGATCGCCGTCGCCGGAGCAGTCGATGAAACGGTCGGCGGCCCAGGCCTGACGGCCGGACTTCGATTCCGTGACGACGGCGACGAGGCGCTTCTTCGCATCCACGACGGCGCCGACGAGCTGCGTGTGGAGCTGGATCCTCATGCCGGACGCGACGCACATCTCCTCGAGCACAACCTTCATCAGCTCGGGATCATAGATTTCACCCTTGGTCTTTTTGGCGACCGCGCTGCCGCGCTCCACCATCGCGCGCAGGATTTCCCGCATGATGCCGGTCTTACGGCCGCCATCGATGATTTTGGTCAACAGGCCCGCGGTCCAGACACCCCCGAGGCAGCCGGCTCCCTCGATCAGCTGCACGCTGGCGCCCGCCACTGCGGCGGCGAGCGCGGCGCCGATGCCCGCAGGGCCGGCGCCGACGACGAGCACCTGGCAGCGGCCGGCGATCGGGATGGAGCGCGGGGCTTCGAGCAATCGGCCGTCGGCGAGGTCGCCGGCGGTACGCACGACCTCGCCCCGGGCGAAGTTGGGCAACGCGGCGGACGCAGCCAGCGCGGTAGCGGCGCGGTTGAGCGTGAGGGCCTGCGGGCCGACGACGGCGCCCGCGAACGCAGTCTGGAGAAAGCGCCGGCGGCCGGCGGGGAGGTGCGGGGTGCCCATGGATTCGAGATCAGAACGAGCCCTTCAGCCCGAGCGTGAGGCCGACGCCGTTGTGGTTGGTGAAGCTGCGTTTCGCGTAGTCGGGGGTCGCGGAGCCGTAGATCTGGGTGATGTAGGGAGCATTGAAGACGTTTTGCGCATTGATGAACAGGAACATCTCGCGGCGCACCTGGAACTCAACGTTGAGATCGAGAGAGGTGCGGCGCTCCAGCCAGGTAAAGGCATCGGGGCCGAAGGCGGGGCTGGCATTGTTGCGCTGTTTGCCGCGGTAGTTCCACTTGGCCATCACCTGCACAGGCTTCTTGGAGAAGGTGAGGCCCCAGTTGAGCGTCTCGGGCACGAAGCCGGCGAAGTCCGCGAGCCGCGAGCCCTTGAGATCGAGCTTGGTGCCGTTGGCGAAAAGGCTCACGTGGCGGCCCCAGCCGCCGAGTACGCGCGCGAACGCCAGTGTCTGCCGCACGCTGAGCTCGCCGCCGAGGACCTCGGCGGTGCCGCTGTTGACGCGGGTGGTGACGCGCCAGTTCGCGAAGTCGGGGCCGAGGCCGAGCGCCTCGGCATCGGCGCGCGTGGCGATGAAGACGGAGTTTCCGAAGAAATTGCGGATGCGTTTCTGGAACACGCCGACGGTGAAGAGGCCACCTTTGTCCGTGTAGTATTCGAGCGAGAGGTCGTAGTTGTCGGCGGTCCACGGCTTGAGGCCGGGGTTGGTGGTGGTGATGTTACCCTGAAGGGCGTTGGGGTCGTCGACGTCGAACTCGTCGACGGTGGTCGTTGCGACGATCTCGGAGAGGTTGGGGCGGCCGTAGGTCCCGGCATAGGCGAAGCGCGCGAGAAGGTTGGGCGAGAAGTTCCACGTGAGGTGGAGGCTCGGGTAGAGACCATCGTAGGATTTGCCGTTGCGGGAGGCGCGCTCGCGGTGGGTGAGCGCGAGTTGCTCAAGGGAGTTGGCGGCACCGGCCTCCGGCCGGCGGATGCGGTTGCCGGCGGCGTCGCGGGCGAAGTTGCCGTTGGGCAGGCGCGTCCACACGGCGGCGGGATCGGCGAGTGCGCCGATGCCGGCGACCTCGGTCTTCTCATAGCGCACGCCGCCGAGCACGCGCAGGCGGCCCTTGAACAACGCGGCGTCACCCTGCGCATAGAGCGCGGAGACCCGCTCGGAGAACGCGAGCGAGTTGGTGATGCGGAAAGTCTCCTCCGCGACCTGCTGCGCGAGCGTCTTGGAGAAAAGCGCGGGGTTCCGCTCGAAGGCGCGCCACGCCTGGATGTTCGAGACGTGGGGAAAATCCGCGAAGCCGTAGTAGTTGTCGCGGTTGTTGGCGACAGGCGAGAGGAAGGGCGCGGGCGAAAGGTCGCCGCCCTGACCGTTGTAGGTCCAGTTGATGTTGCGGCGGCGGAGGTCCCGCTCCTGGTCGCGCCGGCTGCCGCCGATTTCGACGCTCGCCGGGAAGGGCAGGAAACCAAGCGTGCGTCGCGCGCTGGCGGAGAGAGTCTCGAACTCGTCCTCGGTGTCGCGCGGCGTGGAGTTGGCGGTCTGCAGCGTGTAGTTGCGGAGGTTGTTCATATCCCAGCGCGCGCCGGCGTTGTCGAAGATTTCGATGGCGGCGGGGCGCACGGCGTCGCCGCCGCGGAGGTTGACGCGAAGCGGGGCAGTAGAGGAGATGGCGAACTGGCGGAAATTGCCGGCGTCGGTGCCGCGGTAGCCGCCCTTGGACTCGGAATAGTCGTAGCTCGCGGCGAGGCGCCAGACGCCGTCGTCGTGGCGGTAGCGGAGGTTGCCGGAGCGCGAGGTGAGAATCGGGTGCACGGAGGCCGCGCCGCCCATCGTGACACTGCCGCGGCCGGTCGCGCCGTTGACGAAGTCCGGGCCGAACGTGAGCGGCACGCCACCCGCCACCGCAGAGGTGCCGGTGGTGCCGGCGTTGACCGTGAACTGGGTGGCATAGCGCTCGGACTCGTAATGGCTCCACTGCACGCCCGCCGTGAGCACGCCGTGGCGGGTGGCGCGCCAGTCCATTTTCAGTCCGGCGGAGTCGCGCGAGATGACGCGCGGCGAGTTGAACATCTGGTAGTTTGCCAGGTAGGGCGCGGCGATCGAAGCGCCGGTGGCGGTGCCGCCCGCGCTGTAGGTCGTGGTGGAGCGGTGCTGCTTGGTGTAGCGACGGGAAGTGAGGCCCGTGAGCACGAAGCCCAAGCGCGGCGTGAGCGGGAGCGTGAAGTCGAAGTTCGCCCCGGGAAGTATCTTGAAGATCTTCTCGTCGGTCGTGTGCGCCTGCTTGCGAAAAACAAAGTTCTCGTTGTTGCCGGTGAGGTTGAGGCTGTAGCGGAACTGGGCCTTCTTCCGTTCGAAGGCGCTCTTGCTGATCAGGTTGACCGAGCCGGCGAGCGAATCGGCGGGGTTGGCGGGCGTGGGGACCTTGGTGACCTCGACGCGCGCGACGTTGTTGATCGAAGTGCTGTTGAAGGAAAACTGACGCGAGTCGCCGAAGGTCGTCGAGGTCGAGGCCATCTGCGCGCCGTCGCTCATGATCGCGGTCATGCCGGGGGAGAAACCGCGCACGGAGATATAGGCGATGGTGGAGCCGTCCTCGTTGTCATAGTCGGCGGTGATGCCGGGGAGGAATTTCAGAAACTCGCCGACGTTGCCGTCCATCACATCGCCCATGAGATCGGCGGCGGCGACGTTCTTGAGATTGGGGGCAAAGCGTTGCTCGTTAGCAGCGATGGCATGGCCTTCGGTCTCGCGCGCAGAAACGACGGTGAAGGCGTCTAGTTTCACGACACCGCCGTCGCCGAAAAGTGCGGCGTTCGTAAGCTCGAAGTCCCGGGTGAGCGTCTGCCCGGGCGCCAGCTGCACGAGGGCGGTCGCGGGATCGAGGCCGGTATGGAAAACCTCAAGCGTCACGGCGCCCGCCGGCACCTGCGGCAGGCGGTAGGTGCCCGTCTGGTCGGTGAACGCGACGAGGTCGGTGCCGCGCACGGAAACGCGGGCGTTGTTGAGAAACTGACCGGAGACGACGTTTTGCACCCGACCTTCCACGGTGCTCTGGGCCGGGGTCGAGCCATCGGCGGCGGTGGCGATGGAAGCCGAGGCAAGTGCGAGACCGAACCAGGTGCGGAGGACGCCGAAAGCAGTTTTGGATTTCATCGGAGAAGGTGAGGCTGGAGAAGACGGACCGATAGGAAACTGGATTTTCAGGGGGATCGGATCCGGGAGGGGTTTACCCGGGGCTGATCGCCAGTGTCCGCGTGCCGTCCGGCGACTCCAGCCAATGCAGCGTCGAACCCGAGGGGTTGAGGCGGCAGTAGACCAGCGCCTCGAGCCCGAGGCCGGACACGATCTGCGCCATCTGCTCATGGTGACC
>SXSC01000094.1 GCA_005792355.1 Opitutaceae bacterium
TGGCGGATTCGAAATCGCCACCCGCCCCGGCAGACCTCGTCGCAAATCCCGCAGCCGAACCAATCGCTCCCGCGTCGTTTCTCCGGCGCGGGGATGAGAAGCTCTCATGTCAGTAACACTCGGATACAAGACACCGATGCCCGTCTGCCCTGCTCTGCAATCCTTGGCTCTTGGCGGTTAGATTGATCCGAAGCGCCGCGAAAACCTTATTTCTGAATCCCGCCGTTGTGGCAGTCGGCGCAGGAGAGCTCGGCGTCGAGCTCGCCGCTCGGGTGCTTGAAATCCATGCCCTTGGCGTTGAGGAGCTCGAGTTCGTTGCCCTTGCCCTGGGCCAGAATCGTGTGGCAGGAGTTGCAGTCGCTAGAGCGCACCTTCTGGCCCTGGGCGGTCTTGTGCTTGTCGTCGTGGCAGCGGAAGCAGCCCGGCCAGTCTTTGTGCCCGATGTTGTTCGGGTAAACCCGCCAGTCGGCCTTGCGTTCCGCAAAAATCGTGGCGGCAAAAACCTTCTGCACCTCGGCGATGGCGCCGGCCAGCTCCGGGGCGTGATCGGGCTCGTTGTACTTGGAGCGGAGGAAATCGGCGATTTTCTGCGGGGCCTCGGCGTCCTTCGTGATTTCCTTCTGGCTCATCGCCTGCACGGCCACGCGTTTGATGTTGGGCAGCTTGTTGGTCAGCGTGCCGGCGAAGATCGCGCGCTCCACGGCGTCGTTGGCGGTTGGGAACATGTGCGCCGGACGGTTGTGGCAGTCCATGCAATCCATCACGCGAATCTTGTCCGCCGGGGGTTCACCCTTGAAATCATCCGTGCGAAAAACGCGGTTCGTGCCGTCCTTGCGGTTGGTGACGCGCATCCACGGGATCACCTGGCGCTTGGCGTCGGTGGCAAAATACTCGACGCGTTCGTTTTCGTTGACGTGCCAGTGGATGCCGCCGGACGGGTGCCCGGGCTGGCTCTTGTTCACGTGCAGCAGCATGCGCGCCGTATACGGCGTGTTCTTTTTGTCCGAGAGAAAATGGTCGAAGGTCATCTCGACGTTGCCGGCGAACTTCTCCGGCCAGTGGCATTTTTCGCAGATATCCTGCGCGGGCCGCAGATTTTTCAGGGGCGTGTCGATCGGGCGGTTGTAGTTGTCGAGCGTATACGCGATGAGCTGATGGGTGCCGTTGAGCTTGGCCTTGATGAACCACTGCGCGCCGGAGCCGACGTGACATTGCACGCAGTCGACCCGGGCATGAACGCCCCGTTTGTAGGTGACCCACTCCGGGTTCATCGCCGTATGGCACACCTGGCCGCAGAACTGGTTCGACTCGGAATAGTGAAACGTCTGATAGCTGCCGAAGGCGCTGAGCATCACGAAGCCGAGCGCCCCGATGGCAAACGCCACCAACCGGCGGCGCTGCGCGGGGCTGGTGAAATCGAGGCGCCATTTGTCCGCCGCCGCGCCGGCGTGCTTGACCGCCCAGCGGTGCTGGGCCCACGCGCCGCCAAACACCATCGCCAGACCGGCAATCAGGAAGCCCGGCGCAACAATGTAGGTGAGAATGCCGAGGTACGGATTCTTGTCGCCCTTGGCGAAGTCCATCCACACCAGCAGCGCGAACGAGAAGAGGGCGCAGACGGCCAGGACGCCGCCGGTCGCGCTGATCCAGTTGTTGAAATCCGAGCGGCGGCGCAGCGCAACGGTTCGCTCCGGGGCGGGGGAGGTGGGTTGTTCAGGCATGGGAAGGGAGGGCTGATCTGCGGACAATAAAATTGCGCCGGCGCGGATCGCAGCAGGACCGCGCCGGGGCGTTCAACGCTTGCGCGAAAAACTTACGACTTGAACTTGCGGACGTACGCGACGAGTTCCTGGATTTCCTTGGCGGAAAGCTCGTCCTTGTAACCCTTCATCCGCTCCTTGCCGGCCTTGTCCTTGGCGCCCTCGGTCGTCGTCTTGATCGCCTCGGCATCGGTGAACTTGGCCTGATCCGCCGCCTTGGTGTAGTCGAGGACCCCCAGTTTCTTCCCCACCTTGGTCTGACCCTTGCCGTCGGCCCCGTGGCACTTCTGGCAGTGGTTCTCCCAGTTTTCGGCCACCGGAGCGGCAAGGACGAAGGCGGCACCCGCAGCGATGAGGGCACCGGCGACGATGAATTTGATTTCGTGTTTCATGGCGTTGAAGGGCTGAATTTCGAGGCGGTTGAAGTGTGACCGATCCGGCCTAATTTGGCTGTGCATAGCTTGCCATCTTAGCCGCAAACCTTGCGTTGGTCCGCGACAAAAAAGGACGCACTCCCCAAGTCGTGCGCAGCGCTCCGCAAGAAATGCCGAGCGACTTTCGGGCTGGTTCTGTCACTGTGGAACCCTCCGCATTCCGGCGTCCCATGCCCACCACCTCCCAACCTCCCGCCGCCAGCCACGCCGCCGAGGCGCTGCGCGCACTCCGCCGGCTCTTTGTTTCGCTCAAGCTCACGATTGTGCTGCTTAGTTTCAGCATGTTGCTGATTTTTGCCGCCACGCTCGACCAGGTCAATCTCGGCATCTGGGCGGTGCAGGAGAAATATTTCCGTTCCTTCGTGGTCTACGGCAACCTCGGGTCGATCACGGTGCCGCTCTTCCCCGGCGGCTATGTGGTGGGCGGCCTGTTGATGCTCAACCTCGCGGGGGCCTACGTGAGCCGCTTCGCGTTCACGTGGCGGAAGGCCGGCATCTTGCTCTCTCATTTCGGCCTCATCCTCCTGCTCGTCGGCGAACTCCTCACCGGCCTCTGGCAGGAGGATTTCCACCTGCGGCTGAACGAAGGCGAAACGCGCAACTACGCCGAGAGCTACCGTGACAACGAACTCGTCCTCGTCGACGTCACCGACCCCAAATTCGACGAGGTTGTGGCCATCCCCGAGGCGCTGCTCGCCGGCAAGACCGCCGTGCAACACCCAAAATTGCCATTTCGGGTCGTCCCCAAGATTTTTTATCCAAACTCCATTCTCCAGATGCGGGCAAAGGATGCACCGCCGGCGGTCGCGACGGCCGGGATCGGTCAGCGCATTCTCGTCGCGCCCCAACCGGTCACCTACCGGCCGAAAGAACAGAATCTGCCGGCAGCCTTCGTCGAAATCGCCACACCGGAGAGCTCGCTCGGGGTCTTTCTCGTTTCCACCCAGCTCGACGCCGTGCAGGAGTTCACCTACGAGGGCCACACCTGGCGGATCGCGCTGCGCCCCCGTCGGATCTACCAACCCTTCTCGCTGTCGTTGCTGAAGTTCAGCCACGACCGCTACCCGGGCACGCAAATCCCCAAGAACTTTTCGAGCCGCCTCCGCGTCAACACGCCCGATGGCCGCGACGACCGCGAGGTCCTCATCTATATGAACAACCCGCTGCGCTACGGTGGATTTACCTTCTACCAGGCGGGTTTTGAGAACAACGACCGCACCACGATTCTCCAGGTCGTGCGCAACCCGTCATGGCTCTTCCCCTACGTCGCCTGCGCGCTGATGTCGCTCGGCCTGCTGCTACAGTTCGGGGTTCATCTCGTCGGCTTCGTCAGCCGTCGCCGCCCCGCCACCGTCAACTCCCCCGTGTCCGCATGAAAACGCGTTTTTCCACTTTCGTCGTGCTGGGGGCCGTGGCGCTGGTCGCGTTTACGCTGCGGGCTCCGCGCTACACCAGCGACTTCGACCTCGGGGCGTTCAGCCGGCTGCCCACGCTGGTCAACGGTCGCGTGAAGCCGCTCGACACCGTCGCGCGCACCTCGCTGCTCATGCTGCAGGGCCGGCAGCGGGTCGTGGCGCCCGATGGTCGCACCCTCTCGCCCGTCGAGTGGTTGCTCGACATGTTTTTTCGCCCGGCGCACGCGGATCATCACCAGGTTTTTGAGATTGTGCATCCCGACGTGCTGGCGTTGCTAAATCTGACGCCCGCGGATGGGGCGGGGCAGAAGCGGTTTTCGCACGAGCAACTCCGCCCGCGGCTGCGAGAGCTCGACCGGCAGTCGCGGCTCGCCGACGACACCGAGAGCGCGGTGCGCACGCCATTTCAGCGGGCGGTCGTGCAACTGCGGGACGGGGTGATGCTCTATCAGCAGGTGCAGGGGTGTTTGGTCGCCGTTGGTAGCGGCACGTTTCTCAAGGAGGTCGGGCAGCTCGAGGAAAACCTGCCGGCGGCGGTGGCTGCGCTCAAGGCTGCGGCGAGTGGACCGGGCAGCGGCGGGTCGGCCGAAGCCAAGGCGTGGCTGGCCCTGGGGCGCGCATTTACCGTGATGGACGAGTATGTCTACCTGCGCGTCATTCCGCCGATCAACCCCGCCGCCGAGGCCACCGCCTGGCGGACCGTCGGCGGGACCTGGAGTGCCGCGCTCGTTTCGGGGCGAATCGATCCGACGGCGCGCGCGTATGCGGCGCTCGGGCGCGCGTGGCACGATCGCAAGTCGGCGGAGTTCAACACGACGGTGCGGGCGCTGCACGAGCAGTTCGCGCCGGCGCTGCCGGACGCTATGCGGAAGTCGGCCCTCGAGGCGCGCTTCAATGCGGCCCAGCCGTTCTATACCAGCATGGCGTTGTACGTGGCGGCGTTTCTCGCCGGAGTTTTCTCGTGGCTCAAATGGCCCGAGGCCCTCGGGCGCGCCGCCTTCGGCCTGGTGGGGGTCGCGTTTGTTCTTACTACGGCTGGCATTCTCGCGCGCATGTGGCTCGAGGCACGCCCGCCGGTGACCAACCTGTATTCCTCGGCGTTGTTTGTCGGCTGGGGAGCCGTCGCGCTGTGTCTCGTGCTGGAGTATTTTTTCCGGAACGCCATCGGCAGTGTGGCGGCGGGCCTGATCGGATTCGCCGCGCTGCTCATCGCGCACCATCTCTCGCTCGGGGGCGACACACTCGAGTTGATGCGCGCCGTGCTCGACTCGAACTTCTGGCTGGCGACGCACGTCGTCACCATCACGGTTGGCTACTCGGCGACGTTCCTCGCGGGCTTCCTGGCGATCATCTACATCCTGCGGGGCGTGTTCACGCGCACGCTGGACCGCGGCACGGCCGATGCGCTGGCGCGGATGATCTACGGTATCGTGTGTTTCGCGACGTTCTTCAGCCTTGTCGGCACGGTGCTCGGCGGCATCTGGGCCGACCAGTCGTGGGGTCGTTTCTGGGGCTGGGATCCGAAGGAAAACGGCGCGCTGCTCATCGTGATCTGGAACGCGATCATTCTGCATGCCCACGGGGGCGGCCTCGTGCGGCAGCGCGGCCTCGCGGTGCTCGCGATCTGCGGCAACATCGTCACGGCCTGGAGCTGGTTCGGCGTCAACATGCTCGGGGTGGGCCTCCACAGCTACGGCTTCATGGGTGCCGCGTTCTGGTGGTTGATTATTTTCGTGGGGAGCCAGGTGGCGATCATGCTCACGGCGGTGGTGCCGCTGGCGCGGTGGCGGAGTTTTGCGCGACTCGATGCGACGAGTGCCCCGGGTCGACGGGGCGCGCTTCCGCCGCTGCGGGCTGCGCCGGTGACGCGGTGAGTCGCGCGCTCCACGATTGTCAAATTCTGCGCTGCGACCGCCAACCCGCGCGCAGCGTTCTGGCCGATTCGGACTAGACTGGGCGGTGATGAAATCCACTCCGGCAGAGATTCCGAAGAAGTGGGCCTGGCACCAACGGACCTTGTTGCGCTTGCGGGAGAGAGTACTCGAGGCACGCCAGGAACACGATTACGCGGCTCGGGCACCGCATGATCGTGGCGGCGCCGATGTCGTCGACCTGGCCGAGGACGAGGTCGAACTCCGCACCCTGCGGTCGGAACTGGTCCTCGAGGATTCCGAACTTCACGAGATCGAGGCGGCGCTGCAGCGGCTGCAGGGTGGCGCGTATGGGATCTGCGAGGCCACGGGAGAACCGATTGCGGCGGAGCGATTGCGCGCCCTGCCGTGGACGCGTTTCTCGAAGGCCGCCGCGGCGCAGCATGAAATCGCGGCTGGCCGGCCGCGCCCCCGTCTCCGCCGCGAACGGCGTTGAGCGATTGCCGGGCTACCGGCCGAGCTCCGCCTTGGTCGGCGGCAGGCGGTCGACGAATTTCGCCTCCGTCCGGCGCAGTTCGGCGATCGCTTTCGCCCGCAAGTCCCGCAGGCGAGCGGCCTGGTTGGGGCGGGCGGCGAGATTCGTCAGCTCCTCCGGGTCGGCCTCCAAGTCGTAGAGTTCCTCCGTTTCGCCCGCGACGAGGTTGCGGATGTACTTGTATTTTCCGTCGCGCAGGAGCGCGTACCACGGCACGCCACCCGTCGACGTGAGGCGTTCGTCCGTCGGGATTTCGTCGGTCTCCGCGCCGTAGCTGCGCGAGGTGTGCGTCATCAACAACGGGGACTTCCACTCCGTCGTCCCGGGGTTTTGCAAAAGCGGGCGGATGTCGCGGCCGTGCGTTTTCCACGGGACGGTCACCCCGGCGGTCCGGCAAAAGAGGTCGACCAGATCCGGCGCGTTGACGGGATGCTGGCACACCTTGCCCTCGGGAATTTTCCCGGGCCACGAGATGATCAAAGGCGATGCGACCGTCGCGTCGTAAGGCGCGACCTTCTGGTTAAACCCGTGCTCTCCGAGGCCGTAGCCTTGATCGGCGGTGTAAACGACAAGCGTATTCGCCAGTTGCCCGGACGCCTCAAGCGCCGCCAGCACACGGCCGACGCCTTCATCGACCGCGGCCATGCACTCGTTCACCTGCTGGATCCAGGCGTCGTACGACTTCCCGGAAGCAAGCGAGTCGAAATTGTCCGCCCTCCTCGCCTTGTTCGCCATGGCGGGTTTGCCGTCGGGCCCGATCATCCAGGCCTTGGTTTTTTCCAGGTACGCCGGTTTGTCGGGCCAGGGGCCGACGATGTCGGCGGGCGCGGGCGTGCTCTTTCCGGCGAGTGTCCCCTGATGACGCGCGGCGGGTGTGGTGGGGCCGTGGATCGCTCCGTAGCAGAGCCACAGATACCACGGCTTGTTCGGATCGCGGTGCTGGCCCCGCAGGTACTCGATGGCCCAGTCGGTGTAGTTGTCGGTGGAATAGCCCTTGGTCAGGCGATCGACGCCGTTGAAAGTGAGGATTTGGTCCGCGTAGTAATTACCGGCGTTTTCCGGATGTCCGGGGCGGTTCCAGACAATCTGGTGGTCCCAGTCGCGACCGTAGCCGGTGTCGGTGCCGGTGTGCCACTTGCCGATCTGGGCGGTGTGGTAGCCCTGCCGGCGGAACTGGGCGGGCACGAACGGGCACAACGCCGGGTCGTACTTACTTCCGGGATACTGGCCCGCCATCGTCATGCTCATGACCGCATGCTGCAGCCGGCCGGTCAGGAGCGCCGCCCGCGACGGCATGCACCAGGCGCCGAGGTAGCTGCGTTCGAAGCGTACGCCCCGCGTGGCCAGCCGGTCGATGTGGGGCGTCTTGATCCAGGCGGGCCCGCCCGGGTAGCAGCTCAGCGTCTTGTAGGACTGATCGTCGGCGTAGATGAAGAGGATGTTGGGCCGTCTGGTCGCGGGGGCGTCGGCGGCGAAGGAGCGGGCGGTGAGGCACAGGATCGTGCCGGCGGCGAGGAGGAAGGAACGAAGCGAGGGGTGCATGGGGAAAGGCTTGAAAAACACCGGGGCGCGGGTGCTACTATTTGGAATTAATTGAATGCTCCAGACCATATGGCCAGTGCATTTTCTAAGCTGACACGGCGCGGTCTGGTCCGATCACTCCTGGCGGCGATGGCGATCACCACGGCCGCCCCGGTGCGACTGGACGCCGTGACACTGCTGGAACTCGTCACGCATTCCAACATGACTCCGAAGAAATTCGCGTCGTACTTTGAGGACTTCGCGTATGAGTTTGCCGCTCCGGTCCAGCCGGCGGAGGATTTCTTGGCGGAGAAGCGGGGTGATTGCGATGACTACGCCATCCTCGCGAATTATGTCCTGGGCCGGCACGACCAGCCGACGCGACTGATTCACGTGCGGATGGTGGGTCGCGTGGCGCACGCCGTCTGTTATGTCAGCGGCTCGAAAGTCTATCTCGACTACAATAATCGCAATTTGTTCGTCAATCTCCAGCGCTGCGGTGTTTCTCTCCGGGAAATCGCGACCAAGGTGGCGGAGTCGTTCAAGGCCAACTGGATTTCAGTCTCCGAATTCTCCTACACCTACGACGAGGACAAGAAGCAATTTGGGGTCACCGTGGTGAAAACCGATCCACCGGCCAATGATCCCGACGTCAATCCCGCCGCGGCCAAGAAAGCCGGAAAGTAAGCCCTGCCTCCTCCCTCCGAATAACTCTCCCCCTCGATCGTGAACGACAAAATTATCCGCCGCCTCGTTGCTCTGTTCGTGGTCATCGCCGCCGTCCTGGTGGTGGTGGCGATTGTCGCGGTGCGGAATATCAACCGCGCCGTGGCCGGCAGTGACTGGGTGAACCAGACCAATGCGGTGCTCTTGGAATTGGGCGGAGTACGGGCGGGTTTCTTTGCCAGCGATGCCGCCCTGCGGACCCTCGCAATGACGGGCAACGAACAGGATGAAGCGGCCTGCCGGGAGGCGCAGGCGAATCTGGAGGAGAGCCTCGAAGTGCTGAAGGCGCTGACGCGCAGCGATCCGGGGCAGGCTGCGCCCGTGGCGCGTCTCGAACTTCTGGCCAGCGGGCGTGGGACCTTGACCCGCGGTGTCCTGGCGGCCCGCAAAGCCGGCCAGAACGAGACGGTGCGCACCCTGCTGGCCGCCGATACCGCGGCCGGAGTGGTGGCCGAGGTCAGGCGCGTGACCGAGAAACTGAAGCTGGAACAAATGGCGTTGTTGGCGATCCGTGACAGCGAGGCCTACCGCCAGGCGCAGACCACCCGCTGGACCGTCTGGACCGGGGTGGCGTTGAACTTTCTGTTGCTGGGTGTCACCGCCTGGCTGGTCAGCGATGACATTGCGGCACGGCGGCGGGCCGCCGCCGTCATGCGGGAGGCCAATGAGCAGCTGGACGCGAAGGTGAAGGAGCGCACGGCGGAACTGGCCGCGGCCAACGAGAGCCTGCAGGCGGAAAATCTCCAACAGCGCTGGGGGGCCCAAGCCCTCGAACACCAGCTGCGCTACAACGAACTCATCGTAAATTCGATCAGCGATCTGGTCTTCGTGCTGACCAAGGCGCAGAACATCACCCGGATCAATCCCGCGGTCGGGCATACGACCGGCTGGGAATCCACGCAGTTGATCAACCGCCCCCTGGCCGAATTCGTACGCCTGACGGAGGTTCCCCGCCATACTCCGCCCGGGACCGGCGATCCTCTGGCCCGGGCCTTGAAGGAAGGTCGCGATCTCCGCGAGGTAGCCGCGGTCATCACCGACCGGGAAAAGCGGGAAATCCCGGTGCGCTTCACGCTGTTCCCGCTGCGGGATGGCAACAAGGTGGTGGGCGCCGTCGTCGTGCTGCGCGTGGAGTCACCGGTCAGCTAACGGCGGACCTTTTCGCCCCCAACCCAACACCAATTTCCATGAAGAAACATATTCTCATCGTCGATGACGAGGCGCCGATTCGCGAGATCCTGGCCCTGATGCTGGACCAGAAAGGCTTCCGCGTGACCGAGGCCGCTTCGGTGACCGAGGCGCAGCAGGTGGTGCAGCGCGACCCGCCGGAACTGCTCATTTCCGATCTGCAACTCGAGGATTCCGATGGCCTCATGATGATCTCGGAGATCAAGGTGAAGCTGCCAAACCTGCCCGTGATTCTCCTGACTGGTGTGCTCTTCGATGATGATGTCGTGCGCGACATGTTGAAGAAATCTGTCACCGCTTATCTCCCCAAGACCACGCCGCTGGCCAAGATTCTGGACGAAGTTCGCCGCATCCTGCCGCTGTGAGGTTCTCTCAATCCGGCGAGATCGAGGAACGATCACGAGAACGAGGAACGATGCGAGCCGGCTGGGGCGTTTGGTAGCAGCCGGCGCGGTGTTTTGCTCTGCACGCGAATCGGGCGACGATGCGATGATTTCAAGATTTCCGAAGATCTTCGGTTGCGGTTGCCGCGTTGGGAAATATCCGGGCTAACCCCTGGCGCGGACGGCCACGCTAAAGCACCGGCCGCGACCGCCCAAGTCTGGCAGCGGGCTCGCCGACAGGGTCAGCGCGAGAGCCTTACCGTCTTTGTGCCGGCCGGCCACCGCTTGCGCCGTGAGGCGCTGCTCTGCGGACAAACTCAGCGCCGGAATTATCTGCGCCAGGTTCACGCCCATCAGTTCCGTTGGAGCATAGCCAAACAACTGCTCCGCGTTCGGATTGCTCAGCAGGAGTTTGCCCGCGGCATCGACCACCAACATGCCGTCGGGCGCCGTTTCGATAATGCTGCGGAACCAGCTTTCGGTCTCCCGCAATTCGGCCTGCTGCGCTTCCATTTCCACCGTCTGCTCTTCCATCTGTGCGGCCTGTTTCTCCATGCGCTCGGCCTGCGCTTGGGTGGCGGTCAACAGCTCCTGGGTGCGCAGGTTGCGGCTCATGATCTCCATGCTGGTCGCCAGCGTTGGCATCAGGGCATCGAGCATGGCCGTTTCACGTTCGGTGAAGCGCTGGAAGGAGGCCATTTCCAGCACACCCAGCACGCGACTGTCGTGAATAATGGGCAGCACCGTGACGCAGGCGGGCGGTCCCTCCCCCAGGCCGGAGTTGATGCGGATGTAACTCTGGGGCGTGGTCAGGGTGATGGGCGTTTTCTCCATGGCACATTGCCCCACCAGGCCTTCGCCGATCTTGAAGCTGTTGTTCAGGTGCTTGCGCTCGCGAAAGCCGTAGCTCGCCAGCAGGCTCAAGCTGCCTTGGGCATCCGCCGCATAAAACACCCCATGACCGGCGCCGATGGCCGGCGCCACTTTCGAGACCACTCCCTGCGCCAAGCCGACGAAGTCCTTGGCCTGCTGCACGACGCTGCCGATGTCGGCGATCTGCGACTTGATCCAATGCTGGTCACTCGCGGTGCGGGAGACGCCCTGCAACACGCCGACGGCGCGGGCCATCAGGCCGACCTCGTTCGGGTAGTCGAGGTGCGGAATCGGCGCATCCACCTTGCCCTTGGACAAGTCATCGATCGCCGTGCGCAAGCGATCATAGGGGCGTTGGATGGCGCCGCCGATCAGGAGGCCCAACAGCAGGACGAGGGCGAAACCGACGCCCAGCAGGATGAGCCCCTGCCGTCTGGCGGCGGCCGCCTCGGCGCGGGCCTGCACCAGCGAGGCCTCGGCGGCCTTGGCCTTCATTACGGCCAGAGCAGTGCAGCCATCATCGGCTCTGGAAATAACGGCGACATAATCCTTGCTGGTGACGAACTGCGCGACGCCTGCGAGATTGTTTTTGTCGCGCTGGATCATGCCCACCGCCTGTTCGGTAGCTTCAAATGCCTTGTACAGATCCAACAACAGCTTGTCGTAAGCGGCAATAATCTGCGGTCGGTAGAGGATCGCTCGGGCGGTCTCCAGTTCTTTCAACAACGTCTCGCGCGCGCGCTTGATGTTGGCCAGCGCCGCGTCACGCGTGGCATCGTCCTGTGCGATCATCATCTGGCGCACTGTAGAACGCCAGTTCATCTTCGACAGCGGCGCCAACTAGAACCCGACACGTAAGTATCTGGTTTTACGTGGGCGCCGGCCTGCGTGAGCGGTAGTGCTTGGGGCCTTTACGCAGACCCCATGATCACCCCGGCTCAA
>SXSC01000095.1 GCA_005792355.1 Opitutaceae bacterium
CCGGTCAACTTCACCGGCCTCGTCCGCCAGTACTATCTCCGCCGCGGCCCCAATGTCGCCGATATCCAGGTCAATCTCGTGGGCAAGGACCGGCGCTCCCACCAGAGCCACGCCATCGCCAAGCGCATCCGCCCGGCCGTCGCCGCCATCGCCAAAAAATACGGGGCCGCCGTCGCCGTCGCCGAGGTTCCGCCGGGCCCGCCCGTGCTCCAGTCCATCGTCGCCGAAATTTACGGCCCCGACGAAACCCAGCGCATCGCGCTCGCCCGCGAGGTCCGGGAAATTTTGGCAAAGACCGAGGGCGTCGTGGACATCGATTGGTACGTCGAGGCTCCGCAGCCCAAGGTCCGCTTCGTCATCGACAAGGCCAAGGCCGCCCTGCACGGCATCAGCGAGGCCGCCGTCACCCAGGCGCTGCAACTGGCCGCCCAGGGCCAACCGGTTGATCTGTTGCACCTGCCCGCGGAGCGCGAAGATGTGCCGATCATTTTCGAGCTGCCACCCGCCGCCCGCAGCCAGCCGGAGTCGCTGCTCGCCTTGCAGGTGCGCAGCGACCGCGATCCCGCCGCTCCCCTGGTGCCGCTCTCCGAACTGGTGCGGATCGAGCGCACCACCGCCAGCCCAAATCTTTACCGCAAGAACCTCCTGCCCGTCACCTACGTGACCGCCGACGTCGCCGGGAAGGTCGAGAGCCCGGCCTACGCGATGTTCGGCATCGACCGCGCGATTCGCGCGCTCGACGCGCGGAAGTTCGGCGCCACCGTGGCCGCCTTGCCGATTTTTCACCTCAATCTTCCCACCGACGACCAGTCACCCGCGCTGAAGTGGGACGGTGAATGGCACGTCACCCTCGAGGTCTTCCGCGATCTCGGCCTCGCGTTCGCCGCCGTGCTCGTGCTCATCGCCATGCTCATGGTCGGCTGGTTCCGCAGCTACGTGACCCCGCTGGTCGTGATGGCCGCGATCCCGTTTTCGCTCGTCGGCATTCTGCCCGCGCACTGGGCGCTCGGCGCGTTTTTCACCGCGACGTCGATGATCGGCTTCATGGCCGGCGCCGGCATCGTCGTGCGCAACTCGATCATCCTCGTCGACTTCATCGAGCTGCGCCGCGCCCAGGGTCTGCCGCTGCGCGACGCCGTCATCGAGGCCGGCGCGGTGCGCTTCCGGCCCATGCTGCTCACGGCGCTCGCCGTGGTCGTCGGCGCGAGCGTGATTCTCGCCGATCCGATTTTCCAGGGGCTCGCGATCAGTCTCATGTTCGGCGAAATCGCGTCGCTCCTGATCAGCCGGATGGCGGTGCCCGTGCTCTACTTCATGGCCAACCGTCGCTCCGCCGCCGCGCCCCTGCCGGCATCCGCATGAACCCGCTGAAGCTGCTCAAGGCCCTCTTCGCCTCCGCGCCGCGCCTCGCGCCCGCCGCGTGCGCCGAACGCGTGCGCTCTGGCGCAGCGCTCCTCATCGATGTCCGCGAACCCGGTGAGTGGCACGGTGGCGTGGCCGCGCGCGCCGTGCTGCTGCCGCTCACCGACCTCACCGGGGGCCGGGCGCGGTGGCAGACGTTCCTCGCCGCCCACGCCGGCCGCGAACTGCTGCTGTATTGCGCCGCCGGCGGCCGCTCGGGCATCGCCGCCCGCATCCTTGCCGCCGAGGGCTTTCGCGCCGCCAACACCGGCAGCCTCTCCGATTGGATCGCCTCCGGCTGGCCCATCGCCGAACCAGACCAACCCCGCCGGTGACCTGACGCTCCCGTGCGTCCCCCATCTGCCCATTTTCCTCCGGCGCAGATCATGCTAGTGGCGCGACCAATAACTTTCGTGACGTAGCTGCGCGCGCCAGCGAGTGGACCACCGGCGCGCTCCACTCGCTGGCGCTCGCCGCTACTTGTCACGCTACTTTGCGGTCGGCACACTGGTTCCTCGTTCCCTTTCTTGTTGGGAAAAATCCGCGAGCACGGGGAGCGATTTCGGGCACCGCGAAAGAGGAAAGAGCAGCCCGCGCCCATCGTTCGCGCCGGCAATAGGCCTGAATAGCTGTCTTAATTAATATCGCGCACGGCCGGCGCACTGCGGACATTCGCCGAATCCGGGGTTAGCCTGCGCCCAACCAAAGATGTTATGAGCAAGCTATCCGACTCTGAAATCGCCCGGCTGCACCCCGAAACGCTGGCTCTCAGCTACGGCTTCGATCCGTGGTTGAGCGAGGGCGCGGTGAAGCCGCCGGTGTTTCTCACCTCCACGTTTGCGTTCAAGCACGCCGCCGACGGCAAACAGTTTTTCGCCTGGGCCCACGGCGAAGGCCACCCGCCGCCGCGCCGCGAGATGGGTCTCATCTACTCGCGGATCAACAATCCGAATCTCGAAATCTTCGAGGACCGCGTGGCCCTCTGGGAGGGCATGAGGGACGCCTACAGCTTTTCCAGCGGGATGGCCGCCATCGCCACGACGCTCCTCGCCACGCATCACCCGGGCGACGAGATAATCGTTTGCGCGCCGGTCTACGGCGGCACCGATGCGCTCATCCACCATTTCCTGAAACGCCTCGGCATCACCGCGCATTTCATCCCGGCGGGTTTCGCCGCGCCCGACCTCGCCGCGCCGCTGATCACACCGCGCACCCGCTCGATCTTCATCGAGAGTCCGGCGAATCCCAACAACCGGCTGACGGACATCGGCCGCATGAAGGAACTCGCGCTGCGCCACGCCCCGGCCCCGGCGGGGCAGAGTTCCGGTCGCATCCTCGTGATCGTCGACAACACGATGGCCGGCCCGGTCTTCGCCCAACCCGCCAAAGTCGGCGCCGACCTCGTGCTTTATTCCGCCACGAAATTTATCGGGGGCCACTCGGACGTGGTCGGCGGTGTCGCACTGGCCAACGACGACGTGCTCCTCACCGCCATCGCGCAGCACCGCGCGCTGCTCGGCGGGATGCCCAACCCCTACACCGCCTGGCTGCTCACCCGGTCACTCGAGACCCTCAAGATCCGCGCCGAGCAGCAGCAGCGCAATGCGATCGCGGTGGCGGCGTTGCTCGCGTCCCACCCGAAGGTGCGCCAGGTCTGCTACCTCGGGCTGCTCACGCCCGCCGATCCCGAATACGCCATCTACCGGAAACAACACACCGGCCCCGGCTCGCTGATCTCGTGCTACCTCCGCGGCGGGGAAAAGGAGGCCTTCGCCTTCCTGGATCATTTGAAAGTTTTCAAACTCGCCGTCTCGCTCGGCTCCACCGAATCGCTGGCGCAACACCCCGCCGCGATGACGCACTCGGGCCTCACGCCGGAGGACAAACTGCTCGGTGGCATCACCGACGACTTGGTGCGGCTCTCCATCGGCATCGAGCACCACGAGGATCTCATCTGGGATTTGCGGCAGGCTCTTGAGCAAGTGTGAGCCGCCTGGCCGGGCCCTCGCTGGTCGTCCATCAGCCCGACGATTTCAGAAATCGCGTACCGAGCGAAGCGACCGTTTGAGTCTCAGTGCGTCACAGTTTCTTGGAAATCTGCAGATAGAGCGCGCGGCCCTTCGCGCTGACGGTGCCACCTTGGTAACCGCGTGACTCGTCGGCGATCGGGGGCTCCTCGTCGAAGACGTTGGTGACGCCCGCGCGCACGGTCACATTGCGGAGGATTCCGTGTTGCTTTCCGAAGCGGTGTTGCACGTAGGCGTTGTGCTGGATCACGTCTTCGATCCACCACCGATACCGCACGACCCCGCCGATATCGAAGAATTCCTTGATATAGGAGGGACGGCCCAGTTGGTCATAGAGCGCGCGGCCGGCCGCACCGGTCGCCAAGGCCCCACCGGGATCCATCGAGCCACCATAATACTCCGAGAACCAACCCGCGCTCCAGTCACCGTGCCGCCACGTGAGGCTCGCATTGCCGCGCCATTTCGCTCGTCCGTCCTCCTCCAAAATCGAATCAACCTCGGAAAATTCGTCGAGCTGCTGCTTGAATTTCCGGTTGAGCGTGGCCTCCGCCCGGAACGTGAACTGACCGAACGGCAGCTTGGGCAGCCGATACGACATCGCCATGTCGAAGCCTTCGAGGTCGCGGCCCGCGAGGTTGAGGTAGTCGTCGACCAGCGAGACCAGCCGCCCCACCGGGGCGCGTTGCGATGACGCCGGGCGTGTCGCATTGTAGGCGGCAAAGGCTTCGCGGTCCGCCGGCGTGACCGGAGCGCGCGTGACATTCGGGTTGCCGTGGTAATCGGCGGCACCGGAGTTGGTGCTGATGCTGTTCGCGGCGGTACCGGCGGCGATTTGCGCCTGGGTGTAGGAATCCAGCAACTGCTGGTCGCGGGCCAGCACGCCGGCCGAGGCGAGATTGTCGATCACTTTGCTCTGGTTGAGCCGCCACCAATCGAGGGTGAACGTCAGCCCCTTGATTCGCGGTACCTCCAGCACAAGTCCGATGGTGGCCGTGTTCGATTCCTCGGGTCGCAGCCCGGCGTTGCCCTGCCGAAACACCGTGCGGCTGGTCGAGCCGTCGGTGATCAGGCCCGTCACCGGCGAGCGATAGACGTCCGTCACGCCCGACACGGAGCGCTGCAACGGCTGGTTGTTGGTCTGCACCAGATTGGGGGCGCGGAACGATTCGTTGTAGGAGGCGCGAACCAGGAGGTTCGCCCCCGGGCGCCAGGCGAGGCCGTATTTCGGTTTAAACGCGTCGCCGAAATCGGAGAATTTCTCGTAACGGCCGGCCAGCGAAAATTCGACCACGTCGAGCAGCGGCAGCCGGTTTTTCTTGCCGAAAACCGGCACCAGAAGCTCGGTGTAGCCCGAGACCACGTTGCGGGCGGAGTAAAGATTCAGATTGGGGCTGAGACCGACAAAATCGTTGTCGATGCCCCGCGGCAGATTGGGCGTGGGGTCGCCCGCGGGATTCAGCCCGTGGAACGGCGGGCGCCAGTCCTGGTAGGACTCCCAACGATACTCGACGCCGAACGCGCTGCCGACGCGCCCGCCCCAGAAATTGAAGAGTGTACCGTTCAGCTTCGCGTCCCACGTCACGAGTTCGGTGCGGCCCTCGCGGATGAAGGTGTCGGTGAGCGGGTCGACGACCCCGGCCGGATTGGTGTAGGGCTGGTCGACCTGAATGACCCCGCCCACATTCCGGAAGGTATAACCAAAGGGATTGAAGGCGGAATTGTCCGTGCGGAGCAGCGCGGTCTGGAGACGACTGTGCCGGATGTTGTTGGCCTCCGCGTCGCGGGTCCGCGCGCGCGAATACAGCGCGGCCGACTCCCACTCGAAATCCGCGAAGGTCGAGCCGCGCAGTCCGCCGACGGCGCGCAGTGATTGGGACCGCACGCGGATGTCCTTCGGTTTGAACTCGCGGGGACGCACGCCAGTGCTGCCGGCGATGAGCACATCGGAGGGCGCGCCAGTGACGCGCGGCGTGCCGTCCGCATTGGGGGCGCCGGTCGCACTGTAGAAGCGGGAGCCGAAGGGATTCCACGGGTTGTTGGCGCCAACAAACATGTTCAAGTCGTCCGTGCCATCCACGCCCGCCGGGTCCCGGTGATTGAACGAGTCCGCGCGGTAGTAGGCGAACTCGCCAAAGGCTGAGAGCCGTTGGTTGATCCGGTGATCGAGCGCGGTGTAGAGATTGATCCGGTCGGTCTGCGGAAGGAGCACGCGGTCTTTGGTCAGGTTGAAATAATAATCACGCTCGACGCTCCCCGGCGCACGCGAGGGCGTGGTCTGGCGCAGGCCGGTGCCACCCTCGGCCAGCGGCACCATGAAGAACACCCCGGCGGTCGAGGCGGTCAGCGCAACGGAGGGTGTGGTGGAGGTGTTGATCCCGACGTTCCCAGCGGGACGCGCCCCCACGAAGCTGCCACTGGCGTCGAATGCCCCGCGGATGAAGTTGCCATATTGGGAGGAGCTGGAGCGGTTGTCGAAATCGGTGTCGGTCGTGCTCCACGGTTCGGGGAGGGGTCGCACGCGACGCACGTCGGCATCGCTGGAGAACTTGCGGTCCTTCGCGCCGAGCAGCTCGCGATGATACACCTGGAGCATGGCGACGAAATTGGTCCGGCCGCCGTTGAAGGTCTCGCCGCCGCTGACAGTTGCCTGCCAGTCCTCGCCGCCGCCGTGCTCGGTCATGCCGCCCCGCAGAGAGAACTCATAGCCGTTGTAGTCGCGCCGGAGGATGGTGTTAACGACCCCGGCGGCCGCATCGGCGCCATAAACGGCGGAGGCACCGTCGCGCAGCACCTCGACCCGCTTGATCGCGGCCATCGGGAGCTGGTTCACGTTGACCGCCAGCGACGGCAGGCCGCCTTCGGACTGACTGATCGGATGCGGCGCGAGCCGTCGACCGTTGACGAGCACGAGGGTGTTGCCGGAGCCGATGCCGCGGAAATTAAGGGACGTGTTGTCCCCGCGCGCGTCGGCCCCGAGGACATTCGTCTCCGTCAGGGTGAGCGCACCGCCGCTGGGCAGCATCGAGAGCATTTCGGCGGCGGTCGGCGCGGCGCGGAGTCCGAGGTCTTCGATTTCCAGAACTGAAACCGGCAGATTCGTCTCCTGCTCGATCCGGCGGATGTTGGTTCCGGTGACGGTAAATGCTTCCAGCACGACAGGCGTGGGAGCGACTTGGGCGCCCAGCGTACCACCCAGAATGGCCAGGGCGGAACAGCGGGCAAACCGGGAGCGGAGATTCGGTTTCATGGTGATGGAATTGATTTGGGTACGTTCCTGACGCCAAGACGGATGCCCCCTTACGCCATTCTCCGATCATGGCCGGATTGGCCGAAATGGTGGGCGCGATCTTTTCCCTGGACGGCCAGGTCTTCCACCCCGCTGCGCCGCCGCAGTTGCCCGCATGCCGCGTCGATGTCGGGGCCGCGCGAACGGCGGAAATGCGCCACCACCCCCCGCACCCGCAACTCCGCCGCGAACGCCTCCGCCACGGCGTCGGACGAACGATCGTAGAGCACTCCGCGCAGACTGAGTCCGGTCGGATTGTAGCGGAGCAAGTTCACGTGCATCCGCCGTCCGCCGAGCACCGTCGCGAGCGTGCGCGCGTGGTCGGACGAGTCATTCACCCCCTTGAGCAGGCAATACTGAATCGTCACCGGGCGGCCCCGGCTCGCCTGAAATCGATCCGCGGCGGCGAGGATGTCGGCAATGGCGAAACGTTTTCCCGGCGGGAGGAGTTGGGCGCGCGTGGCATCGTCGGGCGCATGCAGCGAGACGGCGAGGTGCACGTTGAGACCGGCGGCCGTGAGCGCATCGATGCCCGGCACGATGCCGACCGTCGACACCGTGATCTGCCGCCAGCCGAGCGCGCCGAGGCGGTTGTCCGCGATCCGTTCGACGGCGGCGAGCACGGCCGCGAGATTCAACAACGGCTCGCCCATGCCCATAAACACGATGGTCTGCAGCCGGCGGCCGTCCGCCTGCGCTTCGCGGCGCAACGCAAGATACTGCTCGACGATTTCGCCTGCGGTGAGGTTGCGCTCAAACCCGGTCTTCGTCGTCGCGCAAAAATCGCACCCCATCGCGCAACCCACCTGCGACGACACGCAGCCGGCGGCGCGGTCCGGGCGAAAATCCGGCATCAGCACGCTCTCGATGGTGCGGGCGTCCGCCAGCCGGAGGAGCAGCTTGGTGGTGCCGTCCTCCGCGACCTGACGGGCCGCGAGAGTGACGGGCGTGGGCGGCAATTCGCTCCGCAGTCTCTCGAGCAGCCCGTCCGGGAGAGGCCGGGAGGCGGCGACCGGATCTTCCCGGCCCGCATAGAAATCGCGCAGCACCCGCGCCGCGTGCACGGGTTTGAAACCCCACGCCGCGAGGAGGCGTTCGAAGTCGGGCAGGCTGAGTTCGCTGAGGGCCGGTGGCACGGCACCCACCCACGCACGGAAAGCGCTCGATGCCAAATTCCATTCCGAGTGAGCAGCGCTGCCTGAGCCCGCCCTTCCCTAAAGCCGGCGACGGCATACCGTCACGTGCGTCGATGGAAATCGGCCGAATGCCAGCCCAAGGTCTTAAGGGCGGGCTTTTCAGTACCGGCCCATCACGCCGTAAAGGATGAACCACAGGAGGCCGCAAAAGAGCGCCATGCCGGTGAGCGCGAGCCGCAGCACCACCGCGGTGTCCGTGTCTCCCATCACCCGAAACGCCGCGAACAAAATGCCCGCGCTGCCGATTCCCCCGATGAGCAAAAAGTCGCGCGTGCGCCGGCTCACCTTCGGCAGTTCCCTCGGCGGGGGCGCCTTCACGCCGTGTTTGCGCAACTCGTAGAGGAGTTCCTCATTCGTCGGAATGCGGTCCTTCGAGCGGTCGCTCTCAGCGGGCGGCGCCTTCAGCTTGTACTTTGGTGAAAGCTTTTCTGCCATCGCCGGATTGAGGTGGAGGGCTCCGAGCCAGAGGACACTGGCCCGCGGTGTCGAGCTTTCGCCAGCCCCCACAAAATGTTTCGCCACCGCGGCCGGCGCCCGCTTCATGTTGCAGCCCATGCCAGCCATCCCGGGATTGCGCAGCCCCTACGACAAAACCACCGGCGGTCTTCATCATCTCGGCCGGATGTTCGACAAGATTCGTCTGATGCAGGCCGGCTCGCTCCCGGAGGATCTGCACCGCAACTACGGGCTCTCCATCGGACTCGACGGCATGCTCTGCGGTTTTCTCGGCGTCCGCTTTGCCGACCTCGAGGCCCGAATCAAAGAGGGCGGCCCCGACGCCGAACTCGCCGAGTGGATATTCTCCCGTGGCCTGCGCCCCAACCGCACCCAGGCCCTCGTCTGGAATGAGTTTACGCGCAAGGCGGGTTGGAACGATCGCATCACACCTTACCTGCAAAAACAAATTCAGGAAGCCGGCCTTGATCCGGCCAGCGTCGTAACTTCGCTTGATCTGATCGAGATCTCCGAAGGACGCCCACCGGCCGCGCGGTGACCCCGCCGCATGGCATCGAAACACGAGCAACCGACGCACGAGGAGGTCATCACGCGGGCCCGCCAGGAACTGCTGGGGGAGCTCTGCGTCGAGGACACGGGGATCGGACGCGCGTTTCTCCTCGCCCCGGTTCCGCTGAAATTGCGGCTCACCGGCGTGCGGTTGGACCTCGCACGTTTCACCGTCGATACGGTGGCGGCCGCTGGAGCTGGACTGGAATTCGGCGGATTTTTGGAGGCGGGCGACGAGGTCACGATCCTCGTCCCGGCCCACCTCGACATCCGCGAGGGCTTGCAGCTTCCGGTGCGCGCGCCGGTATCACTCAAGCTGGCGCCGTTGATCTTTGAGCTGGACCGCCTCGGGGCGCCCGCCGTCGCCACGGAACTGTTGGCGAGGAAAAACCCCGGCACGCGCGAGGCGGAGCGACGCCTCCGGGCCGCCCCTCCGACGTACGACGGCTGGCTGGTGCTCGCCGCCCCGGATGTCGCGCGGACCTTTCGTCCGAATCCGCCGCTGCTCGCGGATCGAAAGGAGCTCTATCTCCGCATCCGGCTGGCGTGCACGCTCGCCCTCGATCGCACGCTCTTCGCCGGCCTCGCCGGACGAAACCCGGGGTTTCTCGACTACCTCCAGTGCTTTCCGGTGGCGCGGACCATGACGCGCAAGGTCGTCGCGTGGCTGGGCCCGACCAATTCCGGCAAGACCCACCGGGCGGTGCACGCGCTCGCCGCCGCCCGGAGCGGAATGTACCTCGGGCCGCTGCGGCTGCTCGCCCTCGAGCAACGCGATCGCGTGGGCGAACTTGGTACGCCATGCTCGCTCATCACCGGCGAGGAACGCGACGAACAATCGCCGACCCACTCCGCGCGCACGGTGGAGATGGCGGACTTCTCCCACCGCGTCGAGGTGTGCGTGCTCGACGAGATGCAACTCGCGTTTGATCGCGACCGCGGGTGGGCCTGGGTGGCGGCGTACTGTGGCGTGGCCGCGGAGACGTTGATCGTCACGGGGCCCGCCTCGGCCGAACCCGTCATCCGGCGACTGGCGGAGCTGTGCGGCGACGTCGTCGAAGTGAACCATCTCGCGCGCCTGGGCACTCTCGCCTACGAGGGGGTGCTGGACTGGAAGCACGTGCCGCCGCGCTCCGCCATCATCGGATTTTCGCGCGCCGTGGTGCTGGAGCTGAAGGCGATGTTCGAGGCGCACGGGCAACGGGTCGCAGTGATCTACGGCGGCCTTTCACCCGAAGTGCGGCGCAACGAAGCGCGCCGCTTCCGCGAAGGCGAGGCCGACCTCGTCTGCGCCACGGACGCCATTGGCCTCGGGCTCAACCTGCCGCTCGACCGCGTGATTTTCTACGAGACGGACAAATTTGACGGCGAAGACGACCGGCGCCTCTCGCCGGCGGAACTCATGCAGATTGCCGGCCGCGCCGGACGCGGGCCGGGCTCGGCGGGTTGGGTCGGCGCGTTTTCGGTGCGCGACGGGCAGCGGATCGAGGAGGCCCTCGCGGCCCCGCAGGTCACGCCGGCGCCCGATCGGCTGCCCGCGGCGCCGACTCCGATGCACGTACGCGCGATCTCCGACCACCTCGGGTTCGACCGGCTCGGGCCGATCCTCGAGTTCTTCCGCTCGCGGCTCACGTTTCCCGGCGGCACGTTTTTCCCGGACGTGCAGGAGGACGTGATCGCGGCGGCCGAGTTCGTCGACACCTATGCGCCCAGGCTGCCAATCGAGTCGCGTTACGCCCTCGCCTGCACGCCCATCGACCTCGAGGACCATCTGTTTCGCGACACCTTTGCCGGGTGGTTGGAGGGCCTTGCCGCCGGCCAGCCGGTGAATTTTCCGCGCGCGCAGGATGGTGGCGGCGGACTCGAGGCGATCGAGGAGACGCTGAAGCTGATCACAGTCTACCGCTGGCTCGCGCTGAAATTTCCCGCCACCTTTACGGACGGCGCCCACGTCGAACGACTGCGGCGCGACATCACCGAACAGGCGCAGGCGATCCTGCGACGCCACTGGGGCGAACAAGGGCTCAGCCGCCGCGAATGCGTGCATTGCGGGCGGGCCCTGCTGCCGAGCTCGCGTTACCGCACCTGCCGCGGCTGCCACGTCCGGGGGTTGGACTGAGACTCAATTTATCTCCAGCACCGACCCCGCGATGTGCCGCGGCCCACCGGCGAGGTTGAAATAGTACACGACCAACACGCGGTTGCCGTCGAGTTGCACGGACCATGGGTAACCGAGGTCGGTGGTGCCACCGTCGTCGCGGATCACAAACTCCTTCGCGCTGGCGAAATCGGTGCACTCGGCGTTGAGGATGCGCGCCCGGACTCCGTATGGTTTGTGGCGGTAGCCATACACGAGCAACACGCGCGCATCCGGCAGCCGCAAAGCCTGGAGCGGATGCCCCTGCCAGCCCATGTCCTGCCATGGTTGAAAACTTTTTCCGCCATCCGTCGATCGCGCGAGACACGCGTGGTCGCCGAAACCAGCGGTGCGAAGGAAGGCCACCAGGTCACCCTTGGGTGTTTCGTAAACCGAGGCCTCGTTGAAGGACACTTTTGGATCGACGGCGACAGGCGACGCATAGTTCCACGTGGCACCCTGGTCCGCGGAGATGAGCAGGTGGTTCGACGTCTTGCGCGGCTGCGCGGCGTCGTCGGCGGCGACCACCCAAAAGATCCGTCCGTCGCGGCCCTCGCACATCGCACCTCGGTTATACGCCGGCAGCGGCTGGCCGTGCAGATCGTGATTCCTCTCCGGTGCAATGTGTGGCGGGTAGAACGGCCCCTGCCACTGGCGGCCGCCGTCATCCGAACGCACGAGAAAGCCACCGAGGAAGATCACGCCGGGCACGATTTGGAAATAGGGTGCCCGCAGTTTCGCCACGGCCTCGGGCTTCACGAAGGCCCAGCCGTAGGTCGCGCACCACAGCGCTCCGTCGCGCAACTGCAGCAGACAGGGATCCTGCGACCCGCCGAACGCATGCGCGTAGATCAGCGCCGGCTCCGGCGTCCACGTGACGCCGCCGTCGCGCGAGCGCACCTGCACGAGATAGCTGTTGGGATCGACGTGCGACTCCCCGGCCTCGCCGAAAGCCACGCGCGCCGGCGCCCGGCGAAATGCGACGATCACCTCGCCATCCGGGCGGCGCACGACCGACGGAAAGGCGGAATAGTATTTCGCATTCTCGTAGAGCACGAAGTCGCGCACCTTGCGAATCGGCGCGACGGATTCGGCGGCGGGCGTGGCGATGGCGGCGAAACCCATGAGAATCAAAGTGAGGCTCGATCGGAAAAGAAAGAATCGGGGCATGCGGAGAAACTTCACCGGACGGCGACTGACCGCAATCGCGTTTCTGCCAGGGCGGAGCAGAGCCGCGGGACAAAATCTTCCGGCAACGGCAACGTTGCGTGGTTCAAGGGTCTCGACACAGTGCCGTTGGCCGGGAAGATTGGCTGAACGTGCCGGACGTGAACCCATGAAATCCCTCTCTCTCGCCCTGATTCTCCTGCCTGCCCTGCACGCCGCCGACGCCCATACCGTCCAATCGAACGTCGTCTACGGCATGTACTCCGGAGCCGCCTTGCTGCTCGATGTTTACCAACCGGCCAAGCCC
The DNA here is from genome assembly GCA_005792355.1 of Opitutaceae bacterium. Classification (GTDB taxonomy): domain Bacteria; phylum Verrucomicrobiota; class Verrucomicrobiia; order Opitutales; family Opitutaceae; genus ER46. The sequence goes on from SXSC01000095.1 coordinate 12,527, forward strand.
AACGGCTACGGCATCGTCTTTATCTCCGGCAGCGGCTGGAGCGCCCCGCTCGCCTACAACGCTCGCGAGCTCAAGTCGAACGGCCAGGCGAAGCAGTACGCGCCGCCGCTCGCCGAAGCCGGCTACACGGTGTTCACCCTGAACCACCGGGCCCTGCCGCGATTCCGCTATCCTGGACCGGTCGAAGACGTCCAACGCGCCGTGCGGTTCGTCCGCCACCATGCCACGAGGTTCGGCATCGACGCCACCCGCATCGGTGCCGTCGGCGGATCGTCCGGCGGCCACCTCGTCAGCATGCTCGGCACGCTCGACGGCACCGGCCAGCCGTCGGACCCCGATCCGGTTGAACGTGAAAGCGCCAAGGTGCAGTGCGTCGTCGCGCGCGCCGCTCCCGCCAATTTCCTCACCGGCGACTACGGGCGGTTCATCCTCGGCATGGCCCGTCCCGCCAAAGGCATGGAGAATACAGCCGAATACCGGCTCCATCAGGAAGCCTCGCCGGTCACGCATGTTACTTCCGATGACCCGCCGTTCCTGCTCATGCACGGCGACAAGGACGAAGCGGTGTTGTACTCTCAATCCGAGGAGATGGAAGCGAAGCTGAAGGTCGCCGGCGTCACCGTGAGGCTGCTGCGCATCCCCGGCGCGGGCCACGGCCCCACGTTCCCCGGCGCGGTGAATCCGCCGGATTACCTTGGCGAAATGGTCCGCTGGTTCGACACGTACTTGAAGAAGCGGTAGTCGGGGCAGTGCAGGCGGGCACAGCCGGCGGGAAGGTCGCCGCACTCGCGGAGAGACGCAAAATCCATTGCGGGCGCACCGCGATGTGTTTGAATGTCGTTTCCTCCTCCCCGCTTTCCCCGATGCACACCGTCAATCGTCGCGACTTCCTGAAAATCAGCACCGCCGCCGGGCTCGCCGCCCTCGCCACTCCCCTGACCGCACGCGCCGCGTCCGATCGCGGGCCGTTCAACCGCAAGGGCAAACCCAGCCTGCGGCTCAGCCTCGCGGCCTATTCCTTCCGCGACACTTTCCCCACCATGCGCGGCAAGCCCAACCTCAAGGTCCCCGCCGGAAAGGCGACCGACATGTTCAAGTTCATCGATTATTGCGCGGCGCACGGCTGCGACGGCACGGAACTCACGAGCTACTTCTTCGCCGAGGAGACCGACGCGTATCTGATCGCGCTCCGCCGCCATGCGTTTCTTCGCGGCATCGCCATCAGCGGCACTGCCATCGGCAACAATTTCTCGCACCCGAAGGGGCCGAAGCGCGACGCGGAGATCGCCGCCACCAAGCAATGGATCGATCGCGCGGCCCTGCTCGGCGCCCCGCATATCCGCGTGTTCGCCGGCGTCACAAAAGAGATTCCGCGCGACGAAGCCGACAAGCTGGTGGTCAGCGCACTCGAGGAGTGCTGCGACTACGCGGGCAAACGAGGGATCTTTCTCGGGCTCGAAAACCACGACTCCATCGGCAGCGCGGCAACGCTCCTGCCGATGGTCAAGGCAGTGAAGAGCCCGTGGGTCGGCATCAACCTCGATTCGGGGAATTTCCGCACGGGCGATCCGTATCAGGATTTCGCGGACTGCGTACCGTACGCCGTCAATGTCCAGTTCAAGACCGAGGTGCACGACGGCTCGCCGGCCAACAAAGTGCCGGCCGACCTGAAACGCTTCACGCGGATTCTGCGCGACGCCGGCTATCAGGGCTGGGTCGCGCTCGAATACGAGGGCAAGGCGGATCCGGCGACCGCCGTGCCGCGGTATCTGCAGGAGATGCGCGGTTTGTTTTCGGCGTAGTCGGGCGGAAGGAGCGGCGCTTGCCAACCGCCGACGAGCTGCGCAGCTCACCGGCGCTTGGGAAAGCGCCGTTCAAGTACCGCAGGCCGGCAACCGACGGAACTTCCCGTCCGGGTTTCTCGCCCGCCCTCCAGACTGGCGTTCGCGCCATTTCCCCGTTTGTTTTGGCCACCCTCATCGGGCCGCCGCGTCCGAAACTTCAGTCCCCCCACCTCGCCATGGCCAGCCCTCGCTCCTCCGCCCCGCTCGCGATGCTGGTGGTCGTCGCCCTCAGCGCTCCCATCGCCCCAGCCCAGACCGCTCCGACCCCCAATCCTCCGGCCGCCGCCAAAACCGCCGATGGCGAGCAACCCGTCACGCTCTCGCCGTTCGAGGTCACGAGCGACAAGGACCTCGGCTATGCCGCGTCCACCGCGATGTCCGGCACCCGCACCAACGAAAAGCTCGAGAACCTGCCCAACTCGATCTCGGTCATGACGCAGGAGTTTCTCCAGGATCTCGCCTTCAACAATTATTTCGACGCCGTCGATTTCGCGATGAGCTCGGAAAACATCGCCAACGATCTCGGCACGGTGGGCGCCGTCGTCGGCAACCGCTCGGGCAACCAAGTGAACATCCGCGGCCTCGCCACCGTGCGCCAGCTCCGCGACGGTTTCCCGTGGTATCTCGCGGCCGACATCTTTAACACCGAGCGGATCGAGTTCAGCCGCGGGCCCGGCGGGCTGGCGTACGGTGACGTCGATGCCGGCGGCATCATCAACATCGCGAGCAAGCGCGCGACCTTCCAGCAGCGCGGCTCGGCGCAAATCCGCTCCGACAGTTTTGGCACGCAACGCTACTCGATCGATTTCAACCAGCCGCTCCTCCCGGGCCGGCTCGGCGTGCGCTTCAACGCCATCAAGTCGGAGGTCGAGATGTTCAAGCAGCGCATGGGCCGCGATCTCGAGGGCTACGCCGGCGCCGTGCGCTGGGAGCCGTTCAAGCACCGGCGGACGCAAATCGACGCCGTCTACGAAACCGGCAACACCACGTATCACCTCGGCCATCTCGGGCCGACCGACAGCCGCATCGCCTATGTTCCCGGCACCGGCACGAGCGCCCTCGACGCCGATCCCGCGCGTGCCGGCACTCAGGTCAATGGGGTCGGCATGCAGCAGCTTCGCGCCATCACCGCCGCCGCGCACGCGATCGTCGATGTCGGCGGCGTGATCAACAACTGGCAGTCGACCGCGACGAACACGTTTCGCATCACCACGACCAACACCGCCGCCGCCGCAGTGTCCGCCACCGATCCGCAAAACCCGAACCGCCACCCGCTGCGCCGCATCCCCGAAAGCATCATCCCGCTCAGCGAGGACTGGGCCGGACCCGACAACAAACAGAACTCAAAATATTACGCCTACACCGTCGAGCTGAAGCACTCGTTTTCCGATCGACTGAATCTGCTCGTCGCACACAACGGCCAGATCGACGAGACGTTTCGCAAGCAAACGTACTCCAGCCTCGCCAGCGTGGGCGGCGTCGCCGGTCGCAGCGTCCATGTGGACGTCAATCCGGTTCTGCCCAACCCCAACGGCGCCGGCACGGTCCCCAACCCCAACTACGGGCAGATGTACATCGTGCATGCTCCGCTCTACAATCCCGATGGCCACGAGATCGCCAACTGGCGCGCGCAGGGCGTCTATGATGCGCGCCTGCCGCTCGGCATTTCGCAACGCCTTGTCGTCGCCGCCAGCTATCGGCACGAGACCAATTACTCCGACAACTACGGCTACTCGCTCACGAGGGAGGAAATCGCCAAGCGCGGCTTCACCGGCCAGGCCGCCTATTTCAACAACAACCTCGTCTATCCGATTCATTACCTGCGCGGCGGCAACGGCGATGAGACCCTCGGCTGGAGCGTACGCCCCGGCGTGACGCAGCTGTTCCGGCACAACGCCGGCAGTGGCACGAACCGCCGGCTCGACCAGAGCCTCACCTCCGGCTCCGTCAGCCTGCTCGGCGCCTATTTCAAGAACCGTGTGCGCACGAGCATCGGCCTCAGCCGCGAGCACTGGCTGCAGAGCGTGAGCACCCCGACCTCCGCCGACACGGCGAATTTCAACCAGCAGACCTTCTTCCGCGCCGATGGCTCGCGCATCCCCAACAACGGTCTCGCCGATCTCGACATCCCGCTCTTCCCGTTCGCCGACAGCTGGAGCACCAATCAGACCTTTGGTGGCGTGTGGCACGTGTTCCCGTGGCTCTCGCTCACCGCCGGCTATTTCGAGTCATCGCAGTTCAGCGACAACTATGGCATCGATCTCCTGGGCGCCGCGCTCGCGCCGCTGACCGGCGAGGGTGTCGACTTCAGCGCGCGCTTCCATCTCTTCCGTGGAAAAATCGAAGCCACCGTCACCCACTTCCGCACTCAGCAGGAAAACCTGAACTCCGCCGTCGACGCCACCGCGCGCGACGAACTGAACCCGCTCCTCGCCGCCCCCTTCGCCAATCTGATCGACTATCGGGACCGGACCTCGACCGGCTGGGAATACCAGGTCACGGCCAACGTCACGCGCAACTGGACGCTCCTCGCCGCATTCTCGAACAACCGCACCGAATACACGCGGTTCTACCCGCTGCTCGGCCGGCTCGTCACCGAGGCCCGTCAGACCGCCCAGGCCCGCGGCCTCAACCCCGACGATGCCACCGCGATCACGCGCGAATATCTCGAAGAGCAGGAGGGCAACGTCGCCGCCGCGAAGCGCACCACGGCCAGCCTCACGACCCGCTACACGTTCACCGAGGGCCGGCTCAAGGGATTTTCCACCGGCGTCTCCGCGCGCTACGCCCGTGGCAAGCCCCGCGCCGCCGTCACGATCGCCAATGTCGTGGTGCTCCCGGCTACCGAGACTGACGACTACGTTCTCACGAATCCGTTTTTCAGTTACCGTCGGAAAATCGGCCGCCTCAACTGGACGCTCCAGCTCAACATCAACAATGTCTTCGACGTGAAGTCCGACCAGGGCAACGGCTACACCTGGACCCGCTACACCGAACCGCGCCAATACGTGACGACGGCGACGGTGGCGTTTTGAGGCGGGTCACGTCGTTCGTGCGCTACGATGGATCTCTGTCGTTGCGATCCGCGATGATTTTCAAACCGCAGAATTCTTGACCGCAGACTTCGCAGAAACCGCAGATAAAGGCGGAAGAATCTCCGACGATCCGCGCAAGGCAATCTGCGGTTAATTACCTCGGCGGGATCTTTGGTTGCCCTTCGACTCCGCTCCGGGCGTTGTGCCTGCCGAAACGGCGGCCCTGAGCCGCGTTGGGAAATTTCCGGGTTTGTCCCTCGCCGCCAAGCTTGCCCCCGGAGGGCTTCTCCACCTGAAACTAGTGTGCCGACCGCAAAGTAGCGTGACAAGTAGCGGCGAGCGCCAGCGAGTGGAGCGCGCCGGTGGTCCACTCGCTGGCGCTCGCAGCTACACGTCACGAAAGTTATTGGTCGCGCTACTAGTCCCTGATTTCCATGACGCCCCGCCATCCCCTTCCCCTCCCCCTCCCCGCCGCAGCCGTCTGCTCCGCCGTGATTCTCGCCGGCCTGCTCGCGGCCTGCACCAACACAATCGCGCCGCCAGAGCCGACGGCTGCGACGGAGCGTGTCGGGCGCAGCGGCCCCGGCCGCACTGTCACGCCGGTCAATCAAGTTCTCACCCCGCTGGGCCGGACAATCGAGCTTCCCGGCCTCCGGCCCCAGGCGCTCGCGCTGTCGCCCGACGGCCGCATCCTCGTTGTCTCGGGCAAATCCAACGAGGTCGTGGTCCTTGACCCCGCGACCGGCGGGATCCGTCAGCACGTGAAACTGCCCGCCGAGCCGCCGGGCGCACCGCAGCCCGGTGTCGTCTCGCCCAACATCCTCCAGCCCGACGCCAAGGGCCAGGTCAGCTACATCGGCCTTGTCTTCTCGCCCGACGGCCGACGGCTCTTCCTCAGCAACGTCAACGGCAGCCTCAAAGTCTTCACCGTGGCGGCCGACGGAAATGTCGCTCCCTCGCACACGATTCCCCTGCCGCCCGCCGGAGCGCCACGGCGCAAGGAGGAGATTCCGAGCGGTCTCGCGTTTTCCAAAGATGGCTCGCGCCTTTACGTGTGCGCCAACCTCTCGAACCAACTTCACGAACTCGACGCGGCCACCGGCACCGTCCTGCGCTCGTTTCCCGTCGGCGTTGCGCCCTATGATGTCGTGCTCGTCGGCGACAAAGCCTACGTGAGCAATTGGGGCGGGCGCCGGCCCGAGGCCGGCGACCACACCGGACCGGCCGGACGCGGCACGCTCGTGCGTGTCGATCCCGTGAGGCACATCGCCAACGAAGGTTCCGTCAGCGTTGTGCCACTCGGGGAAAGCGGCTCCGGCCCCACCCGCGGCACCGAAATTCTCACCGGGCTGCACGCGAGCGCCCTCGCGGTTTCGCCCGACGGCCGCCACGTCGTCTGTGCCAACGCCGCCGCCGACACCCTCAGCGTCATCGACACCCACCGCGACACCGTCGCCGAGACCATCTGGGTGAAATCCAAACCGAGCGACCTCTTCGGCGCCTCGCCCAACGCCCTCGTGTTCGATCCGTCCGGCCGCCGGCTCTATGTCGCCAACGGCACGCAGAACGCCGTCGCGGTGGTGAAATTCGATCCCGCCGATCGCGAATCCAAACTGGAGGGGCTCTTTCCCGTCGGCTGGTTCCCCGGCGCGCTCGTCTTCGACGCACCCCGCGGCACGATCATCGTCGCGAATATCAAGGGCCTGCCCGAGGCGAAACAGCGGCAAGCCGGCACCGGCGCCCTGGGCTTCAATTCGAAGCAATATGCCGGCTCGCTCTCACTCGTGCCCGTGCCGGCGGCAAGCGATCTGCCGCGCCTCTCCGAGACCGTCGCCCGCAATCTCCGTCGCGACCAGATCGCACAAGCCCGGCTGCCGGCGCGCCCCGGCCAGCCGGCGCGCGCGATTCCCGAACGCATCGGCGAGCCCAGCCGCATCAAGCACGTCGTCTACGTCATCAAGGAAAACCGCACGTACGACCAGGTCTTCGGCGACCTCCCGGAGGGCAACGGCGATCCCTCGCTCTGTATCTTCGGCGAACCGATCACGCCCAACCAACATAAACTCGTCCGCGAGTTCGTCCTGCTCGATAACACCTATTGCGCGGGCATCCTCAGCGCCGACGGCCACCAATGGAGCACGACGGCGTTCGCGACCGACTATCTCGAGAAGAGCTTCGCCGGTTTCCCCCGCAGCTATCCCGACGGCATGGGCGTCGACGAGAACGATGCACTGGCGTATTCGCCCGCCGGCTTCATCTGGGACAACGCCGTGAAACACCGGGTCAGCATCCGCAACTACGGCGAGTTCATGGCCCCGGCCGTGACGTGGCGCGATGGCCGCAAGGGCACGCCCGATTTCCTGAACTGCTACCGCACCTGGCAGGGCCGCGCCGCCGACGCGGTCTTCGCGAGTTACCCGATGATTGAGAGCATCGCCCCGTTTTCGCCAACCGGATACGTCGGCTGGGAGATGAACGTGCCCGACCAGTTTCGCGCCGACTTCATCCTCCGGGAACTGCGCGACTTCGAGGCGAAGGGGGAATTCCCGGCGCTCACGATCATCTGCCTGCCCAACGATCACGCGAGCGGCACCAAGAAAGGCGCGCCGACCCCGGCGGCATGCGTGGCCGACAATGACCTCGCCTTCGGCCGCATCGTGGAGGCGCTGAGCCGTTCGCGTTTCTGGAAGGAGATGGCGATCTTCGGCATCGAGGACGATCCGCAGGCCGGCTGGGACCACGTCAGCGGCTACCGCACGACGGCGTATTGCATCAGCCCCTACGCGAAGCGAAAGAGCGTCGTCAGCACCCAGTACAACACCACGAGCCTCATCCGCACGATCGAGCAAATCCTCGGCCTGCCCGTGATGAACCAGTTCGATGCGAGCGCGACACCGCTGTTCGACTGCTTTACGGAGACGCCGGATTTCACCCCCTTCACGGCGGTGCCGAACAACGTGCCGCTCGACCAGATGAACCCCGACCCCGTGACGATCCTGGACCCGATCCTGCGGGAGGACGCACTCGCGTCCGCGCGCATGAATTTTCGCGAAGTGGACAAGGCGCCGGAGGATCAGCTCAACCGCATCCTCTGGCGCGCGATGAAAGGCAGCCGCGTGCCGTATCCGGAATGGGCCGTCACCACCGGGGCGGACGACGAAGAGAAGTGACCGCGCGGGGCGCAAAACGCGCCACGTTCAACGCTTAACTTTCAACGCCCAAGTGGCGGACTCTTCCCGGCAAATCGATCCGGGCGCTTGGGCAAGCGCCGCTCCGGCTGGACGCCCGCGCTGATTGACGCCGACGACCAGGAGGTGCGTCCGCGGCCATCGCGCCCATCAAACAAGGGCGCATCTCCCGATCGTCCGTCCGGCGGATCGGCCACGCCCCTCATTCGTTTTCGGAGGGCTGCGCTTTGTCGCAGCCGTAAGCGCGGCCCTGCGAATCGGCGCCGGCAAAGCGGCGCCCTCCGAAACTCGAACCGCCACCGTCAATCGGGAGATGCGCCCGACAAACAAGGCACTATTACAAAGCGCTTGATGAAACTCCATTTCGCCTTATCTTGGCCGGGATGAACACCCTCGTCTCTGCCCGGGGCCAGACGGTCGTGCCGAGCGCCCTGCGGCGCAAATACGACCTCCGGGAAAACTCCCGGCTCGCCTGGATCGACGACGGCACCAGCATCCGCGTGGTCCCGCTGGGCAGCGGCACCGGAAAATTTGGCCGCGGTCTCGCCAAGGATCTCGGCCTCTCCCAGCGTCTGCTCGCCAACCGCCGGACTGACCGCGCCCGTGAAAAACGCTCCGGCTCTGCTTGATACGTCCGCCCTGCTCGCGCTGCTCGAGGACGAGCCTGGCGCGGCGGAAGTCGAGCGCCGCCTGGAGGTCGCTGAAACGGGCGAATGCGAGGTGTTCGCCAGTTTCGCCAGCCTGACGGAAGTGTACTACGTCACCCACCAGGAACACGGCGCCCAGCGGGCGGCCGAGTTTAGCGCGATCGTCCAAGGTTGGCCGGTGACGTTTGTCTTTCCCGACGAGGCACTCTGTCTCGCCGCCGGCCGGCTGAAGGCGACGCATGCCATTTCATTTGCCGACGCCTTTGTCGCCGCCTCGGCGCAACAGCTCGGCGCCGAATTGGTGCACAAGGACCCCGAATACGAAGCGCTGGCTGCCGTCCTGACGCTGGCCCCGCTGCCCTACAAACCGCGCAGAAAGGCGTAAAGCCGAGCGGGATAACGCCGCGGGCGTCCGCGTCAGCGCTTGGAGAGGTCCCGGATGTACAGATCCTTGAACCGCATGTTGCCCTGGCCGCCGGAGTGCAGTTGCAACGAAATATAGCCGTCGAAGGACACCGGCGTCGGGTCCGTGAAATCAACGACGACGATGCCATTCAGGCGCGCGACGTAGCGGTTGCCCTCCACCTTCAGGAGAAACTCGTTCCAGTCGTTGGGCCGGATCACCAGTTCGTTTTCCGCCGCGGGCCAGACAATCCACTTCCGACCGTCGCCGTAGATGCCGCCCGTGTGGTGTCCGAGCACGCGGTCGATTTCGAATTGCAGCCCCTGGGAAACCGCCGCCGTGCCCGGCTTGAAATCGGAGTGGAAAAACACGCCGCTGTTGCCGTCCGCCTCGCACTTGAAGCGGAGCGACAGATGGAAGTCCTGGTATTTTTTCTCGGTCCGCAGGTAGCCATATTCCTTGGTGACGCCCTCGCCGTGAATCGAGCCCTCGTCGACCTCCCATTTCTCGTTGCCGACCTTCACCCAGCCGCTGAGGTCCCTGCCATTGAAGAGTGAAACCCAGCCGGTGCCCGGCTCCTTGCGCGGCGGTGTGGCGGCGGGCGCCGGCGTGGGCGACTGTGCGCCGAAAACAGTTCCGATCATCAAAACCGCCAGGGCCACGCACCGGATAATTGAATTCATGGTCCCAGTCAAAGCGCCGGACGGGCCGACGCCACCCGGAAATTCGGGGAGCGGCAGTTCCGATCGCCGGGTGAAACTTCGCCCGTTTCGCGCGCCAGCCTTCGGTCTGGCGCGTGGCGCCAGTGACCCGCGGCCGAGCCACGGGGTGAGCAACTCGCAACATGTTTGTCACCCCGGGCGAGATTGCGGCAGGTTTCGGGGTGGTGGTGGAAAAATCCGCGAGCCGCGCGTCGTCGGAGGTCGAGTCGATCTTGGATCAGGAGTGGCGCGAGGCAGCAGTCTAGTGACTCTGTGACTCTTGACGACCGCGCGCAATGTGACTCTCTTACACCTATGCCACCTGCCACCGTTTTCACCATCAAGCAGCTCCACGACGACACCGGCTCGCTGGTGCGCCGTGCCGGGGCTTCCCGGCGGCCCATTCCGATCACCGACCGTGGCGAACAAGTAGCGGTCCTGGCAAACCCCGCCCTCCTCAGACCCCAGCGGCGCAACCGCGTGCTGTTGCCAGAATACGAAGCGATGATGGCTCAGCCGCCCGGCCAGGACATCCAAGCCGCGCTGAATGAAATACGCGGGGACCGCTGACCATGATTCTTTGCGACACTTCGGCCATCGCAAAACTATACCTCGCCGAGCAGGAATCGCCAGCCGTGCGACTGAAGCTCGAAGCGGAAGATCAGGTGTTCATTTCGGAACTCGGCCGCGCTGAACTCATGGGCGTTTTTCACCGCCAGTTGCGCGAGAGGAAGTGGACTCGCGACCAGTTCCTGATCGCGGTTCGCCAGTTTACCAACGATGATCTCGGTGGATTTTGGACTTGGCTGCCGCTGGACGGCGCGATCGTCGAAGCGGCCGCCAAAACCTTTGTCACACTTCCCGACTCGGTTTTTCTGCGCACCGCAGACTGCCTCCATCTCGTCACCGCGCTACACCACCGCTTCGCCGAAATCTGCACCTACGACACGCACCAATCTGCGGCGGCGGTTGCGCTCGGGTTAAAACCACGGACAGCGTAAGGGTCGGTTCTTGCCCGGGCGATCATCCTTGGTCCCCGGCGAGTTTGAAATTGCCGGTGAGACTTGCAGGCAGGTGAGCGGCGAATGCACCGCGCATCTCCAGACCATCGGTCTGCGTCACTGGCGGGACCAGCAAGGTCACGAAGGCCAAGGGCTGGGACAAAAGAATCAGGGCCGGTCCCCGGCACGCTCAGGCGCCCATGACCGCCACTTTGATACTGCGATGATATCGGGAATGCCGCGTAAGCTCCGCGAACTCATTGCCGACCTGCGGCGCGCCGGATTCGTGCAAGAGCCGGAGCGCGGCAGTCACCGCAAATTTCGCCACCCCCGGGGCGTCACCGCCATCGTGTCGGGGCACAGCGAAGGCGTGGATGTGAAGCCTTACCACGAGAAACAAATCCGCCAAAAAATTGAGCAAGCCCGCCAATGAACGCCAAGACCCGTAAAGCACAAATCCGCGCCCTTTCGGCGCGCTATCCTCGCGTGATCGCATGGAGCAAAGCCGACGGGGCCTTTGTCGGCAGCGCGCCCCCGCTCGTCGGTCAGTGCTGCCATGGCGACACGGAGATCGCAGTTGCACGGCAACTGGCCGCCATTGTCGAAGACCTCTCGGCCGATGTGTTGGATGGCAAGATGCCGGTCGCCGAGCCGTCGCCGGGCCGCGCTATTCTAGAAATTCCCACTCACGCCGAATTTGACGATCGTCGAATACGTGTCGGCCCGATTGTAGCGGTCCACGACATACATGTATTGATTGTTCGTCTGCACGTTGAAGACGTTGATCACGTCGGCATAAACGCTGAGGCGGCGGCTGAAGGCGTAGGCGACGTTGAAGTCGACGGGCGAGGTTGGATAATTGTAGGTCCGACTGGCCAGGTTGGTGGCATTGAACACCGCCAGGCGGTGCCCGGTGTGGCTCATCTTCACCCGCAGGCTCCAGCCGCGCGCGTTGTACGAAATGCCGATGTTGCCGGCGCGGGGGGTGAAATTGGCCAGCTCCGCCTTCAACACGCCGAACAGCCCGTAATTGCCCTCGGATTTTAGATAGGTGTAGTTCGCATAGACGCCAAAGCCGCGCCAAAATCCGGGAAGATTGCTGAACTGCTGCTGGTACGAGAATTCCACCCCCTGCACCTTCGCAAAGCCGCCGTTGAAATCGGTCGAGAATTCGTAGCCGACATACTCGTCGCCAAACGGGTTGCCCTTCGTGAGCAGCCCCGCGGAACTGCGGTAGATGAAGTCGCTAATCTTTTTCCTAAACGCCCCGACCGAGAGCGTGCCGGCCGGCTCGAAATAGTATTCCAGCGTGACGTCGTAATTCTCGGCGTGTTGCGGTTTCAACTCGGGGTTGTTGCCCGTAATCGTCAGGAGCTCGTTGTTGATGGTGTTATTGGGCACGATCTGCCCGAAACCGGGCCGGCCGATCCCAGTGGAAAAACTGGCCCGGGCCTGCAGATTTGGCGTCAACCGATACTTAAAGTGGATGCTCGGGAAGTAATCGCGATAGTTTCCGGTGGCCTTGGTCTGGTTCGCATACTCGGCCAGGGTGCGTCGCACATTCTCCGCGTCGGTGACCGTGCCCACCCATGCCGCGCGGCGCGCCTTTTCCGCCGCGGAAATCTCCTGCCGGTAGCCATTGGCGCGGAGATGGGTCTCCTCCATCCGCACGCCGGTCACCACCCCGAGACGCCCGAATTTGAAGCCACCCATCACGTAGGCCGCACCGACCGTTTCCGACGCCTTGAGATCGTTGCGAATCGTGTCGCGCGTCCCGGTGGCGAGATCCTCGCGGAACAGCCCGGCATTCGTGACGATCTCCTGTTTGAAGCGCGCCAGGTCGAGCCACTGAATCTGGCGATACACCGAGGGATAGCTTTTGAAGCTGTAGTTAAAGCTCTGATCGTGGAATCGCTGGAGATCGTCGTCGTTCGCGGCGCCGGCGGGGCCGACCACGCCGTTCGGACCGACGTAATTGTACACCCGCCGGCTCTCATCTTTCTCCCGCGTCTGCGTGCGCACGCGGAAGCCCGTTTTCAATATGAAGGGCACGCGGCCGTCGATCGGTTTGCTGAAATTGAGCTGAGCGCCGCCGATCGTGTCCTTGCTCGTGTTTCGGGGGAAATTGGTCGCATTCAGCGTGGCCAAGCGCCAGTCGCGAATGTCCGGTCCGCTGGTCTGGACCACTTCCGTCGAACCTGGAGTCAGCTTGGTGCGATCCTGCAGGAACCCGACTCCGGCGGTGACGCGGTTCAGATCCATCGTCACATCGGTGCCCGTCGACGGGGAATAGTTGGCATTATAGTCCACCTTTCCTCCCCAGAACCTGCTCTCGCCGCCGGCGGTGTAATTGAAGGTGATGATGTCGCGGTCCCGCAGGTATTGGTTGCGCGTGAACGTATGATTCTGGGTCTCGGTGATCGTCGCGCTGACCGAGCGGATGCCGGTCGTCGACGACGGAGTGCCCAACACACCCCAGTGCCGGTTGAGCTGATCGTAATAATAGGAATACATCGTGTTGACGTAAACGCGCGTGTTGGCCGTCAGTTGGTAGTCGAGCCGCAGACCGACGCCGGCCCGCTCGTGCTTCAGTCCGTCTTCGCCAAATTGCACGAAATTGAACCACGCCGGCCGGTCCGTGTCGGTCGTCCGCTGGTAGTCCATCCGGGCGGCGTCCCGGGGCTTGCGGAGATGATTATAGCTGCCCGTGAACATCACGCCGAGCTTTCCCTTGAACACATCCGAGAAACTGACACTCCCGCTCGGGTCGGCCGTTCCGCGCAATACGTTGTAGGAGCCGCCCACCTGATACGTCGTGCGTCGGGTCTTCCGGTCGAGCGCGCTCTTCGTCTTCAGGTTCACCGCGCCGCCGATCGAATCGGCATCGACGTCCGGCGTCATGGCCTTGGTGATCTCGATGGTCTCGATGAAGTCGGTCGGAATCTTGTCGATCTCGAAGCCGCGGTCGAAAGAACGCGTCGAGCCGTTGGCCGCACGCGTGCCGTCGAGGCTCACGGCACTGAGGTTGGAATTCACTCCGCGGATTTGCACCCGGATGATTTCGCCTTCCGACTCCTCCTTGCCGACCCCCGGCAGCCGCATCAGGAAATTGCCCAGGTTGAGATCCGCGACGTTGCCGAACGCATCGGTTGCGATGACGGTTTTGACGTTGTCGGCATTGCGTTGCTGCGTAATCGCGAGCGCGTTGCCTTCGCGTTCGCCCTCGATCACGAATTTGTCCATCCGATACACTGCCGAGGTCAGACCGATGTCATGCTCCGCGGTGGCTCCGGCGGCGACGCGGCCGGTGATCGTTTTCGCATCCAAACCGGAATATGAAACCGTCAGGCGATGTTCACCGACGGGCACGTGGGGAAAAACGAAACGACCATCGCGGGAGGTGAAGACGAAGACGTCGCCCGGCGAGAGAGTGACTTGCGCACCATTCAGGTAGACTCCGGTGGCGGCGTTGCTGACGGCGCCCTAGACGATGCCGACGGCACCGGCGTCGACCGCCAAGCCTTTGGGCACAATCGAGACAACGGTCAACCAGACGAGCAGCAAGAGGCGATGGGGAATGGGGGAGGTCATGGAGCCACGGGGGAGTGCTTGGTTGCGATGCGAGTGCGAGGAAAGGAAGGGGGCGTCAGAACAGCCCCTTGATCCCGAAAACCCAGAGGGAGCCGTAAGACTGCGATTTCCAGAGCACAGCGGATTGACCCTCTTTCGCACCGGGCGGGCTTTCGAACCAGCGCACGGGCTCCTTGGTGAGGTTGCGCGCCTGGGCGTAGAGCGTGAGCTGGCGGGTGAGTTTCCAGTTCAGCTGGCCGTCGAGCTGGGTGAGGTGGCGGTAAAAGCGGCCGGGGTTGGAGTCGGGTGTGTTGTCGCGCCACACGAGGCCGAGGTTGGCACTGAAACGGCGGTAGGAATACCCGAGACGGGCGGTGGCGCGGTGCGGGGCGATGTTGGCGAGGCGGAGGTTCGCGTAAGAGCGGGCGTAGGTGAAACCAACCGTGGTGCCACGGAGTATCGCGGGGAGAAACGAGAGCGTCTGGTTGTAGCCAACCTCAAGGTTGCGGAAGCGGCGCAGCTGCGAGTTATTTCGCGTCGAGCGGAAGATGAAGTTGGCGAGGTCCGGATCGTCGTTGCCAAATTGTTCGGCGTTGAAGTCGAACGACTCGCGGAGGTTCGTGATCTCGTTTTGGGAGACGCCGACGCTGAACTGGCCGGATGGCTCGAAATAATACGAGACGCGGGCCTGGTAGTTTTTCGAGTATTCCGGGAGGAGATCGGCGTTCGGGGCGCTGACGATCTGGGTATCCTCCTGCACATTAAACACGCCGGTGAGATCGTCGATCGCGGGACGGGAAATGGCTTTGTTGAAACCCGCTTGGAACTGGAGGTTCCGGCCGAGGCTGTATTTCCCGACGACTGACGGGAACCAGTTGCGGTAGTCCGACTCGCGGTCGACGCGCGGCTGGCTGAAGAACTGGTACTGCAGGCCGGGGATGGTCGTGGCGCGGCCGGCGGCGTTGGTGGGGAAGCCGGCGCGTACGATCTCGGCGCGCAGCCGCGGATCGAATTCGCGGAAACGGTTCGCGGTTTCCTCGACCCGCAGGCCGGCGCGGACCGAAAACTGGGGAGAGAAGCGCACGTCCATCTGGCTGTAGGCGGCGGTGACGGTCTGCTTGACGTTGCGGGTGTTGGCGACGTGCGCGGTGTAGTAGTTCTCGGGCGTGGCGCCAGTAAACGCGAAGAGCTCGGGGCGAGTGTTGAAGAGCTGGCCGATGGCGTTGCGGCTCGGCCGCGGCGGCACGCCCGCCGTCCCCGCGATATTGTGGATGGCGGCGATGGCGCCGGTCGTGCCGGTGTCGAAGGTGTGCGGGGTCACGAAGGACGGCCCGAGGTTGGCCCAGCTGCCGGTGGGGACGATCGTGGGCACCCCGGTGAGGGCGTTGTAGCCGGTGAGAGTGTTGCCGCCGGGGCCGATGTAGCTCCACGTGAGCGCGGCCTCGGGATTAAACTGAGTGCGGTATTCCTCGTTCACTTTGCCGCCGAACTTGACGGCGGCGGGAAAGCGCTTGAACGGGAGCGTCCATTTGGCGTTGAGCTGGCCGTTCCAGATTTCGGTTTTGAAGCGGCGGCCGGTGTCGTTGGCACGCGTGCCGCCGGAGGTGGTGCTGGTGTTGGTGAAGTTGGCGAGGTTGAACCAGTCTGGACCGGAAGTCTGGCGGATGACCCAGTTCATCGAGTCGGTGCTCGGGCGCGTGGCGGTGAAGTTGCTGAGGATGCTGCCGCTCTCGGAGTTGCTGTAGCCGCGGGCCAGCGAGTCGTAGCGCTTCGTGCCCATCGAGTAGGTGGTGGCGCCATCGATGACCCACGCGTCGAGCTTGTATTCGAAGCGCGGCGCGATCGTGCGATTGTAGACGTGCTTGGTCGAGCTGCTGCCGCCGTTGGCGATGGCGGGCACGGTGTTGGTCGCGCTGCTGCGCGAGGCAATCGTGAGGAGGCCGTCGCCCCCGACGGTGGAGCGGCCGTTGTTGACGTTGCTGTTGCTGTTGGCGGCGGTGAACGTGAAGTTGCGATTCCAGAAATCGCCCTGCGTGTAGGCGTAGTTGGCGTTGACCGAGAGCGTGAGCCGGGCCGTGGCGCGGAAATCCGCGGTGATGAGCACGCTGTCCTTGTCGATCACCTTGGGGCCGTCCTTGAAGTCGAGGTTGCGCAGCACGAGCGGGCGCGGATCCGCAGCGGTGGGGTTGCGGTTGTAGTCCATCGTGAATTGATACTGCTCGGAATACGAGGAGCCGCGGCTGGCACTCACGAGAATGCCGAGCCGCTGTTTGAAAAACGACTCGGAATAATCGAACACGACATTGGGCGACCACTTGTAGTGCGGCTGGTCACCCGGACCGTAGGTGCGGCGAAGCCGGAACTCCTCGGTGTTGAAATTGAGGTTGAAGTTGGCGCTCACCTGCCGCCCCTTCCGCTCGAAGGCGCGCTTGGTCTTCATGTTGATCGTGCCGGCGGGCGAGTCGGCGTCGGACTCGGAGCTCGTCGTGCGTGTCACCTCAATCGACTCGAGGCTGTTGATCGCAACCCCCTCGAAACTCGGCGCCCGCGAGCGGCCGGCCCCGAGCCCCGGATCGGGGCTGGCGGAGCGGATGCCGTCGACGGACATGCCGACATATTGCGGATCCATCCCGCCGAGACGTGGGCCGCGCGCCTCGGACTCCACATATTCGAGATCGAATCCCGGCAGATATTTCAAAAACTCGCCGACATTGCCGTCCGTCACGTCGCCGAAGATGTCGGAGGAGACGGAGGTGACGATGTCCATGCTGCGGCGCTGGGCCATGATGGCCTTGGCGTTGCCCTCGCGCTCGCTGGAGACGTTGAACGCGGAGAGTTGGACCACCTCGCCGATTTTCTTCGGGCCCGAGGCACTGCTCGTGAGGTTGATTTCACGCACGGCCGTCCGGCCCCCCGAGACAGTAAACGTGTCCAGCGCGGTGTCGTAGCCCGTATAGGTCACGGTGATCGTAACTTCGCCGTCCGGCACCTGGTTGAATTCAAACGATCCACCGCTGGCGGTGGAAGTCATCTGATTGGTGCCCGCGAGCCGGACCTCGGCATCGCGCACGTATTCGCCGGTGGCGGGATTGAACACGCGGCCCCGAACCGTGCCAGATCCGCTGGCGACCTCGGCACCGAGGACGGCCAGGCCGGGAGCAAGCGTCAGCAGGATCCGAGCAACCAATCGGAAGAGTGGGCTCATTCCTCCCGGCTTTGCCGGGGAGGCTGCGGATGTCGGCGTCAATGTCGCGCGACCGATCACGAGCGCGAACGCGCCGATTCCGAAACGCCCGGGAGAACCCGGGAGCTGAGAGGGTGTGGAGGTAGGCATGGGGGTTGCTGAGGTTGGAACGGACAATCGCTCGGGTCGAGAGGGACACCGCCCGGCGTCGGGGCAGAGGAACGACCGGACGCACCGAATGGCGTAACACCACGCGTCATGATCGCCAACCTATTGTTTACGACGGTGGCGATCTCGCGCCTATCTCCGACTGGCGGTGCGACTGGTCGGCCACCGACGTCATGCGATTTCGGTGGGCTTTGTTCCCGCGACCCGCCCTGCCCCGCCCTTCTCTTCCGGTGGCTTGATCGCCGCAAAGGTGCGCCAGAGAATCAGGTCATAAATCGCCTTGAGCCCGCCTCCGACGACAAAGCACCAACCCGCCAGCGCCGGCACCGCCATCACCGGGCCGGCGACGAGCGGGCCGAGAGCGGTGCCGAATTGCCGCACGGTGGTCGTGAGGCCGTTGGCCGCGGAGCGCTCGGCGGCGGGTACGATCGCATTGACGTAGGACTGCCGTGTCGGGACATCCATCTGTGAGATCAGGTGCCGCGCGAGCAGCACCGCCACCGCCAGGCCAAACGTCGGCATGAACGGCAGGAGGATCAACAGCACATTCGACGGGAGATGGGTGAACACCATCGTGTTCAAGAGCCCGAAGCGCCGCGCGAGCGGCACGGCGGCGAGGGCGGAGAGCCCGGAGAGCAGCGTCGCGCCGAAGAACACGTTCCCGAGGGTCGCGATGTCGGCGCCGAACTTTTGGTGAAGCCAGTAAGCGACGAAACTCTGCACGATGAATCCCCCGCCGAACGCATCGAGGGTGAACAGCGCGCTGAGCCGGAACACGTCGCGTTTTGCCTCGTGCAGCCCGTGCCACGGCCGCGCTCTCCCGGCGGAATCCGTCGCGCGCGCCGGCGCTTCCACCGCCCGGCCGAGCAAGGCGAACACCACGAGCAACCCCGCGCCGCTCGCCGCGTAGAGCCAGAGCAGCGCGCGATAGCTCGCCAGTTCGCTCCAGCCGTGCCGTTGCAGCGCGCCGGCCAGCCAGCCTCCGAGCAGCGCGCCGAGGGCGTTGGCGGTGAAGCCGAGCACATGCGACCACGCAAAGACCCGCGTGCGCTGGTCGTCGCCGATCACCTGCGTGAGGCAGGCCTGCTCGATCGCGAGAAACGGGCCGACCTCGCCGCCCGTCGGACTCACGACGCCCACAATCGCCGCCACGATCAGGAGCCAGTACGTGTCGGTACCCGCCATCACCGCGCCGCCGAGTATCATCAACCCCGAACCGAGGAGCAGCATCCGCCGCCGTCCGATCCGATCCGCCCGCGTACTGATCACGACAGAGAGCAACGCGCCACCCAGCAACGTCAGCGTAAGCAGCAGCCCGACCTTCGCCGTGGAAAAGCCGAGGGTATGGAGGTGGAGCACGAGCACCACCGCGAGAAACCCGTACGCAAACAAGCGCACGATCCGGGCTGCGAACAGCAGGGCGAAATCCCGCGGGGAGGTGGAGGACGGCAACATGGCTCGGTGATTAGCTTGGGGGCAGCAACACACTTACAACCTACTAGTGCGACACCGGGGCCGCAACCCTCCTCCGGCGGGCAAACGAAACTTGAACTCCAATCCCTTGCACCGAAGGCAACGAAGCAAACGAAGGTCGCGGAGACGAACGATCCTTCGTTCTCTTTGTTGCCTTCTGTTCAAATTCCGTGGCTTGAAGATGCACGCAGGCAGACAACATGTTCAGCTATAGTCAGACGAATCAGCACCCAGGATGAACTCAGCACCCCCTCGCGTTTCCGTGGTCCTGCCGGCGTTCAATGCCGCCGCCACCGTGGCGCGGGCGGTCGAGAGTGTGCGGGCGCAGACATTCTCCGACTGGGAGCTGATTGCCGTGGACGACGGCTCGACGGACGGAACGCGGGCGATATTGACGGACCGGGCGCGGGGCGAACCGCGGCTGCGCGTGCTCAGGCAGGACCACGCGGGGGTTGCGGTCGCGGCGAACGCGGGGGCGGCGGTGGCACGAGGGGAGTTCATCGCGCGGATGGACGCGGACGATGTGTCCCAGCCGGAGCGCCTGGCCGCGCAGGTGGCATTTCTCGATCAGGTGGTCAACCGGGCGGTGGGTGTCGTGGGCTGCGGGGTGGAGTTTGGTGGCGATCGAGCGGCGCAGGCGGGCTATGCGTTGCATGTCGACTGGGTAAACTCGCTCGTGACGCCGGAGCAGATCGCGTTGAACCGCTTCATCGAAGCGCCGCTCGTGAACCCGAGTGTGATGTTTCGTCGCGATCTCGTGGCGCGACACGGCGGGTATCGCGACGGGAATTTCCCGGAGGACTACGAGTTGTGGCTGCGCTGGCTCGATGCGGGAGTGCGGATGGCCAAGGTGCCGCGCGAGCTGCTGACCTGGCACGACTCGCCGATTCGGCTCACGCGGATCGATGCCCGGTATGCGCCAGAGGCGTTTTTCCGGATGAAGGCGGAATGGATCGCACGGGAAGCGGCGCGCGTGGCGGGCGGCCGGCGGGTTTTCGTGTGGGGCGCGGGACGCCACACGCGGAAGCGGGCGGCGCACCTCACGAAGCACGGCGTGAGCATCGCCGGCTACATCGATGTTGATTTGAAAAAGACGGGGCGTGGGCTCGGCGGCACGGGCGTGCCGGTGCTCGCGGAGGATGCGGTGCCGGCGGCGACGGAAATCTTCGTGCTGAGTTACGTGACGACGCGCGGGGCCCGCGACTACATCCGGGGCAAACTCACCGCGCGCGGCCACGTGGAAGGGCGGGATTTCTTGATGTGTGCGTGAGCGAGCGGCGGGCCGGAGATCTCGTTCATCGTCGTCGCAGCCGATCCATCGGTGTCTTGTATCCCCGTTGGACTGACGAGCAGGAGCTCCGCTCCGCGCCGCAGAATCGACGGTGGTGCGATTTGCGCGCATCGGAGTCTTGCGGCGAGGAACACGGCACGGGTGGCGTTCGGTGGATTCTTCA
>SXSC01000096.1 GCA_005792355.1 Opitutaceae bacterium
AAACCGCTGGTCACAGAGGTCACTGAAGCCCGGCAGGAGGTCCCAGAGAATACCACCGGAAAAGAACGCCCGCTCCTCCGCTCTGTGGCCTCTCTTTTCCCTCCGTGATCTCGGTGGCAAAAAATCGTCTCAACCAGGATCGAAATGGATCAATAGTAGGCCACCGCAGCCGGCGGCCGCAAGCAAAGGAGGGGCGGTTGCCCAACCGCCCAAATACGGTCGGCCGACGGTTCTACGGCGGTTGGGCAACCGCCGCTCCCGGTGGAACGATCAAAATCGTCGCAGAAATGCACGATGCGGACGGATCGCAGCCCACCGCGGCAACCGCAACCCTCCTCCGCGTTCTTCGCGAGCTCCGCGTTTCCAAATCCAGGCGCGGCGCGGGGGTTGAAAATCTTTTTGGCCAAAATCTTTTGGTCGGGAGTGTCCGGATCAAAAGGCAGGGAAGACAGATCCGTGCTGATCCGTGGCATCCGTGGTGAAGATTGACCGCCCTCCGTTGACAGCCAACCGGCCGCCGCGCGCCAAAAAGGAGCGGGACCATGCGGCGCAGCATCGATTCGGCCGGCGGGTTTGAGTTCGCGCCACAGAATGTCCAGCGCCGGCAAGCCGCGCGGGCGTCAGCTTTTTGTCGCCGGCAGAAACTTCACGTCTTCGAGGACCCAGCTGCTGCCCTGGCGCGACATCTGGCCCGTGATGGCCCGGCCCTGCTGGGCGGCCTTGAGCGTGGCGGCGTCGACCTTGAACATCATCGTCATGGCTCCCATTACCCCGGGAATCGCCTCGTGCTTCACCATCAGCGCCGACTTTTCGGCGTTCACGGAGGTGATCACGCCCTTCAACGGGTGGCGTTTGACGGCGTCGGTTTTTTCCGCGGACTTCGGTTCGGCGGCGGGTAGAATCGCGGGCAGGGCCGCGAGGATGAGCAGGAGACGGAACAGGGGAGGAAGGTTCATGGTGGATGAGATTGAAAGGGCGGGTTCGCCGAGGCGATGCGGAATTTGCACGGTGACTCACGGCAGAGGCGTCACCGATAGCGGTGCGTCGCGGGTGTTCCAGAAGACGCAAAATCTGCCGCCGTGCGCAGTCGAGGTGCGTTTTACCTCTGAAAACGAAACCACCGAAAGGTGGAGCCCGATGTCCTCATCGGGTTGTGCGCCGTACACTCTCAAATCAGCCCGTTGGGGACAACGGGCTCCACCCTCCACTGCATCGTTACGGCTTGGCAGCGCGCAGTTCCGGGTTGAACCCGCGATTTTACGTGTGTCCCGAAGGAGGCGCGCTTGCCGAAGCGCCCATGATCGACCGGCGCCGGCCGGCGGTTGGGTAACCGCCGTTCCTCGGGGCGCGCGCCGCCGTCCGTCAACTCGCAGATAAGCCAGAGTGGGAGGTTGGATCATGGGGTTCGGTCCGACGTTGCTTTCACCAGCGCACCTCGGCGCCGCCGTAAACGGTGCGGGGCAGCCCGGGGGTGGGCGTTGGCGGCCGTGGTGTCATTGCCCGCTTCGGCTGGGTTGCGTGGATAGATTTCCGATCTGAGGGGGAGTCGACGAGATCGGCGGTCAGGGCCGATTTCCGCCCTCGATTAAAAGCACGCCCGTGACCGGCGCGGAAGCGCGCCGGAAGAAATCCCGAAGGAACTTCCCGAAAAAAGTTTGAAACACCGGCCCGCGGCCGGCGTCGAAAGAGCGCGATGCTTCGACGATTATTTGCGCGGAAACCAAGTGGCGGACTGGTGGTCTTCCTGACGCTGGTCGGTCTCTCCGGGGTGAGCCGCGCGGCGCAGCCGACGCCGAACCCGCGCGACACGCTCGTCTACAAGGATGGCGACAATGTGCAGGGCCGGCTCGTCGAGCAGACCGCGACGACGATTGTGTTTGCGGCGGGTCGCTTTGGCGAATTGCGGGTGCCGGTGGCGGAGGCTGTCGTGATCAAGGGGGTAAAACCACCGGCGGCACCCGCGGTGGCGGCCGGACCGGTGGCACCCGCACCGGCTCCGCCGGCGGCGGCGACCAAGGCGGCTAAATCCGCGGCGGTGGCCGCCGCGGAGCGCCGGGACGAGGAACGGATGACGGCCTGGGATCGTTTTTCGCCGTCGGTCCTCACAGCGCGGGTGCGCGGTTTTTTTGGGCCGTGGAAGGGCCGGATCTCGTTTTCGTCGGAAGTCGTGACCGACGTCGCGAAGCGCAACAACAGCGCCTACGAGGCTTTCGCGCGGCGGAAGTGGACGGCGGACGAGCTGCAGCTCAACGCGCGCTTCGATTACAACGAAACCAACGACCTCACCACCACGGATCTCCTCAAGGCCTGGGGGCAGTGGCGGCGCGATTTCAGCAAGGTGTTCTTTCTGCACTACCGCCCGACCGGGGAGTGGAACCGGGCGAGCCGGCTGCGCGGACTGCCCAACGACTATGTGCTCCTGCAGCAGGAGCTGGGCGCGGGCTACCAGGTGGTCACCCTGCCGAGTCGCAAACTGCGCGTCGGGGTTTCGCAAAACCGCTTCGACACGTGGAACAGTTCCCTGATGCCCGACCACAGTACGCGCGGTCTGCAGTCGCTGTTCGAGGAAACCGAAATCACCCTGCCCTGGCGCATGACGATCGCGCAGCGCGGCGTGTGGTATCCGGTGTCGGGCCAGGAAGATGGCTGGGAAAACCGTTTTGATCTCAACAAGAAACTCACCGAAACGCTGAGCACGTCGCTGCGCCACGAGATCCGGCGCAGCAATCCCGACGGCAGCGCGCCGGACTACACGAAACTAAAGCTGCTGTTCGGGTTGGATTTCTGAGATGGAGGTTTTTGCCGCGCAAAAATCTTGGCGGGCCAGGCGGAGCCACGCGCTGACGTCGTCGGCGGGCTGGCGAGGTAGAGCACGGGGTGATTCCCGTTGAGTTCCATGCGCGAATCTTGCTTCGGCTTGGCTGGCCTTTGGCCCGACGATTTCCCAGCGCGGCAACCGCAACCGAAGGAATCGAACCGCTGGTCACAGGGGTCACCGAGGCCCGGCAGGAGGTCATGGAGAATATCACCGGAAAATGAACGCCCGCTTTCTGCCCGGCGGCCTCTCTTTTCTCTGGGCGATCTCGGTGATAAAAAGCAAACGGTTCGACCTGCCCCAATCTTCCCACAATTCGGTCTCGGCTGTTTGTCCGGGATTGTACCGGGTTAGCAGCGGCTTTGCGCCGCGATGCATTCGCCACGACGATCCATCGCGGGGTAAACCCGCTCCTCCAGTTTTTTGGGAAATGCCTCGGGGCTTGCCCCGGGGTTCGCTACTTCTGCCGGCGGGTCTCTTTGCGCGGCACGCGCTCGAGCACCTGCGCGGCGATCTTCTCGGCGACGGCGGTGTCGTCCGCGCCCTTGATCGGAAACGACTCCGTCCACGTCACGGTCGAGTCCGCGACGGAGAAGAGCTTGATCGTGAGGGCGGCCTCCTCGCCTTCGACGACGGGACTGGCGGCGAGCACGAAGCTGGCGTGCAGGGCTTTCGCCCGTGCCAGCAGCACCGCCGGGCCGGGTTCGCCCCGCGGCGGAGCGACGACACTGACTTCGCCGCGGCGGTCGAGCGAGAGCCGGCCGTAGAGGGAGAGGAACACCGCATGCGCGAATTTCCCGCCGGGCGTATCCGCGGTCGGCGGTGCAAACGGGATGACCACGAGAGGTTTTCCGACGGCTGTGTTGTCACTGACGCCGTCCTTGAAAACGTGGGCGATTTCGGTCGCGAGTTTGGCGAGTTCACCCCGGTCGAGCGTGGCCGCGCTTTCCTGTGGGGTCTGCACACGGCGTTCGGCTGCGGGCCGTTTTTTCTTCGGGGTGTCGTCGTCTCGCCGTGACTCGGTGCGTGCCAGCGGTGGCGCGGCCGGAGTCTCGCTCGGCCGGCTGCAGCGGGTGGAGAACAGGGTGGCCACGAGCCAGACGGTGACGACGATGCGGCCCCATTTGGGCAGGCGGGCAAAGAGCATCCAGGCGGCCGCGAGGGCCCACCACAGAACCTCGGCGAGAAATTTGACGCCGTGAAAGAAGCCGCCCTTTTCCGGCACATGCGGGAACGGTGGCATCGGTGGGATCGGCGGCACCGGCGGATGCTCCGGCGGCGGAGCATCGGGCCGGCCCGGGCCGGTCGCCGGCGGCAGCAACGGCGGTTGGGTGGCCGGCGGAGGTGCCGCGAAGGGGGCCGTGGTCCGATGATGGGCGAACGGTGCGCGCGTGCTCCCGGAGGACTGGCGCGGCAGTACGTTGTGTTCGCCGAGGCGAAGCCGTGCCAGCAGGGCCATCAACGCCGGCGTGGGTTGCCCTTCCGGAGCGCGCATCCATTGCACGCTGAGAAATTTCTCCGGCACGCGGGCACCCATTTCCGACGTCTGGTCGATCGCGATCGGCAGAAGGAAAAGCACGTCGTCCGCCATGTCGAGCGAGCGCTCGGTCGCAAGCCGCCACTCGCGGCGGAAATAACCTTCCTTGCGCGCCTCGGTGCTGGCCGAGATGACCGGCATGAAATACTCGCAGTCGCGAATCTGCCGGCGGATTTTTTGGTCCCACGCGTCGCCGCCGCTGAGTTCGTTTTCATCGTACCAGACATCGAGCCCGGCGGCCGCGAGGGTGTCGCGCAGCGTGCGCACCGCGGCGCGGTCCTCCGCCGCGTAGCTGATGAACACCGACGGGACGCGCGCCGGCGGCGGACTCGCGGTGTTGTCGCTAGCTTGCATTTTTCACCCGCTCCATGCCGGTTGGATGGCGTCGTTTGATTCCCGCCTGGTCCCATACCCCGACGCTTGCTTCGGCTTGGTTGGGCGTGGGAGCGGCTTTACGCAGCGAGACATTCGCGACGACGATCCATCGCGGGGTAAACCCGCTCCTCCGGTTTTCGGCAAATGCCCCGGGGTTCTTTGCCCTGGTTGGAATTTCGCACCGGAGGCGCCTGCGCCGCCGGGGAAAGAGTGAATTGTCCGGACTGGTCATGGAACGGCCCGAAGTTCGGGCGCGGGCGGGAACGGGTCAAGCGGTGACTCAACCCGGCTGACGCGCCGGGGGCGTCGCCCGAGGTGTTTGCTGCGCACGGCCAAATCTGGATTTCCGCCCCGCGCGGAAAACTCACGCTTCGCACTTCAACACGTACACGGCGCCCTTTTCCGAACCGATCGCGAGGTGGCGATCGTCGGGCGACCAGGCGAATTTCGTCGCGGCGCTGGGCATCTTCACCGTCGCCCGCAGAGGTTGCCGGCGCTCGGGACTCCAAAGTTGCACGGTGCCGTCCTGGGCCCCGGTGGCGAGCAGGCCGTGGCCGGGTTGAAACGCGACTGCGCAGACGGGCGCTTCGTGCGGCAGCATCGTGGGTTCGCGTCCCTCCGGTCCGGCGCCGGTGCAGTCCCAGATGCACGCATCCCGGCCGCCGCTTGTGGCCAGCCAACGCGAAGTTTGATCAAACGACAGGAACTTCACCTTGCCTTCATAGCCGCTCATGTGGAGCTCGATGTCTTTTTCCGGAATCCACAGATGGACGGAAGGATCCTGGTTGCCGGAAACCAGCCACTTACTGTCGGGCGACCAGACCAGCGCGTGGATGCCGTTGGCGTAGGGAAACTCCTTTTGCACGATGAAATCATCGGCATCCCAGAGTACAACGCCGCCATAGCAGGCCGCGGCGACGGCACCCCCCCCAGGTTGGGCGGCGAGGGCTGTGATGGTTTTTGCGGCGGGCTTGAATGGGTGCGCGATGCTCGCATCGGGGTGGAGCGCGGTGAGCGCGCGGCCGGCGGCGGCGAAGAGCAAACCAGCGGCCGGAGGCCGGAGGTCGGAGGTCAGACGGGCGGAATCGGTGGCGGACCCTTGGTTGCCGATTTCTGACCTTTGATCTCTGACTTCTGATCTCCGGACGAAACTCCACGCGAGGTGCTCGACCCACGCGTTGCCGAGCTTGGCCGTCGCGGTGTGTTGGCCGGCGGAGGTGTCCCAGAATTTCACGGCGCCATCCTGGCCTCCGGTGGCGAGCAGCAATCCAGAGGTCGGAGGCCGGAGGCCGGAGGTCGGCTGGGAACCGGCTTCCTCCGAGGTCTGGCATCTGACCTCCGGCCTCGGAACCGCCGGCATCCACGCCAGCACGTTCGTGCCGCCGGCATGGCCGGGGAGCAGGTGTTGTCTGGCGCCATCGGCGAGCGCGAAAATGGAAACAGGTCCGGCGGCGCTGGCGGCCGCGAGCGTGCTGCCGTCCGGCGACCACGCGAGGTCGATGGTGTAGTCGTCGAGCGTCGCGGCCCAATGTTTCGTCAATTGCATCGGGAAACTGGTAGCGCCGGCCGTCGCGACCGCCACTCCGAAACACGCGGAATGTACGGTTCGACCTCGGGCCGGCTTGAATCCGGGGCCGGGTTCGTCCTTGCTGACCGCATGCTTGCTGGCCGCCGCCCGGTTTCTTTCTTCGCGCTTTGGGTTTTGGGTGTTTGCCACGGGGCGGCCCAGACTTCGTACCCGGTGGGGCAACCGCTCATCGGCGCGAATCCGCTCGCGCCGTGGCGCCTCACAGGTGGCAACGGCGGCGCGAGCCAGGTCGCGGTGGCCGGGCAGGCGTTCACGACGGCGTGGCGGGTCGAGACGCGGGTGGATTCGTCGCCGCCGTGGGCCATTGAGTTTCGGTCGCCGGTCGCGCGCGCGGTGGCGCGGGACGACGTGGCGCTGCTGCGCTTCGTGGCGCGGGCGGTGGCGACGAGCGATGAGTCAGGCGGGGCGTATCTGCGCCTGGTGGTGCAGAAGGCGTCGCCCGAATACGACAAGAGCCTCGATGGCACGCACACGCTGACGAGTGAGTGGAAGGAGTTCGTCGTGCCGTTAAAATTTTCGGCGGACTACGCGGCCGGGGCGGTGGAGGTGTCGTACGGCATGGGTTTCAAGCGCCAGACGATCGAGATCGGAGGATTCGATTTCGTTTATTACGGGAAGAGCGTCGCGTTGGATTCGCTGCCGCGCACGCGCGCAAGCTATGCGGGGCGGGAGGCGGGTGCGGCGTGGCGGACGGCGGCGCTCGCGCGCATCGAGCAGTTGCGGAAAGGCGACTTCGCCGTTGCGGTGGTCGATGTCCAGGGGCGGCCGGTGTCGGGTGCGGTCGTGCGGGTGGAGCAACGCCGGGCGGAGTTTCAGTTCGGCTCCGCCTTGCAGATGTCGCGGATCGTCGGCGACTCCGCGGAAAATCGCCGCTACCGGCAGAAGGTGCTGGAGTTGTTCAACGCGGCCTCCACGGAGAACGATTTGAAGTGGCCGCCGTGGATCGGGGAGTGGGGCGCGGGGTTCGCGAAAACCCAGACGCTCGCCGGCCTGGCGTGGCTGAAGAACCACGGCCTGCACGTGCGCGGCCACGTGCTGGTGTGGCCCGGCTGGAACAATCTGCCGAACGCGATTCGCGCGCTGCGCGGCACGGCGCAGCAGGGCGAGATTCCGGCGCGCGTGCTCGCGCACATCGCCGACGTCATCCCGGCCACGCGCGATCTCGTCGACGAGTGGGATGTGCTCAACGAACCGTACACGAACCGCGATCTCATCGACATGTTTGGCGCGTCGATCCAGGTCGATTGGTTCAAGGCGGCACGCGCGGCGCATGCGACCGTGTCGCTCTTTCTCAACGACTATGGCAATCACGACGCGTCGCTCGACGCCGGGCACGTCGCGCATTTCGAGACGACGGCACGTTACCTGAAGGCCCAGGGGGCGCCGCTGGGCGGGCTGGGCCTGCAGGCCCACATCGGCGGCAGCCCGTCGCCGCCGGTGAATGTCCTCGCGGTGCTCGATCGCTACGCGGCGCTGGGGCTGCCGGTGCGGTTCACCGAATTCGACATCAAGACGGATGACGAAGAACTGCAGGCCGACTACACGCGGGATTTTCTGATCGCCGCGTACAGCCACGCGAGCGTGGTGGGCGTGCAGCTGTGGGGCTTCTGGGAGCGGGCACATTGGATTCCCGAGGCCGCGATGTACCGGGCGGATTTTTCCGAGAAGCCCAATGCGCGCGCCTACAAATCGCTCGTGCTTGAGCAGTGGCGGACGCGGGCGGGCGGCACGACCGACGCGCAAGGGCAGTGGCGTGGCCGCGGATTTCACGGCGACCACGTCGTCACGGTCGAACACGGCGGCAAGACCTACGAGCAGGTGTTGTTGCTGCGTGCGGGTGCGCCGCCGCCGACCGTGCGGGTGCCGCTCGGGGCGGCGCGGTTGGTGAATCTATCGACGCGGGCGGCGGCGGGCTCGGGTGATGCGACGCTGATACCGGGATTCTTCATCGAAGGCACGGCGGCGAAACGCGTGCTGGTGCGCGGCGTCGGACCGGGTTTGGCGGCGTTTGGGGTGACGGGGGTGTTGGCGCGACCGGAGCTCACGCTGCGGCGCGGCGACGGCGGCGTCGTGGTGGCGAATCGCGGCTGGGACACCGGCAACGCGATGGATACGGCGGCGTTGACGGCGACGATGGGGAGCGTGGGGGCGTTTGCGCTGACGCGTGGCAGTGGCGACTGCGCGGTGGTGGCCACCCTGGAGCCGGGTGCGTACACCGCCCCGGTGACGTCGATTGACGGCGGGACGGGTTTCGCGCTGGTCGAGGCGTATGAACTGGACGCGACGCCGACGGCGCGGCTGAAAAATCTCTCGATGCGGGCGCGCGTGGCTCCGGGTGTGGGCGTGGCGATTCCCGGCCTGGTGATTGCTGGCGACAACGCGCGCACGGTGCTGGTGCGGGCGGTGGGGCCGGGGTTGACGGTGTTTGGCGTGAACGACACGCTGGTGCGACCGTTGCTCGTGATGATGTCGGGGAACCAACCGGTGGCGGCGAATTCCGGTTGGGAGTCATCGAGTGATCCGGTGGCGATTTCGGTTGCGGGCGTGCGGGTGGGCGCGTTTGCGCTGCAGCGTGGCCGGGCCGATGCCGCCTTGGTGGCGACGCTGCCCGCCGGGGCCTGGACGATTCAGGTGAGCGGGGTCGACGGTGGCTCTGGTGTCGTGCTGGTGGAGGTTTACGATCTCGGCGGCTGAAGTGACCCGCGACCGTTTCCGGCCGGGGAAGATGCGAACGCGAAAAACGGGGATGATGCGCCCGAGGTTTATTCCGGGCAAATCCACCGCCCCGGGAGGGCGCGGTCACTCGTAGAAATTGTTGCCTCAGGATTTCCTGTCACCCAATAGGTGACAAGATGGGAAGTTCGGGGAGTGCGCTGGGGAGGGGTGTTTTAGCCGGGGTGCCGGCGTGGTGGAGTCGGTGCGGGGGCGCAGTGAGGCTGGGGTCGATGCTGGAGCGGGCCAGGCGGCGTTCTCGGAGGAATCGTGCCGGGGGAGAGCCGGGACTGCCGGCGGCACAAGGAAGACAAGAAACGCGGAGCGGTGAGTGTGGGCTTGCGCTACGATTCTGAAGTATGAAACTCCGCATCTACGCGGATGCTTGAAGCGTCTTGCCCGGTTCACCTCTGTCTTCCCCCCATGTCAAATAGCTATCTCACTCGTCGCGACTTCATCAACTTCTCGGCCATGGCAGCGACCATGCTGGGATTTGCGGGCTGTGTCAGCCTCGCCAAACAGCCCCGCAAGCCGCGGCCAATTGCCGCGGGCGCCAAGGTCCGCGTGGCGCAGATCGGCTGCGGCGGCAAGGGCTTCAGCGATATCATGATGCACAAGACCGACGAGGTCGTCGCGCTTTGCGACATAGACTGGGAGGCGGAGGAGCCAAGGAACAACGCTCCCGCCGCCAAGTCCGCCAAAGCAGGGAAGGCACCCAAGGAAGTGAGGATGCCGAACGTGAAGAAGCTGATGGCGGAGTTTCCCAATGCGAAACGTTATACCGATTTCCGGAAGATGCTGCTCGAAATGGACAATGAGATCGACGCGGTCTGCATCTCCACGCCGGACCACATGCACTTCCTGCCGGCCTACATGGCGATCATGATGGGCAAACATGTTTATATTCAGAAGCCGCTCACGCAGACGGTCGGGGAGGCGCGCGAGTTGCTCCGCCTCGCGCGGCTCAACGGAGTTTGCACCCAGATGGGCAACCAAGGCCACGCGGGTGAAGGCATCCGGCTGGTGCGGGAGTGGTTCCAGGCGGGAGTGCTCGGCGAGGTTCGCGAGGCGCAGATTTGGACGAACCGTCCGGTCTGGCCGCAAGGTTTCCAGGAGTGGCCAGCCGTCGAGCCGAAGCCGGCTGCGGTCGACTGGAATTTGTTCCTCGGACGGGCGCAGGAACGCACGTTCAGCTCGGCCATTCATCCATTCAAATGGCGCGGTTACCACGACTACGGCTGCGGCGCGCTGGGCGACATGGCGTGCCATCTGATGGACGCGGCATTCTGGAATCTCGAACTCGGTTCGCCGTCGAGTGTGGAGCTCAAGCAAATTGTGGGCGCCAGCAAGGTGGCGTTCCCGAAGTCGGCGGTGGTTGAGTACCAGTTCCCGGCGCGCGGCAAGCTGCCCCCGGTGAAATTGACCTGGTCCGAGGGTGGCACCCTTCCCGCGAAGCCGGCGCAGATGGAAGAGGCGCGGCAGCTCGCGAAGGGCGGCCAGCTGATCATCGGCTCGAAGGCCACCGTATACGACGGCAACGATTACTGCAACAGCCCGCGGATCATCCCGGAGTCGTTGCACCAGAAACTCCAGCCCACGTTCCCGCCGAAGACCCTTCCGCGCGTGCCGGCGAATGAGCCGCACCAGGAATGGATCGCGGGGATCATGAAGAACGACCCGACGCATGCCGGTTCGAATTTCGAGTACTCCGTGCCGTTTACCGAGATGGTCTGCCTGGGCACGATGGCGATCCTCGCCGGCGGCAAGTTCAACTGGGATCCCGTCAAGATGACAAGCGGCCGCCCCGAGGTGGACAAGCTGCTGTACCCGACTTACCGCAAAGGCTGGGAACCCGACGCGATCGTCGCCTGAGGATTTCGCCGCCGGGCGAACTCCTTACGCCAGACAGGCCTTGAACGCCTCGGTGAGTTTCGTGCGTTCAAGGTTCTTGCCGATGAAGACGAGTGTGTTCGTGCGCGGCTCGCCGGGGTGCCACTCGCGATCAAACTTCGCGTCGAAGAGCATGTGCACGCCTTGGAAGACGAGTCGCTTGGTCGCGCCTTTCACCGCGAGCACGCCCTTCATCCGGTAGATGTCGCCGCCCTTGGTGCGGAGCAGTTCGCTGATCCAGTCGTTGAGGCGTTTGCCGTCGAGATCGCCGGGCGTGCTGATGCCGACGGAGGTCACGGCCTCGTTGTGCTCGTGCGCCACGTGAAAATCCTGCTGCCAGACTGGTTTGGAAACATCGCCGGCGACGTAAATGTGCAGGGGATCGTGGCCGCAGGATTCGAAGACGAGGTAGTGGCCCGGTTGGTCGATCTTGAGTGTGAAACGGCCATTGCCGGCGGCGAGAAGCAGGCGGTGGAGGGTGGCGCCAGGGACGATGGTGTCGCCGTCTTTCGTCCGTGATTCCCAGTCGGCGAAAACGTGGACGGCGGCCGCGATTGCGGCGGTGTAGTCGGGGGCAGCGACGCCCGCGTCGCGGTCGGCGCGCGACGACGGCATCGCGGCCCCGGGGGCCGGCACCGGCAGGATCACGACGTCGAGTTCGTTGGGATTACCGTGGTGATGATGGTGGTGTTCACCCTCGCCGTGCGCGTGATCGTGGCCTTCGTGCGAATGATCATGGCCGGGAGCGTGCGCATCATCGCCGTGGCCGATTTCAAGGGTGTGCGAACCGGCGGGGAGCGCATAGGCGCCGGCCCACTCGAAGGGATACTCGGGCTCAAGGAATTTCGGATCGAGCTCGGTGGCGCGATGGAGGTTGAATCCGCCGACGTCCAGCACGTGGTCGAGCGCCACGTCGCAGTTTTTCGACCGGTGGACTTTCGCGACCGCGTTGATGCGTTTGATGCGCGCCTCAAGGGCGTCGAGTTCGGCCGGGGTGACGAGGTCGGTCTTGTTGAGGAGAATCACATCGGCGAAACCGATTTGCTTCACGGATTCGTCGTCGCCGTCGAGGTGCTGGCTGACGTGCTTGGCGTCGACGACGGTGACGATCGCATCGAGCCGGAACGCCTGTTTGATTTCGTCGTCGGTGAAGAACGTCTGAGCGACCGGGGCGGGATTGGCGAGGCCGGTGGTCTCGATGAGGATGCCGTCGAGCTGGTCCTTGCGTTTGAGCAGGCGGCCGAGGATGCGGATGAGATCGCCGCGCACGCTGCAGCAGCTGCAGCCGTTGTTCATCTCGACGAGCTCCTCGTCGCTCTGGATGACGAGTTGGTGGTCGACGCCGACCTCGCCGAACTCGTTCTCGATCACGGCGAGTTACTTGCCGTGGTGTTCGGTGAGAATGCGGTTGAGCAGC
>SXSC01000009.1 GCA_005792355.1 Opitutaceae bacterium
GAAGCTCAAGTTGATCGAGCCGCTGCGTGAACTCTTCAAGGACGAGGTGCGGCGGGTAGGCGCGGCGCTCGGACTGCCCCGGGAGGTCGTCTGGCGCCAGCCGTTCCCCGGTCCCGGCCTGGGCGTGCGGGTGATGGGCGACATCACCGCGGAGAACCTGGAGATCCTCCGCAACGCCGATGCCGTCCTCCAGGACGAAATGATGCGCACCGGTTATTATTACAAGGTGTGGCAGTCTTTCTGTGTCTTCCTGCCGGTGCGGACCGTTGGCGTTTTTGGCGATGAACGGACCTACGACCACGTGATCGCGATCCGGGTGGTGGAGAGCACCGATGCGATGACGGCCGATTGGGCCAAGCTGCCGCACGAGGTGCTGCAAAAGGCCTCGAGCCGGATCACCAACGAGGTGCGCGGCGTGGGCCGCGTGGTGTACGACATCAGCTCGAAACCGCCGGCGACCATCGAGTGGGAATAGGTTTTTGCCGCGCAACAATCCGATTAAGTTCAGCTTTCATCCGGCCCCATCATCCGTCAGTGTCTCCAACCATGACTGTTTCTTTTCTGCGCCCGCTTTCGACCGCTGCCGCCGCGGCCCTTTTGAGTATCGCCCTGCCCGCCGCGGAACCGGCCATCATCGCCAAGGCCCGCGCGTATGTCGGCCCCGAGGCCGCGCTGAACGGAGTCAATTCGGTGCATTACGTCGGCACCCTGATCACCGCCGACCCGGCCGACGCCAGCAAGCAGACGCGCGCCGCGATGGAGATCATCTTTCAGCGCCCGGAGCGGCAGCGCATCATGGCGACGTCGGACAGACTGATCGAAGTCACCGCGCTGGATGGGTACGAAGGTTGGCAACGCATGCAGGATCCGGCGGATCCGACAAAATGGCGCCAGACGCTGTTGGGCACGGCTCAAATCAAGCGACTGCGGGCCAATACGTGGGAGAATCTCTCCTATTATCGTGGCATCGAGCGCATCCGGGGAAGCGTCGAGGACCAGGGGGCGGTGACGATTCAGGGTGTCGCGTGCCAAAAGATCGCGTTCATCCACGCTCCGGACATCGTTTTCTACCGCTACTTCGAGGTGGCGACGGGACGGCTGGTCTTCACGGAGACGGAAGCCGGCGGAACGATTCGGGAGGAAGGGGAGATGATGGTAAACGGCATCCGCTTTCCGCGCAGCATCATCACTGCGACGAAGAATGCGAAGGGCGAGATGGTAACGGTGACGATCAACTTCGAGAAGATAACGGTGAATGAGGTGTTTCCGCCGAAGCAGTTCGCGGTGCCCGGAGTGGGGCCGAAGTAAGGCTCGGGCGGGAGGGCGCCGGGTGGCGGGCGGCGCTTGGTTGCCGGTTCCCGCGTGGCGGCGAGCGCCAGCGAGTGGGATTCTGGTCGTGTGGCCCACCCCGCTCGCCGGCACTCGGAGCGATCATTGGTCAGCCTGATCCGAGAAAATTCTCGCGGTTTCGGGAGGCGGGGATAAGACTCGGTGATCGCGGCTCATGCAATTTCTCCACCACGCAACGAAGACTTTTCCTGACGATTTGGCCGCGTTTTGTCGCGGGGCAATCGTGCCGCGGGAAATCACCGACTCGGTCGCCGCCATTTTGGCGGATGTGCGGGTGCGCGGAGACGAAGCGGTTTCGTACTATGCGGCGAAGTTTGACGGGGCCAAGCTGCGCGCGCGGGAGTTCCGGGTTTCGGCGACGGAACTCGCCGCTGCCGCCGGCCGACTGCCCGCCGCGGATCTGCGCGCGATCCAGGCCGCCCGCGAAAACATCCTCGCCTACAACGAACGCGGCCTGCCCGAGGCGTGGTCGGCGAAGAACAAGCACGGCGCGATCGTCGGCGAAAAATTCGATCCGATCCGGCGCGTGGGGCTCTATGTGCCGGGGGGCGAGGTGCCGCTTGTTTCGACGGTGCTGATGACCACGATTCTGGCCAAGATCGCGGGATGTCCGGAGATCGCGGTTTTCACGCCGTCAAATCCGGAGGGGCGCGTTGCCGTCGGCACGTTGGCCGCGCTGCACGTGCTCGGCATCGAGGAAGTCTACCGGGTGGGCGGGGTGCAGGCGATCGGCGCGATGGCCTTTGGCACGACGATGATTCCCGCGGTGGACAAGGTCTTCGGCCCGGGCAACGCGTATGTCTGTGAAGCCAAGCGGCAGGTTTTTGGCGTGGTCGGCGTCGATTCGCTGCCCGGACCGAGTGAGGTGATGGTTATTGCCGACGACTCGGCCAAGGCCTCGTTTGTCGCCGCGGATCTGCTGGCGCAAGCGGAACACGGGTCGGGCCGGGAGAGAATTTGTCTCGTGGCCACCTCGGCGGCGATCATCGCGGCGGTGGCGTCGGAGATTCGTACCCAGCTTCAGCTCATCCCGCGGGCGGAAAAGGCGCAGCGGGTGCTCGAACACGGGTTTCTCGCGATCGAGGTCGGGACGCTGGAGCAGGCGGCGGGGGTCGCCAACTACGTCGCTCCCGAGCACCTCGAGTTGATGGTGGCCGAGACCGCGGTCAAGAAGCTGACCGCGGCGATCACCACCGCCGGCGCCATCATGATCGGCAATCACACGCCGACCGCGCTGGGTGATTTTGCCGCGGGGCCGAGCCATGTGCTGCCGACCGGCAGGGCCGGGCGCTTCTTCAGCGGTCTGCGCGTGGCGGATTTCCTCCGGCGCACCAGTATCATCCGCTACGACCGGGCCAGCGTGAAAAAAGCCGCGCCGGTGGTGGCCGCGTTTGCCGCGATGGAAAAGCTTGAGGCGCACGGGCGCTCGGTCCGGATCCGGGCGTTGTGAGTGCCGGCTCCAGATTTACCGTCGCAGCGGTCACTGAGGTGGCACAGAGGACAGAGGGATTGCCCTGTTTACCCGGATGGGGCTCGCTGTGGGCGCTGTGCCAAAACCATTCATGATCGAGGTTTCGTCTCTCGCCCTCCCGCACATTGCGAAACTCCACGCCTATACGCCTGGCCTCCAGCCGACTGGGTCCGGCTGGGTGAAGCTGAACACCAACGAGTGCCCGTATCCGCCGAGTCCGCGGGTGGCCGAGGCCCTGCGCCGCGAAATTGGGGAGGATGGTGCGTCGCTCCGACTCTATCCGAACCCGCCGGGCGCGCCGTTGCGCGCGGTGGTCGCCCGGCTGCATGGCCACGGACTGCGGGAGGAAAACGTCTGCATCGGCAACGGCTCCGACGACATTCTCAACCTCCTCGTGCGCGCGTTTTGCACGCGGGAGGCGTCCGCCGGCTTCACCCGGCCAAGCTACTCGCTCTATCCGGTGCTCGTCGGAATCCAGGACGGCGGCACCGACGTGATCGCGTTTGATCGAACGATGCGACTGCCGGTCGAGCAGATGGCGGCGTCGGGTGCGCGGGCGTTTTTTCTGACCTCGCCGAACGCCCCGACCGGCGTCGGTTTCAGCAATGCGGAACTGGAACGGGTGCTCGCCTCCTTTCGCGGGCTCCTGGTGGTCGACGAGGCCTACGCGCCCTTTGCGAACGAAAACGCGGTGCCACTGCTCGCGCGCCACCCGAACGTCGTGGTGGTTCGCACCCTCTCCAAGGCGTATGCGCTCGCCGGACTGCGCGTCGGCTACGCGCTCGCGCATTCCGACGTCATTGGGCTGCTCGACCGCGTGCGCGACAGCTACAACGTCAACCGCCTCTCGCAGGTGGCGGCGATCGCGGCGCTGGGCGATCCGACCTACTACGACGGGGTGATCGACCGGGTAAAGGCCACGCGTGACCGCTGCGCGCGGGAATTCGCCGGTCCGCGCGGCTGGTTCACCTATCCCTCGGCGGCGAACTTCATCTTTACGGAACCGAAAAACGCCCGCGGCGAGAGCGGCCCGGAGGTGGCCAGGTCGGCGTACGATTTCCTCTTTGCGCGCCAGGTGCTGGTTCGCCACTTCCCGAGCCACGCCTTGACCGCGCCATTTCTGCGCATCAGCGTCGGCACGGATCGCGAAATGCAGATCCTCAACGCAACCCTCGACGCATGGCTAAAAACTCCCAACGCGTAAGCACCGTCTCCCGCCAGACCGCGGAAACGGACATCGCGATCACGCTCGCGATCGACGGTCGCGGTGTCGCGCAGATCGACACCGGGGTGCCGTTTTTCGATCACATGCTGACTTTGTTTGCGAAGCATGGATTGTTCGACCTCACGGTGAAGGCCAAGGGCGACGTCGACGTCGACTACCATCATACGGTTGAAGATGTGGGTCTCGTGCTGGGGCAGGCGTTCAAGGAAGCGCTGGGGGACAAGGTCGGCATCAAGCGCTATGGCTTTTTCCTCCTGCCGATGGACGAATCGCTGGCGCGGGTGGTTGTGGATGTCGGTGGCCGGCCGCATCTGGTTTATCAGGCGGAGGCGCCGACGATGTTCGTGCGCGATTTCAACATCGTGCTCGTGAAGGAATTTTGCCGGGCGTTCAGCAACGCCCTCGGCGCAAACCTGCACGTGCAACTGGTCTACGGCGAGGAGCCGCATCACGTGGCCGAGGCGATCTTCAAGTGCCTCGCGCGGGCGCTGGATGTGGCCACGCAGATTGAGCCGCGCGCGGCGGATCTGCTGCCGAGTACGAAGGGAAAGATGTAGGATCCAGCGCTTGCCAGCGATTCGAGGCCAATCTACTTTTACCGCCATGGGTTCCCTTTCCATCGAACTCCCCTCGCAGAGCGCCCAGACAGATTTCAACCTGCGCCGCTGGGCGGAGCTGGTGGCCGATCCGAAGTGGATCAAAGTCGAGGGCCGGGTCGAGACCGACCGTCATGGCCACGTTCTCATGAGCCCCCCGCCTGCCGCCAGTCATGGAGGATGGCAGGCACGCATTACCGTTTTGCTGGATCGCCTCATGCCCGACGGCGAAGTCCTCACGGAATGCCCCATTTCCACCGCCGACGGCGTGCGTGCCGCCGACGTCGCATGGGCTTCGCGCGACTGTCTGCGCGAGTTGGGCGACGGCATCTGTTTTCCCCGGGCGCCCGAAATCTGTGTCGAGGTGCTCTCGCCCGACAACACCGTTGCCGAAATGCGCGAAAAGTCCGCCCTATATTTCGACGCCGGGGCGCGCGAAGTCTGGCACTGCTCGCAAATCGGCCAGATGACGTTCTTCGTCGCCGGCCAGCCGCGACCCCTCCCGACATCGATCTTGTGCCCGGATTTTCCGGCACTGGTGCGACGGCGCTGACGGCCGGATGATTGCCGTCATCGACACCGGAATCTGCAACCTGCGCAGCGTGACCAAGGCGTTGGAGGCCGTGGGCGCGTCGATTCAAGTCGTGCGGTCGCCGGAGGAACTCTCCGCCGTGGGCGCCCGGGGGTTGGTGCTACCCGGGGTCGGGGCGCTGCGCGATTGTGTGGCGTCGTTGCGGGCCTCGAAACTCGATGCCAGCGTGCGCGAGTGGATTGCGGCGGATCGACCCTTTCTGGGCGTGTGCCTTGGCATGCAGGCGTTGTTCGAACACTCGGAGGAAGGCGGCATCACGGGGCTCGGGATCTTTCCGGGCCAGGTGGTGCGATTTCAGCGGCCGCGGGAGTTCAAGATTCCGCACATGGGCTGGAACACCGTGCGGTTTTGCCAGCCGGGCTCGGCGCTCAGCGCCCAACTCGCCACGGATGGTGAAGCGTTTTACTTTGTGCACAGTTTCCACTGTGTGCCGGCGGAGCCGGGACTGGTGCTGGCGGAGTGCGACTATGGCGGGCCTTTCTGTGCGGCGATCGGGCGGGGCAGAGTGTTCGCGACCCAATTTCACCCGGAAAAGAGCCAGGCCAGGGGTCTGCAGATCTACCGGAATTTTGCGGCGGTGGCCGTAGCATGCTCATAGGGTTTTGTGAAATTGCTCTTTCGCCCAAAAGAAAACGAAAAGGAAAGCGACGAACGGACCGAAAAGCATGCTGAAATAGGCGGCAGTCCCGATAAGGATCGTGGCAACTGATTCGCCGGCGGCTCTGCACTGCAAAATGGCTTGCCAGCATATTCCTGCTACCAACGTCGCGGCCGCTCCGGCAGTCAAAAAAGCCAGAAATGGAGCCATGGTTTTCTTCCACTTCAGGTGTTCTTCGAATTCACGCTGGCGAATTTCGATGGCAGTGCGCTCGCGCTCGGCATTTGCCCAAGCCTGATGCAGGAATTCTTGAACGTTAGGCATCGCGAAGATCCTCGTTGCTCATCGTTACGAGCAGGAAGGCGCGACGGGCGCTTAGATTTGGCTGCGAATCATGAACGTGTTTCAGCCACGGCGTCGCCCGGTCGCCATGCCCGGCCTTGACGGCGTAGCGCGCTCCTTCGAAATAAACCTGCAAGTCGGGCCGCAGCGCACGCAGCTCTTTCACGATGTCGTCATAGCTCTCCTTGAATCGTTCTGTCGCGCTGAAACGTCGTTGGCCGGTGAACTGCTCGTGAATCGCGCAAGCCGGTTGCAACGTTCCAAGAGGTCCGCATGCGAAGCCAACGAATGTTCGATCCCATCCATGCAATCGGGCCATGGTTGGTCGTTCACGTGCGCGAGATCCGCGGCGAAGCGCGTGATGGCATCGTCGTGGACGACAAGGTCGAGCAAGCGCGCGTACGCCGGCTCGTACTGCTCGCGCAAGTAGTCGAGATGCGCGAGATGCCGCGCGGTGCGGACGTAGTGCGCTGAGTAACCCGGTCCGAGCGCGTGTTCGTAGTATGAGCAGGCGGCCTCGATGTCCTGGCGGTGAACGTGGTGGAGGTAGCCAAGCTGAAAACTCGCTTGGAGTGCCAACTCGGGGTGTTGGTTCGCGCGCTCGAAGAGAATGATCGCTTCGTCGAGCATCGCGCCGGCCTTGCCGCGGTCAGAGTCGTTGAGGGCACGTTTGGTGAGCGTCATCGCGTCGGCATACTCGCCGGAGGCCTGGTAGCGGGCGCGGTCGGCCTTGGCACGGGCGCGGCGGGCGGCGAGCTCGCGTTGGAAACCCGCTTTGTCCACGAGACAGAAAAGGATGTCGTCGAGCCGGGCGTGGGTGCCCACCGCGTCGAGGTGGAGTTGATAGACGCCTTCGCTGACGGCGGACAACCCGTCGGCCACCGCCGAAAAACCCACGGCGATGGTGTCGCGCAACTCGTCGAGCGAATAGGAGATGTCTTCGAGTGCGGCGGTTTGTGCGGCGAAATTGTCCGCCAACGTGGCCTTGATCTCGTCCTGTCTTAGGTTGGCGAGGTAGAACCCATGTTCGAGCTCGATGCGGTGGAGGAGTGCACGGTCCTTGGCCGGCCGCATCCACCATTCGATCCGGGCGAGGGAGGGCGCGCGCATGGAAGTCTCAATCCGCAAACACGTCGCGCACCTTGATCTTCAAACCGGGCAGTAGAGGCGTTGTCAGGGTCTTGCCCACTCCCAGCGTGGCGCGCGGGGTGGTGGAGCTGTCGCTGAGTTGAAAAACCGTAATCGTCCGTTTCACCGGATCGACGCACCAAAATTCCTCCACGCCGGTGCGGGTGTAGATTTCTTTTTTGACTCCTAGATCGTGCTTGGCGCTGCCCGGCGAGAGAATCTCGACGACGAGGTCGGGTGCGCCGTCAGCGCCGTGATCGGTGAGCGAAGTGTAGCGCGATTTTGAGAAAAAGCAGAGGTCCGGCTGATAAACGTTGAGGTCGGTGAGCGTGACGTCGAAAGGCGAGGTGTAAACCTTTCCAATCGGATTGACCTGCAGGTGGGCCCAGATCGGGCCGAAAAGCCGGCCGAGGATGTCTTGATGAAAGCGAGTTGGGGAGGGTGACATGAACAAATCTCCTTCGATGAGTTCGGATTTCTTGCCCGAATCTTCAGGCAACTGCATGTAGTCATGCACGGTGAGCGGGCGATGTTTGACCGTGAGCATGCCGGGAAAACTAACCGCCCGGGTGGCCGGGTCAAGGCGAGCGCGGTCCCCGCGCATCTCCTGCCCGGCAGTTTCTCTACCTTGCCCGATGACCGCCGCTAATTCCAACGTCGTTTCCGCATCCGGACACAAACTTTCCTTTGCCAGCGGCATGGAATTGGTTTCGCTCGCAACACCATGTCCAAGACCGCTCTGCTGAAACTCGATGACAAAGAATACCCCCTGCCGATCATCGAAGGCACCGAAGGGGAAAAGGCGATCGACACGCGGCAATTGCGCGTGACGACCGGCCATGTGGCGTACGACCAAGGCTACGGCAACACCGGCTCCTGCGAGAGCAAGATCACGTTTCTCGATGGCGACAATGGCATCCTCCGGCATCGCGGATATCCGATCGATCAGCTCGCCCGTTACAGCGACTTCGTCGAAACGGCCTACTTGGTGATTTACGGGGAACTGCCCACGTCGGCGCGGCGCAAGGAGTTCGGCCTCCTGCTGCGCAAGAATGCGGCGGTCGAGACCCAGATGCAGAAGATTCTCGAAGGCTTCCCGACCAGCGCCTCGCCGATGGCGATGTTGTCGGCGCTGGTGAGCGCACTGCCGGCCTACTACGCGGACCTCGCGACCAATAATTTCGAAAAAGATCTGCAGAACTTCGATCAGGCGGCGGCCATCGCGATTTCGAAGATCCGCACGTTTGTGGCGATGATTTATCGTTATCAGAAGGGCCTGCCGTTCATATTCCCCAAGCATGAACTGCCGTTCTGCGACAATTTCCTGCACATGATGTTCTCGGACCCGTATCAGGAATACGTGCCGGTGCCCGAGGTGTCGAAGGCCCTCAATCTCGTGCTCCTGCTTCACGCCGACCACGAGCAAAACTGCTCCACTTCGACCGTGCGCATGGTCGGGTCGAGTTCGGCCAATCTCTTCACCTCGATGTCGGCCGGCATCTGCGCGCTGTCCGGGCCGCTGCATGGCGGGGCGAATGTCGCGGTGATGCAGATGTTGCAGTCGATTCACGACGAGGGTGACGATGGCAGCCGGTTCATCGCGGCCGCGAAGTCGGGCACGAAGGGCAACCGGCTGATGGGCTTTGGTCATGCGGTCTATCGCAACTTCGACCCGCGCGCGAAGATCATCGGCGACGCGTGCGACACGGTGCTCACACGGCTCGGCATCAACGATCCGCTGCTGGCCATCGCCAAGCATCTCGAACAGGCCGCGCTCAAGGACGACTACTTTGTGTCCCGCAAGCTCTACCCCAACGTCGATTTCTACTCGGGCATCATCATGCGCGCGATTGGCATCCCGATGAACATGTTTACGACGATGTTCGCGATCGGGCGCTCGCCGGGCTACATCTCCAACTGGCACGAGGTGGCGTCGAATCCCAAGGGCCGCATCTACCGGCCGCGGCAGATTTACACCGGCGCGACGACGCGAGACTATTTGCCGATGGCGCAGCGCGGGTGAACCGGCTCGGTCGCTCGCGCCGGCGATTGTCCGAAGGGAAGGGATTGACCAATCACGGCGACGTGCGACAACGTCGCTTCGGTTCATCGTAACCCAACAGCCAACATGTCGGACCTTCAAACCCTGCAGAATTCACTGGCCAAGAAACAAGCCGAGTTGGCGATCCTGGAGAGGGAGCTGGAAGCTGCCCGCGATGCCCAGTTCACGACCCTGCCGGCCCAACTCGGGCTGGGCTCGATTGACGCCGTGATCAAGGCGCTGGCCGGCTACGCGTCGCCGCGTTTGCAGCGCGCACTCCGGAACGTAATCGGCGAAAAGGCGGTCGTCGCCGCGCCCAGGACTGGAGTGAAGCCCGAGGCTTTGGCAAAAGTCGGCCAGCGGAAGAGGGCGCGCATTACTCCCGGGTTGAAGGAAGAGATCGTCAAGGCCCTCCAGGCGGGCGGCAAGACCGCCGCCGCCGTGGCCGCGGAATTCGGCGTTTCCGTGGCCGCGATCAATCTCATCAAAAAGGCGGCGGGGTTGACGAAGCGGAAAGGGTGATCAAGGCGAAGCCGGCAGGTGGCGGCGACCTCGATTTGTGAGGTTTTCTATTTCGCGGATTTCAGCATCGCGTCGCGGCGGGCTTTGAAGGCGTTGCCGGGTTTCCATTCGGGCCACCTGGCGTCATTCGCAAGGCGCAGACCAACGCCGAGGAGAAACTCGGTGTCCTGCGCGGCGCCCTCGAAGGTCCAGTCGGGCTTCACCTCGTCGCTCGGCTGATGATAATCCTTCGCGATGTACGCGTTGACCTTTTTTTCCGCGAAGTCGGCGGGCTGGCCGATGAACTTGCGGCCGGCCTTGGGATAATAGGCCGGGACGCCCACCTTCGCGAATTCGAAGTGGTCGCTGCGGAAGTACGAGCCGCGCTCGGGGTGGCTGTCGGGTTGCACATCCCGGCCCTGCTCGCGGGCGACGGCGATGCCGACGTCGTCAATCGTGGAGGCGCCGAAGCCGATCACTTCGAGATCGCTCGTGCGGCCAAATTGATTCGCGCCGTCCATGTTGATCACGCCGACGGTGCGGGCGAGCGGGTAGAGGGGATTTTGCGCATAGAAACGCGAGCCGAGCAGACCTTTTTCCTCGGCGGTGACGGAGAGGAACAGGACGCTGCGCTTCGGCTGTTGGGTCACCGGGAGTGCCTTCATGGCCTGGGCTATTTCGAGGAGCACCGCGGTGCCGGCGGCGTTGTCGGCGGCGCCGTTGTAGATCTGATCGCCGGTGAGGCGTTCGTCGCGGCCGAGGTGATCCCAGTGGGCGTTGTAGATCACGTACTCCTGGCGCAACCGCGGATCGGTGCCGGGCCGCAGCGCGAGGACGTTGCGCGAGTCGACCTGGCGCAGGGTGTTTTCCACGGTAAACGAGGCCTTGGCGCCAAGTGCGGCGGGGCGGAAGGCGCGGGTGCTGGCGAACTTTTTCAGCGCGTCGAAATCGCGGCCGCACGCGGTCAGGAGTTTTTTGGTGGCGTCGAGGGTGAGCCAGCCGGAGAGGGCGATGTGTCCCGCATTGTTGTCCGGGGTGCGAATTTCGAAATTCTCGCGCGTCCAGCTTGAGACGACGACGCCGAACGGATACGCGGCGGGTCCGGTCTCGTGGACGATGAGGCAGGCCGCGGCGCCCTTCTCCGCGGCGATCTCGTACTTGTAGGTCCACCGGCCAGAGTAGGTCATGGCCAGGCCGCCGAAGACCGCGGGGTCGAGCTGGCCGCCCGCCGTGGTGACCGGCGGGTCGTTGATGAGCATCACGACGGTCTTCCCGCGGACATCGACGCCCTTGTAGTCATCCCAGTCGAACTCCGGAGCGATGATGCCGTAGCCGACGAAAACAACGTCGCTGTGCTTCGCCTCGACCTGTGGCACCACCCGCGTCGAATAGCCGACAAAGTCATTGATCGGCGTCATCTCCACCGCCTTGCCGCCGACGGTGAACGCGAGGGCGGGCTTCGACGTGATGCCCACGAGCGGCACAGCCTGGACGTAGGTGCCGTCGGGGTTGCCGGGCGCGAGGCCGAGCTTGCGGAATTCGGCCTCGAGGTAATTGACGGTTTTCTCCTCGCCTGGAGTGCCGGGCCCCCGGCCTTCGAATTCGTCGGAGGCCAGGATTTTGGTGCGCGCGAGGAGACTCGCCGCGGAGATGGCCGGAGCGCTTGGCGCGGCAGGCAGAAAGCTGGCGGCGCCGAGAATGGCCGCGCCGAGCAAAGGTGACGGGATACGCATGGGAGGGAGAATCATCGAGGAGGCGTGGATGGCAACACTGCGTGCGGAGCGGGCCGGGGGAACTACTCCGGGGCGAGCCAGACCGCCTTGAAATCCGGCCGGTCGAGCGGATTTCTGGCCCAGGCCCGCACCGAAGG
Source organism: Opitutaceae bacterium (assembly GCA_005792355.1). GTDB lineage: Bacteria > Verrucomicrobiota > Verrucomicrobiia > Opitutales > Opitutaceae > ER46. Next base: position 11,715 of record SXSC01000009.1, read on the forward strand.
ATGGATCAACACCGCGCGACGCACGAACGTCAGGGGGATGATGGGCATCTGCTCCAGCAGTCGTGCCTCGGCGGCTTGCAACTTCCGCAGTCGTTGCGCGACATCGAGCTCGATGGCGGACGCGGCGATGAGGGCGTCAAACGGTGGATCACCCCACTGCGTGAAATTCCAGCCCCCACCGCTGACGAAGAGGTCGAGGATCGTGGACGCGTCGGGATAGTCGGCGTTCCAGCCGGCGAAACCAAGGTCGTATTGTTTGAGCTGAAGGTTGCTCCAGTGGGTGCGCGATTCGCTTTTTTGGATGGCGATTTCGAGGCCAAGGCTGGACCGCCACGTTTCTTGAATCGCCTCGACCAGCTCGGTGAATCGGCCGGCTTCGCTGGAAAAGATGAGTTTGGGGAAGCCACGACCGCCGGGAAACCCGGCCTCGGCCAGCAGCGCGCGCGCGGCGGCCACATCCTCGGTGACCGTGACCGACGGTGAATAACCCGGCATGCCCGCGGGCACAAAGTTGAAGGCGGCGGCCTCGGTGCCGCGCAGGACGCGGCTGCTGTAACGCGTGCGATCGAGGGCGCGCGCAAGGGCCCGGCGGACCCGGGGATCGTGCAGGGGCGGGCGGGCGGTGTTGAGGGTGATGAAACGCACCGTCAGCTCGGGTGCGACGGAAAGGAGGGGCGATTCTTCCATGCGGTAGGCGTCGACGCGCGAGTTCGGAACGAAGCGGGTGACGTGCAACTGGCCGGAGCGAAAAGCGCGCTCCTCGGTGTCGGGGTTGTCGATCGGATGAAAGTGCACCTCGCGCAGGCGCACGCTGGCGGCGTCCCAGTACGTGGGCGATTTGGCGGCGACCATGCGCTGATTTTGCCGCCACTCCTTGAGCAGGAAAGGCCCGTTGCCCACGAAGCGGCCCGGCCGCGTCCAGTTCGTGCCGCGCTGATCGAAAGGGCCGTACCGTTCGATGGTGGGCTGGTGGACGGGGAACCAGACGGGATTGCCGGTGATCAGGGCGAGGAAGAAGGGTGTGGGGTGAGCGAGCGTCACAACGAGCGTGCGCGGGTCGGGGGCGGAAAATCCGACCTGAGAAAAGTCGGTGAGTTTGCCCGTGGCGTAGGCCTCGGCGCCGCGCACGGGTTTGAAGAGCACGGTGTATTGCGAGCCGATGCCAGGCGAAAGAGCGCGACGGAATGAAGCGACAAAATCGTCGGCAGTCAGCGGATCGCCACTGGACCAGCGTGCGCCGGCGCGAAGGTGAAAGGTATAGGTGAGGCCGTCCGGCGAGACTTCCCAGCGTGCGGCCACTCCGGGCCGGGGTTCCGTGGTGCGGGAATCGAGCCGCGTGAGGCCCTCGAAGAAGGCGTGAATGACATGGTAGTCCGGCGGAGCGTTGATCAGGTGCGGGTCGAGTTCGCTTGGTTCGCCGCCGGAACCGACATGCAGCGTTTGGCTGCGATTGCCGTCCGCGACGAGCGTCGAGCGGCGGCCGCAACCTGCGGCCAGCAGCGCGGAGAACACGAGGGCGAGCGCGACGAAGTGCGGGTTACTTCCCGGCGAGATGCACATCGTGGTAACAACGGGCCCACAGGCCGTCTTCCTGCCAGCCGCGGATCCGCGGCGACATCAGGGAGATCTTGGTGTTGAAATAGAGCGGAGCGACGGCGGCTGCTTCCAGCAGGTGCTCCTCGGCCACGTCGAACCGGCCCGCGGCGAGCGCGGCGTCGAAGGCGGAGCTGCTCCAACGCGGATAGTTGAGCGGAGCGCCGCTGGTGAAATCCGCCAGCATCGCCGCGCGATCGGCGACGTCGGGAATCGAGGTCATGAAGGCGATGTCAAAGCCACCGGTGCGCAGGGCGTCGAGGTGAACCTTGGCTTCACGAACGGAGATGGCGACCTCGACGCCGAGTTCCTCACGCCACATTTGCTGAATCGCCTCGAGCACCTGCGATTGCGTCCAGCCGGAAAGTTCGAATTTGGGAAAACCCCGGCCACCGGGAAACCCGGCCTGGGCGAGCAGGCGGCGCGCGGCCGCGGGATCGTGCGCCGTCGATCCGGGCGGTGGTGGGGTGGCTGGCCGGAGTTGCGGTGGCACAAACTGGGACGCGGCGATCTGGCCACCCTGCAGCACGCGTTCGACGATCTTGGTGCGATCAATGGCGAGCGAGAGCGCGCGGCGGGCGTCGCGGCTGAGCGCCGGGCGGCGCGTGTCGAAGGCGAGGTAACGCGTCTCGATCATCGGGGCCCGGTGCAATTCGGCGGGCCGTTCGCGGGTGTAGACCGGCACCTTGCTGAACGGGACCGCCATGGTCGCATCGAGCTGCCCGGCCCGATAGGCGCGGTCTTCGCTGTCGCCGCTGTCGAAACGCAGGAAGTGGATTTCCGCGAGCTGCACGCCGGCGGCGCCGTGCCAGCGTGGATTCTTTCGCACCACGATGCGTTGATCCGCGCGCCACTCGGCGAGGAGGAAGGGCCCGTTGCCGACGAAGTGGTCCGGGCGGGTCCAGTTGCGACCGTGCCGGGCGACGACATCGGTGCGCACGGGCAGCCACGGGCCGCTGGCGACGTAGTAGGGGAAACGTGGATTCGGCCGCTCGAGCGTGATGGTCAGCGTGTGCGGGCCGGCCGCGTGAAAACCGACGGCGGAGAAATCGGCGAGCTGGCCCGAGACATAGGCGGCGGCGTTTTTCACGTCAGAAAACACGCTGGCCTTGGGGGCGGCGGTGGCGGGAGTGAGCGCGCGGCGGTAGGCCGCGATGAAATGCGTGGCGGTGACGGGTGCGCCATCGGACCAGCGGGCTTCCGGGCGGAGGTGAAACGTATAGGAGAGGCCGTCGGGCGAAACTTCGAAGCGGTGGGCGGCACCGGGCAGCGGGGCGCCGCCGTTGGCGCCGGGCAGGAGCAGGCCCTCGAGCAGTGCGCGCAAGGTGCCGAATTCGTCGGGCAGGGTGGTGGTGGCGGGGTCGAGCGAGGCGGGCTCGTTGCGCTGGCTGAGACGAAGCACCGGCGGTGAGTTCGAGGTGCCGCCGGCGGGGGCGGGGTCGCGCTGGGTGCAGGCGGTGAAGGCGAGCGCGAACGCGGCGAAAAAGACGAGGATCGGTCGCGGAAGGGATCGAATTAGGACGAGTGAGACCAGCGAAAATGGAGGCGGGGTGCCCGCACCCCGCGAGGCGCCGGCGGCGCACACGCCCGATCGCGGGGTGGGGGCACCCCGCCTCCATCGGTCAATCGGCATGCGCAGTCGGCCGGCCGCGACGTCGCGTTTATTTTTCCAGCCAGACATGCTTGTAGGGATGGTGATCGAGCAGCGTGGGATGCCAGCCTTTTACGGACGGCTGCAGGAGGAAAATGTGGGTGTAGTGAAAAAGCGGGATGATGGGCGCGGCCTCGAGCAGCAGGGCCTCGGCCTGCTGAAAGAGGGCGTGACGCGCCGCGGAGTCGGTGGTGCGCGCGGCGGCGAAGAGGGCGGCGTCGTAATTGGGGTTGGCCCATCCGGTGTAATTGTTGCCGCTGTCGCTGCGCAGGATGTCGAGAAACGTGGCGGGGTCGAGGTAGTCGCCAACCCAGTCGGAACGGATGATCTGGAAATCACCGGCGCGCCGGGCGGCGTGGGCGACCTTCAGTTCCTGGTTGGTGAGGCGCACCTCGACGCCGAGATCGCGGCGCCACATCTCCTGCAGGGCTTCGGCGATCACCCGATGATTTTCGGAGCTGTTGTAGAGCAGGTCGATCGCGGGCAGGCCCTTGCCGCCATCGAAACCGGCTTCTTTGAGCAGTTGCCGCGCCGCAATGAGGTCCAGCGGAATGCCGGCGGCGGCGGTGTAACCGGCGGTGCCGGGAGGGGTGAGCGCGAACGCCGGGCGCTGGGCGCCGCGCAGAATCTTGGTGGCGATGGCTCCGCGGTCGACGGCGAGGGCCAGGGCCCGGCGGACCCGCACGTCGTTCAAAGGCGGGCGGCGGGTGTTGAAGCGATAAAAATAGGTGCCGAGATACGGGTCGAGGCGCAGGAGCTGCGGCGAGTCGCGGCGGTAGGCGTCGATCTTGCTGACCGGTGCGAATTCCGTGAGATGCAGCTGCCCGGCACGGAAGGCGCGTTCCTCGGCGTCGACGCTGTCAATCGGGTAGAAGTGGATGGCCTTGAGCCGCACGATGGCGGCATCCCAGTAACCCGGAAATTTCTCGACGACGATGACCTGATTCGGCGTCCACTTCGTCAACCCGAAGGGCCCGTTCGTCACGATGCGGCCGGGCCGCGTCCAGCTGTTGCCGCGTTGGTAGGCAGAGCCGTGTTTTTCGATGGTGGCGAGCGGGACCGGGTACCACGGGGGATTGGTGATGAGCGAAAGAAAATACGGCGCGGGGTGCTCGAGGGTGAGGCGAAGGGTGCGGGCATCGACTGCGACCGCACCGACCTGGGCGAAGTCCGGGGCGCTGCCTTTGTGAAACGCCTCGGCGCTCTGCAGGATATACAACATGTTGGCGTAGTCGGCGGCGAGCGTGGGGGTAAGGATGCGTCGATACGCGGCGACGAAATCCTGCGCCGTGACCGTGGCCCCGTTGCTCCAACGGGCATCCGCCCGGAGTTGAAACGTGTAGACGAGGCCGTCAGTCGAAACATCCCAACGCTCCGCGACACCGGGCACCGGGTGCAGGTCCACGGGGTCCTCGGCGACCAGACCTTCAAAGAGCGCACGCAGGACATTGCCTTCGGCGACACCGGTGACGAGATGCGGGTCCAGCTCGGTGACCTCATTGCCGATGCCGCGATGGAGAACCTGCTCGCGGTTGCCGCGCTGGACGGCGGTCTCGCGTTTGAGGCAGCCCGCGGCGGACAGCAGGCAGAGGCCAGAAGCCAGAACCCTGAGGCCGGAGACCAGAAGCCGGAGGACGGAGGACGGAGGACGGAAGCCGGAAGCCGGAGGCCGGGGGAGGCGGCGCATGGCGATCAAGCCTTGGCGATGAGCACGACGGCGTGGGCGGCGATCGCGAGGCCGCGGCCGAGGTCGCCGATGCCCTCGTTGGTCGTGGCCTTGAGGCCGATGTTACCGACCGGGAGGCGGGTGCTCTTGGCGAGCGCGGCTTTCATCTCCGCGAGTCGCGGGTAGATTCTCGGTTTTTCGGCGATGACCGTGGCGTCGATGTTACCGACGGCGAAACGCAGCTTCGACAACTCGCCGCAGACGCGCGCGAGAAGGATCTGGGAGTCGATGTTGCGGTAGGCCGGATCCGTATTCGGAAAAAAATGACCGATGTCGGGCAGGCCGGCGGCGCCGAGCAACGCGTCGCAGATTGCGTGAGTGACGCAGTCGGCGTCGCTGTGGCCTTCGAGGCCGAAGTCGGTGTCGAATTTCACCCCGCCGAGGACGAGGGGACGGCCCGCGACGATGCGGTGGATGTCGTAGCCGTGACCGATGCGGAAGTTCATCAAAAGGGCGGCCGCGACGAGAGGGAGTGCGCCGCAGGCGGGCGATCGTTCAGCGTGACGAGAAACTCCAGGTAGGCCAGATCGGCCGCGGTGGTGAGCTTGGGGTTGGGGTGCTGGTTTTCCAGCAGGGCGATGGGATGGCCGAGCTGCTCGACGGCCTGTGCGTCGTCGGTGATTTGGAGGCCGCGGGCGCCCACCCGGGCATAGGCGCGGGCGATCAGTTCGCGGGAGAAAACCTGCGGTGTCTCCATGGCCCAGAGGCGGGCGCGGTCCAGGGTGCGCAGGCGGGAATCGTCGCGACCCTTCGGCGAGATCAAGACCCGATGCTCCTTGATGGTGTCGACCACGCGATGGGCGAGCACGACGGCATGCTCGCGGCGGACGATCTTGTGGAGGGCGACAAGCTGCTCGGGCCGGATGAGCGGACGGGCGCAGTCGTGGATGAAGACGTGCCGGATATCGGCCGGGAGCGCGGCGAGGGCCTGGCTCACCGAATCCTGCCGTTCGCGTCCTCCGCGGACGAGAACGGAGGGAGTGGGGGCATAGGCGGAAAGCTCCATCATCTGCCGTTGGTCGCGAAAAACGATCACGTAGAGATCGGCGATGGCGCTCTGCATGAACGCTGCGGCGGAGTGGGCAAAGACGGGCCGGCCGGCGAGGGGCACCAGCACCTTGTCGGCTACCGCTCCGGCCATGCGCGAACCACTGCCGGCGGCGAGGAGAATGGCGGCGGTGCGGGACATGGTTCGGAGAGGGATCAGTGGTCTGCAGTGGTCAGAAACCGAGAATAGGTAGTCCGAAGACAGTGATTTGTAAACGAGTTCAGGTGAGATTGATCTTTCTGGTTTAGGCGAACTGACCGCTGATTACCGCCTATTGATTACTGGCCGCCGCTCCGAGCTCCGCGAGGATCGCACGCGCGGCGGCGGCGGGGTCGGAGGCTTTGAAAATGGGGCGGCCGACGACGATGAAGTTGGCGCCAGTGCGGGCGGCTTCGCCGGGTGTCATCACCCGCGTCTGGTCATCGGCTTTGGCGTCGCGCGGCCGAATCCCCGGGGTGACGAGCGAGACGCCGGCGCCCAACGCGGCCCGAAGCGGGGCGATCTCAAGAGGTGAGCAGACGAGGCCGCGCAAGCCGGAATCGGCGGCGAGCCGGCCCAACCTCACGACCTGAGGTTCCGGCAAATCGGCGACGCCGGTCTCGGCCAGCCCGCTGGCGCTCATCGAGGTGAGCACCGTGACGCCGAGCAGGAGCAGGTTGGGGGCGTGCTGCTGTTGCGCCTTGACCGCCCACTGCATCATCTCCCGTCCGCCGCAGGTGTGCAGCGTGAGCATGCCGATCGGAAGCTTCGCGGCGGACTCCACGGCCTTGGCGACCGTGTTGGGAATGTCGTGCAGCTTGAGATCGAGGAAGACGTTGAAGCCCAGACCGGCGATTTCGCGCACGGCGTCCGGGCCGCAGGAGGTGTACATTTCCAAGCCCACCTTGACCCACCGCACGGTGCCCTGCAACTGGCGGAGGGCCGGCGTGACGTCACGCGGCGATTGGGCGTCAAGGACGAGGATTAGGTCGCAGGCCATTTTTTATAACCACAGAGGGATTCGGTTGAACACCAATGCAGGAAGAATCCGAAGAACTGGATTAGTGGGCCTCGATATGCAATGGTGGGTCACCGCCCATGAGCGTCATCTCGATTTTCGCTCCCGCCAAGTTGAATCTCTTCCTGGCCGTCACCGGTCGGCGGGCGGATGGGTTTCACGATCTGGTCTCCGTCGCAGTGACGTTGGATTTTGGCGATACGCTGCGGGCGGAACCGAGTGCGGCGACGTCACTGCGTTGCGGAGATCCGGATGTTCCCTGCGACGGGACGAATTTGGTGTTGAAGGCGGCGCGGGCGTTTTCCGACGCGACGGGATGGTCGGGGAACGTCGCCTTCGAGCTGGAGAAATCCATCCCGCTCGGAGCGGGACTGGGTGGTGGGAGCAGCGACGCGGTCGCGGCGCTGCGGGCGCTGAACCGCCTGGTCGAACCGGCCCGGGCACTGTCGCCGGCCGGGATCGCGGCGCTGGCCGCCGAACTGGGCTCGGATTGCCCGCTCTTTCTGCATGCCGGGCCGGTGGTGATGCGAGGTCGCGGCGAGCGGGTCGAGTTGCTGGCACCCGGGGCCGGGCACCGGCTGACCGGCCGGCGGGTGCTGGTGTTCAAACCCGGTTTCGGCATCTCGACGCCCTGGGCGTATGGACGACTCGCCGCGGCGGCGCCACACAGCTACCTGCCTCCCGCCGAAGCCGAGGCGTGGCTGGCGGCATGGAGCGATGACCCGACGGCTCCGGCGGAAGCGCTGCTGAGGAATAACATGGAACCGCCGGCCTGGGCAAAATTCGTCGCGCTGCCCGTGCTGGTGGAGCGGTTGCGGGTGGAGTTTGGGCTTGAAAGCCGGATGAGCGGGAGCGGCAGCGCATGTTTTGCGTTGTTGCGGGACGAGACGGATACCCACCGGGTCGTCGCCACGATCCGGGAGGCCTGGGGTCAGTCGGCCTTCGTGGTTGAGACGCGGATCGGATAGATCCGAATTGACCCGGTTAGCGGGTGGCGCGTTATCGTCAGGGCGCAGACCGTTTCGCCCCATTGCCCGCATGCCATACAGAATGGACCCGTCCTCAAAAAACGAATTCACCGTACAAGGCATCGCCGCCTCGGAAGGGATCGCGTACGGCCAGGTTTTTGTCTACCTGCAGAGCGACGTCGAGGTGCCGAGCTACCAGGTGGAGCCAGGGAAACGCGTCGACGAGATCGCGCGTTTCGATCGCGCCTTGGTTTTGACGCGGCAGCAGGTCGCGAAGATCAAGAGTGAAGTCGAAAAGAACATCGGGGCGGAGGAAGCCGCGATCTTCGATGCCCACCTGATGGTGCTGGAAGATGAGGCGCTGATCGGTGAGACGATCCGCGAATTCGAGTCAACCGGCCGCAACATGGAGACGTGTTTCCACCAGGTCTCGTCGCGGTACGTGCAGGCCTTCGCGGAGATTGATGACGAGTACCTGCGGGAGCGGGCCGGCGACCTGCGCGACGTGGCGCAGCGGGTGTTGCAGAATTTGCTCGGTCAGGCCGAGAATTCACTCAAACGGCTCGCCGAACAGCGCGTGGTCGCGGCGAATGACATCACCCCGTCCGAATGCGCCTCCCTCGATCGTTCGGGGGCGCTGGCGATCGTCACCGATTCGGGCAGCAAGACCAGCCACGCCGTCATCGTCGCGCGCTCGATGAAGATTCCGGCGGTGGTGGGGGTGCGCGACCTGACCCGGCGGGTGACCGACGGGAGTTGGGTCATCGTCGACGGTTACGACGGAGTGGTGATTGTGAATCCGTCGGAAAGCACCCTGTTCCGTTACGGGAAGATTCAGGAGCGGAAGAAGTCGTTCGAGGCGAGGCTGCTGGAGAACAACCAACTGCCGGCGGTGACGCTTGACGGCGTGGGTGTGACGTTGATGGCCAACATTGAGAAAGCCACCGAGGCGACCCGGGCGAAGAACTTTCTTGCCCAAGGCATCGGTCTCTATCGGACGGAGTTCTTGTTTCTCAATTCCGCGAGCATCCCGACCGAGCAGGAACAGTTCCTGGCGTACAAGGAGGTGGTCGAGCTGATGGCGCCGCTGCCGGTCGTCATTCGCACGCTGGATCTGGGCGGCGACAAGCCGCTGGCGGGCAAGGCGGACTTGTTTCCGAAGGAGAATAATCCGTTCATGGGCTTCCGGGCGATCCGCTGGTGCCTCGAACATCAGGATATCTTCAAGGACCAACTGCGGGCCATTTTGATGGCCAGCCACTTTGGCAAGGTGGATCTCATGTATCCGATGATCAGTGGCGTCGGGGAACTCGCGCGGGCGAACGCCGTGCTGGAGGAATGCCGGCAGGAGCTGCAGGCGAAGGGCGTGCCGTTCGACGTGGACATGCCGGTCGGCGCGATGATTGAAATTCCCAGCGCCGCGGCGACCGCGGACTTGCTGGCCAAACATTGTGCGTTTTTCAGCATCGGGACCAACGATCTCATCCAGTACATGCTGGCGATCGATCGGGTGAATGAACGCATCGCCCACCTCTACGAGCCGACCCACCCGGCCATCGTGCGCACGTTGCAGAAAATCGTGGAGGAGGCGCACCAACGGAAACTGCGGGTCAGCGTATGTGGCGAGATGGCCGGTGACCCGGTGTTCGCGCCGCTGCTGCTCGGTCTCGGGGTCGACTGCCTGAGCATGTCTCCGGCGTGGTTGCCGGCGGTCAAGTACCTCATCCGGGCGACGACGATGAGCGATGCCCGGGCGCTGGCGGCCGAGGCCCTGGCGTTGGAATCGGCGTCGGAGATCTATGCCCGCTGCGAGGCGTTTTACCGGGCGCGGGTGAAAATCGACTGAGTGATCGCCCACCCGGCCCGGCCAGCCTGCCGATTCCGCCAGTTGCGAAATCCGCCCAGGCACATATAGAAAGAATGACTTTTTTCGAATGCAACGTGGACTGCGCAATTCTCGACGTCTGACCTGGCTCGCCGCCGGGGCCGCGGCGCTGCTGCTGGCGGGCTGCAACAACATCTTTGTCCCGAAGCACAAGGTGCTGGTCGATTCGATCAGCGCCCCGGGAGCCATGCTGAAACCGTCGGGGGTGTCATATCGCCTCCTCGCGAAGAAATCGATGGTGAGCAACGCGCAGGTGCAGGTCCCGGTGATCAAGGCCTGCGTCGATGCGGCTCTGGCGAGCAAGGGGATGTACGAACCGCCGGCGAATGTCGCCCCTGACCTGTTTATCGAGATCGGCTACGGGGTCGACGCCACGCCACGGGTCGATGCCGCCTCGCGCGAGACGTTCCTGCAGATGTCGGCCCGGGCCAATCCCGACAAGTCGCTCGATCGGGGCACGGGACCCGAAATGTGGGACGTGCGCGTGTCGGTGCTCGGAATTGCCGGCCGGATGGAAACGGCGATGCCGCTGCTCTGTGCGATTGCCGCGGACTATATTGGCACCGACACCAAGTTGGAGACGAAGATCGAGATTCCCCAGAACTCGCCCGCCATCACCGCGGTCCGCGAATCGGCGATCAAGATTTTGGAAGGCCCGGCCCCGGCCGCAACGGCGGCGGCCAAACCGGCCACCACCAGGTAGCGACGGAGGCTCGCCCGGAACGATTCAAGGCAGGGTGGAGCCCGATCTCCGTATCGCGCTGATTGGCGAGCGTACGTTGCAAAACCCGATGAGGACATCGGGTTCCACCTTTCATTGTTTTCGCCTTCAGTGGTGGAATACACTCCCACTGAATTCATGCGGCCCGGGCAGGCGAAAACCTACTGCAGGTACTTGCTTGGCTCCGGCTCGTCGTCCGCCTTGCCCTCGTAGGCGTGCACCGAACAGGCCGAATCCGCCCAGAGCGGCAGGTTCTGCGTATGCGATTCCCACGTCTCCAGGATTTCCTTGCGCACGGCGGGATCGCGGGCCGCCAGCATCAGGCGGTTCAGGGCGGCATACAACACCGCCTCGGGTTTCGTGCCCGCGGCCTCGGCAAACCGCGCGACGGCATCGGACTCCGCCGCATCCAGATGTAATTTGATTGCTGCCATGGCTTTCTCCTTTGGGTTTTTTCCAGGGGGCCGCAGCACCCCCGGGGTTTGTAGCCTCGACGATAATCCCACTCCGCGCGGGCGTCCGCGCATTCCTTGACGAATGCTGGGCACCCATTGGCCCGCCGCAGGGGGGGGCCTCGCCAAGGCGCGCGCACGAACCGTCAACCGCTGCGTAGTGCTCGCACGCCGTTTTCCCCATACTGGCAGCATGAGCGCGATGCCGTCTCGTTTCCTCCGGACAGTCTGGTACCAACTGCCGCTCCTGGTGGTTGCTTTTTCTGGCAGCCGCGCGGCTGAACCCGCCAGCCCACCGCCGGCGACCGCCAAGCCGCCCATCGTCGCGAACAAGGACTGCATGGATTGCCATGAGGCGGAATTCAAACCGCGCAAGAAGGGCCTGGCCCCGGAATGGATCGGCGTGCGGCCCGAAGTGTTCGCCAAGTCCGTCCACGGAAAAACGAACTGCGTCGATTGTCACAGCGACATCAAGGAAGCGGAACACCCCACCAAGCTCAAACCGGCGCAATGCGCGCCCTGCCACGAAAAAGCGACCGCGCAGTTCGCCACCAGCATCCATGGCATGAGTCACAAGATGGGCGCCTCCGACGCCGCCTCGTGCACCAGCTGCCACGGCACACACGACATGGCGCCGGTGAAGCAGGCCGATTCACCGGTCTTCAAATTCAATCTGCCCAAGACCTGCGGCACCTGCCACGACGACACGAAACTCACCAAGGATTACCGCATCGGCCAGGAAAAGGCCGCGGGGCACTACCTCGACAGCATTCACGGGCGGGCGCTCGTGAAGATGGGTCTCGTGGTCGCACCGTCCTGCAACGACTGCCACGGTGTCCACGACATCAAGCGAAGCGTCGACAAGGATTCGCGGTCCAACCACGCCAACATCGCCAAGGCCTGCGGCACCTGTCACGTGGGCATCGAGGACACCTACAAGGAGAGCATTCACGGGCAAATCCTGGCGAAGGGAGATCAGAAGGGGCCGGTCTGCACCGACTGTCACAGCGCGCATGACATCGAAAAACCCGCCACGGCGCACTTCAAAGGCCTGAGCGATCAGAGTTGCGGCAAGTGCCACCAGGATCGACTCGAGCACTATCGCGAGACCTACCACGGGAAGGCCATGGCGCTCGGCCAGCCCAACGTCGCCTCGGACGTCGCCGCCTGCTTCGACTGCCACGGCCACCACGATGTGTTCAAGGTGAGCGACAAACGCTCGCGGCTGCACAAGGACAAGATCGTCGGCACCTGCGCGCAATGCCATCCCGGCATCAATGCGAAATTCACCGAATATCAGCCGCACGCCAATCCGCTCGACAAGGTGAACTACCCGGTCCTGAACAAGGTCTTCTGGTTCATGACCACGCTGCTGGTCAGCGTATTTGGTTTCTTTGGACTGCACACGGCGTTCTGGCTCTTCCGCTCGATCTACCTGTACCTGCACGACACGAAGTCGTTCCGCGCCGCCGTGATTCAGGCGCACGTCGATGACGACGTCTTCACGCGGTTCACGCCGTTCGAGCGCTTCCTGCACATGATGATGGTCACGAGCTTCCTCGCGCTCGTCATCACCGGCATGCCGCTCAAGTTCTACTACACCGACTGGGCGAAGACGATGTTCCATCTGCTCGGCAACGCCGAGGTCGCCCGCACGCTGCATCACTATGCGGCCGTCGTGACGTTCGCCTATTTTGTCCTCCATCTCGGAAGCTTGGTGAACAGTTTCTGGAAGCAACGCGGTTCAGTGCGCGATCCGGTGACCCGCAAGATCACCTGGCGGCGCCTGCTCGGCATCGTTTTCCACCCTGATTCGATGGTGCCCTCGCTGCAGGACTGGCGTGACTTCATCGCCCATCAAAAGTGGTTCTTCGGCAAGGGGCCGCGTCCGCAATTTGACCGCTGGACGTATTGGGAGCGTTTCGACTACTTCGCGGTGTTCTGGGGCGTGGCGATCATCGGCTTCTCGGGGTTGATCCTGTGGTTCCCGAAATTCTTCACCCTCTTCATGCCGGGCTGGATTATCAACGTCGCCATGGTGGTTCACTCCGACGAGGCGCTGCTCGCCGCCGGCTTCATCTTCTCGTTCCATTTCTTCAACACCCATTTCCGGATCGAGAAGTTCCCGATGGACACCGTCATCTTCTCCGGGCGCATTTCGAAAACCGAGATGCTGCACGAACGGAAGCGCTGGTACGATCGCCTGCTCGCCTCCGGGCGCATCGACATCTACCGCATCAAGGCCGACGACTGGGAGGGTCGGAAGAACATCGCCAAGGCCTTTGGCTTTATCTTCTTCGGCACCGGCCTGATCCTTCTCGTCCTGATTGTGTACGCGATGGTCTCGCGGCTCGGGCATTGAGGTCGATCCCGCGGGAACCCGCTCACTGACGCACGGGTGTCGTTCGCCGACACCCGCGGGGCCCGCCGGATCGGCCGCCCGAAACATGTAACGTAATACGTTACATGTTCCGTGGCGCGGTCAGGTGCATCCCAGGTCCAAAAACGGTCGCAACGGAGTGAGCGGGGATCGCTGTGGGAGGCTCAAACCGAATCTGCCTTCAGTTATCGAGGTCTCGCTCCCGTATGCGACGATTTTCGGAATGCATCAATCGTTCTCGTTCCTCGTCCTCTTTCTCGTTCTCTCAATCCCGGGAGAACGAGGAACGATTACGAGAACGAGTACGATGGAAATGTCGTTGTTCCTTCGATTGCGCTCTCTGACCGCGTGGCGCACTGTCCCGCCTACCCGGCGCCCGGGCCGGGCTTCGCGTGGCGAGGCTCGTTCGGCGGGGGTGGCGATCGGTCCGCGGCCTTGAGTCGGGCCAGCTCGGCGGGGTGCTCCTCGAACATCTCGCGCTCGGACATCCGGCCGGTCAGCCACGCGAGGTTCATCGGATACACATCCGGATTGAAGATCACGAAATAGAAATGCCAGACGATGATCGCCAGCGTGGCGAGCACCGCCTCGTAGAAGTGCACCGTGCGCGAAATATCGAAACCCAGTTTGGTGAAGAGGCCCATCGAGGTGTTGTCGAACCACAGGATCACTCCCGTGACGCCCATGAGCAGGGAGCCCCACATCATCGCCCAATACTCAGCCTTCTCGATATAACTGAAACGCCCGAAGGCTGGCTTCGTCGGCGCCAGGCCCAGATTGTAACGCAAGACCCGGAACGGATCGATGCAGTCGCGCCAGCGCGGCAACAAATCGAGGAACAGCTGGCGGCCGCGGACCGTAAACGCGAGATACCAGACGTGCCAGGCGCCGGCGACGAGCATCACCACTCCGGCGACCCGATGAATTCCACTCCGCCACGCAAACGCCCCCGCCCAGAAATTGCGGATCGCCACCACCCACCACGCCTCCGGATAGCGTAACATGAATCCGGTTACTACGAGGGCGGCAAAGCTGAGCACCAGGGCGGCGTGTTGCAGGCGCTCGTGCCCGGTCATGCGCACGTAGAGGCGGTGCGCCACGTGCTCCTCCTCGAGCAGCCCCTGCTGGATCGCGAGCTTGCGCCGGATCTTCTTGATGAAATCGAGCGCGTTGTGGACGACCATGCCGCCCACCACCACGACAATCAAAAGCACGTAGATCGTCGAGATGAGGTAAAGAATTGGATCGCTCCCCCCGACCCCTTCGGCCGCCTCCGGGCTCACGTGCACTTTGCCAACCGTGAAACGAGTGTTGGCGCCCGGGTGGCACTGCCCGCAGGTCTGCACCAGGTTGTCCTTGTGAATCGAGGACGTGGGGTCGTTCTGCGACTTGATCGCATGCGAATTATGACAGCTCGCGCAATTGACGACCTCGACGGAACCGCCGCGGACCGCGAGGCCGTGGTAGCTGTCGGAGAACGTCTGGAAACTGTGCGACGCGATTCCGTACTTCTGGGTAAGCTTGAGCGAGGCGTGACAGTTGCCGCAGACTTGCTGGGCAATATGTGTCGCATGCACCCGCGACGCCGGATTCTTGTGGGCCAGGATGTCGTGCTCGCCGTGACAGTCCGTGCAGGTCGCCGAGTCCGCATTGCCCTTGCCGAGGGCAAGGGCGTGCGCGCTCTCCCGGTATTCGCGACCGATGTCCTCGTGGCACTTCACACAAGTGTCGGCCACGTGCAGCTTGTTCATGCGGGCACCGGGGGACAGCGCACGATTCATCTCGTGCGCTCCATGGCAATCGACGCAATTGGCGGCCCCGGCCTCGCCCTTGTGCAGGGCCGCGCCGTGCACGCTCTGGTCAAACGACTTTACGAACTTCAAACCGCGCAAAACCTGACCGGCCACATTGTCCTTGCCGACATGGCAGGCTTCGCATTGCTGCGTCTGCGCGAGTTTTTGCGCCAGCGTGGCCCTGGCGGGAGAGTGCGGTGCCACCGCCTGACGGTGACACGTCAGGCAATCCGGGGCGTTTTTTTCCTTCGCGGTGAAGGCCTTGCCGTGGGCGGACGCGGCAAAATGGTCGCGCGCCGTCTCGTGGCACTTGCCGCACGCCTCGGGCTGCGGGCCGTTGGCAAAGCGAAAGGCGGGCGACTTGACGGCGGCGGTGTCATGCTTGCCGTGGCAGTCCACGCACGAGGTGTCCTCGCCGGTCGGAATCGGCGCGAGGGCCAGGCGCGGATGGAACGCGTGCTTTTTCTTGCCGGTGTCCTCGTGGCAGCCGAGGCAGTCGACCGGCACGAGCGGTTTCCGGTGAGGCGTCTTGTCGCCGTCGAACCCCTCGTGGCAGTCGATGCATTCAAGCGATTTGTGCGCCGACGCGGCGGGAATCTTCTCGTCCAGGAAGAGGGAGATTTTCTTCCCGTCCCGCTTGAGGAAGAGTTCGGTGTCGCTGTGGCACTCCAGACACGCCGCGGTGGAATTGGGCTTCGGCGCGGCGGCGGCAGCCGTGGAAGCGGCCTTTCCGTCCGGAACCGCGGGTTCGGCCGCGATCTCGAGCGGGCACGCGATCAACGCGAACACCGGCCAGCATATCCAATTCGTCATCACTGCCGCAAACCGGCGGCACGAAATGAACCTCTCATTCAGCTCTGTAGGCATCTTCGTGGCTTGGGCCAGCGACAACATACTGCCGGCATGGTGCCGCCGGCATCGCATCGCTTGACCAATGTACCGCGGAAATTGGTCCGCCGAACGGGAGCCCCGGCACGTCTCCCAATTGCTGGAAGATTTCGCGGCCGGTGCGGGCGGCGGCCAGTCGTTGGAATATCTGCGGTTTGGTGGGGGCGCGGAGCCCCCACCGCGCTCGACCGTTCGGCAGCGCCCGACCAGCGGGTGGGGGCACCCGCACTCCATCAAACCGGAAGCACCAACCTGCGGATCCGCCCCGCCAGCGGCGGCATCTCCAAACAAAAAATTGGTCAAGAAACGCGCAGCCTGAGGCAAAAGCCGGTGAGCAAGCCGTGCAGTACTCCACGATACTCCTCTCAAGCCCCTGCCGCGTTCGTGCGGCGCCCCTTCGACATGTCTGACTCCCCGTCTTCGCCCCTGCAGGATCCCCACGCCGCGGAACACTTCGCGCGGCTTGAGGCCCGCCTCGCCCGCCTCGAGTCTCACCTCGGTCTCACCGGAGAAATTGTCCCGCTGCCCTCCCCGACCGTCCCCAGCGCCATCGAGAGCCCGGCACCGGTGCCCGCGGCAACCTCCCCGGGGGCGACTGCGAGCACCCCGCAACAAGACGCCGACGACCTCGAACTCGAGGTGGGACAAAACTGGTTTGCGCGGGTCGGCATTCTCGTTTTCGCGCTCGGTGGCGGCTTCATGCTCACGCTGCCGTATGCGAGTCTGCCCGCAGCCGCGCCGTCGCTGACCGGCCTGGCGGTGGCCACGGCTTTATTCTTCATCGCGCATACGTGGGAGCGCTCGTTCGCGCTGGTGGCGAGCCATCTTCGCGGCGCCGGAATGGCGCTGCTCTACTGCGCCACGCTGCGCCTGTTCTTCTTCGGCGCGCGACCGGCCCTCAGCATCGAATCACCGGCCGCGCCCGCCCTCCTCGCGCTGGCGGTGGCCATCAACGTGGTGATCGCGCTGCGCCGCAATTCCCCCTGGCTCACCGGGCTGGCGCTGATCACGGGTTGCGCCTCGGCTCTCGCCATCGGTTCGGCCTGGTGGGTCCTCGCCAGCCTCACCGTGATGGCGGCCCTCGCGGCGGTCACCAGCGTGCGGCGCCACTGGCCCGCCGTCGCGCTCGCCGGAATCGTCATGGTCCTCGGCACCTACGCAGTTTGGGCCATCGGCAATCCGGCACGCGGCGGGGCGTTTCACTTCGTTTCCGAGCCCATCGCTGTTCCGGCCTTTCTGCTGCTCTACGCGCTGGTCTTTGGCACGCTGCCGCTCTTCCGACCCGCCGAGGATTCCGAGGATCCGGCGACCATCGCCGGCGGGTTGGTCACCTGCGCCATGGCCTACGGTTTGTTTTTGCTGCACACCGCGGCCGCATTTCCGAAAATCTTCGTCGTGGCGCAGGTCGGCGCCGCCGCCGTGTTCATCGGGCTGGCCGTGATCTTCTGGGTCCGGCGCCACAGCCACGTTTCCACCTTCTTCTATGCCATGACCGGCTACACCGCGTTTAGCATGGCTCTCATCAAACTGGCCCCTTCGCCCGAGGTGTTTGTGTGGCTGTCCGTGCAAAGTGTCGTGGTGGTCACCACGGCAATCTGGTTCCGGTCGCGGGCCATTGTCGTCGCGAATTTCCTCATCTACGTCGCGATCGTGCTCGGTTACGTCATTCTGAAAGATCGCGAAACCGGCATCAGCGTCGGCTTCGGGATCGTGGCCCTCCTGAGCGCGCGTATCCTCAACTGGCAGAAGCACCGTTTGGAATTGAAGACGGAATTGATGCGCAACGCGTATCTGCTGAGCGCCTTCATCGTGTTTCCCTATGCGCTGTACCACCTCGTGCCGGCCAGGGTCGCCGGCCTCGCCTGGATCGGGATGGCGAGCGTCTACTACGTGCTAAACTTCATCGTGCGAAACCAGAAATACCGCTGGATGGGTCACGGCACGCTCCTGCTGACCGCGGTTAACCTCATCGTGCCCGGAGGCCGGCAGCTGGACCCGGCGTGGCGGGTCGCCTCGTTCCTCTTGCTCGGCGCGGCGCTGCTGGTCGTGTCGCTCACCTTCACGCGGCTGCAACGCCGCGAGCGCGAACCGCGGACGAACTGAAGGCCGGACGCCGGCGGTTTCGGACTCTCGGCTGGGCGAATCCCTCTCCGGCGGCGGCGGCGATCGGCGTCCCTGATGCCGGCCATCCGCGGTCTTTCTGAATCTGCGGGAGGCACGCCTGGCCCGGAGATTATTGGATCGCTGCCGTCAGCCTCGAGAAAAGACGGCAGCCGTTTTCAGGAAATTGCCCGGTGCGGAACAAGAATGTGATCCGCCGCCCGCTCAGACCGACACCACCGGGGTCGGGGCTCCGGGCGCCTCCGCCCCGTGGGCTTTTTCCACGGGGAGGAAAATCCGGATCAGCAAGACCAGGATCAGGAACGGCAGCAGCATCAGACCCAGCCCCACCAGCCAGCCTTCCTGGCCGGAAAGTTCCAGCTTGAAGGTCGTGAAGCCGCGCAGGCTCTTGGAGAACAGCTGCCCGCCAATCACCACGTTCCAGCGCATCAACAGCACGCCAGCCATGATGAGCAGGGCGCTAAAGTAGTACAGGCGTCGCCGGACGAAATTAGGAATCTCTTCCCGGAACATCTGCGTCGCTCCCAGCATGAGCAGGGGAATCAGCGTGCCGAGGCAGAGCTGCCCGACCAGCATCGTGTAGAAGAGTTTGCCGGCGGCGAGTTGCTTGAGGACGTGAATTGACTCGTCGGCCGAGTAGAGCCGGTGCAACCAGTCGAGCGACTCGATCGAGAAATCGACCAGCAAGGCATAGAAGAGGAACTTGCCCATCTCATCGATGCAGTCGTCATCGACCTCCTTGCGCCGGAACCAGCTGAGCTCCGTATAAATGAAGACGCACAGGGCGATGCCGGACACGATGGCCGAGAAAACGAAGATCACCGGCATGAGCACGTTGCCCCACCAGGGATTCGCCTTGATCGAGCCGAAGATGAAACCCACGTAGCCGTGGAGCAGGAACGCCGAGGGGATGCCGATGATGGTGACGACCAGGCCCATCCGATCGTCGAAATGCAGCGCCGCCGGCGACACGTCCTTCACGCCGAGCGTCAGCCAGCGGTACATCAGGCCCTTCAGGCCCGGCTCCTGCTGCCCCCACCGAACAAAATCGTGGCGATAGTCGAGCCACAGCTCCAGCAACAGCACCGCCATGATGTACCACGCATACACAAACCCGAACATCGCCATCGGCGACGACAGGTGGGGCGTCATCATCACCTCGAGGCAGCGCTCCGGATGCCCGAGATGCAGCAACAGCGGCAGCGGCGCACAGAGGAGGAACGCGAGCGCCGTCAGCAGCGCGAGGCGATACACGGGCGTCAGCGCCTTGACGTTGAAGACCCGCACCAGCGACGCCATGATGAAGGCGCCGGCCACCAGCCCGGTGATATACGGATAGATGACGATGAGGACGCTCCAGAGCACATTCTGCTCGTTGGGATATGCGTAGCCCTCGACATGCGGCAGCTGGGCGTGGGCCTCGGCTCCGATCTGGGCCAGGAAAATCGCCGGGCTCATGTTTACCTTACCTCCTTGTCGATGTTGGCGTAAAGCACGCGCGGCTCGGTGCCGAGGTGCGGCTTGAGCGTGAACACCTTGTTGGCGCGAATGAACTCCTGCAGGGGATCTTTTTCCACCGGGTTCTTCAAGTCGCCGAAAATGCGCGCCTGGGTCGGACAGACTTCCACGCACGCCGGCTTCAGGCCGCGTGTGATGCGGTGATAGCACAGCGTGCATTTTTCCGCTGTGTGCGTCTCGGGGTTCATGAACCGGCAGCCATACGGACACGCCTGGATGCAGAAACCGCAGCCGATGCAATACTCCGGGTCGACCAGCACAACGCCATCCGGCGTGTCGAAGGTCGCGCCCACGGGGCAGGCCTGCGAACACGGTGAGTTTTCACAAAGATTGCACAGCTTCGGCACGAAGAACGCCTTCAGGATCTCCTCCCGGGGCACAAGCGTCGGCGGAAACCCGTTCCGTCCGCCATTCGGCGAGTCGACCGCCACTTCGCCCCGCAGGGCGACGGCACCCGGCCGCGCCTTCCGGATGATATAGCGCTCAACCCAGGTACGGAAGTAACTCGAGCTCTGCGGCACCTTGTTCTCGGTCTTGCACGCATCCACGCACAACCCGCAGCCGATGCAGCGGTCCGCATCCATGCAGATCAGCCAGTGGTGCTTCATCGGATCGTAGCCCTTCGGAGCCCCCGCCGAAGTGAAGAGATTCTTCACGGCCGCCTTGGCCTTGCTGGCCAGCGGCAGCGCGGCCAGCCAACCGAGGCCGCCTCCCAGCAGACCGAGCAACCGGCGACGAGAATAAGACGGGGTCATTTGGATTTGTTGGGTTGGTGGGCCACGTGGCATTCCACGCACTTGTCGCCCGGAAAATGATCCCAAACTTGAATCTGGCGCTGCTTGGCCGGCCGGGCCACTTCCGCCACGTGGCAGCGCAGGCACAGCTGGTCGTTCAGCTTGACGGGCATGATGTCCGGATTGCGGGAATGGGTCCGGCCGGGGCCGTGGCATGCCTCGCAACTGATCCCCTTGTGGCGATCGTTGGCCACCAGTTCGCTCGTCTCGGAATGGCACTCGTCGCAGGCCTTCGCCCCGGCAAACACCTGCGGACGCGACGCCGCCTCGACCAGCGCCGCCCCGCGGTAATGACCGTAATGGCCAAACGTCGCCGGCGTCAGCACGACGCGCGCGACGGCGTAGGTGCCGATAACCAGCAGCGTCAGCACCACGAGCCGGAGCAACTGCGGCGGCATGGAGGAGCGGTTCATGGCAGATTCAACCGGCGGTGTGCGCCTACTTCTTCAGCGCGCGCACGAACGGCACGAGCGCCTTGATCTCGTCTTCCGAAAGGCCCTCGGTGGGTTTCATCGTCACCTTGCCCTTGTCGTCGGTCAGGCCCTTCTTCATCGCCTTGAGCGCCTCTTCGTCGGTGAACTTGGCCTGGACCTTGGCGTCGGCCAGGTCGCGGAGACCAAGCTTTTTTCCCATCTTGGTCTGGCCCCTGCCATCGGGACCATGGCATTTGGCGCAGTGTTCCGTCCAGTTGGCGGAGGCGTCGGCCGCATAGGCGGCGAGCGCGGCGCCCGCGAGGGTGAGCACAAACGAAACGGCAGCGAAACGTGAGGTTTTCATGGTGCGAAAAACGTTGGTCAACGGTTTGGGACGCCGGGGAAGGAGGTAACGACGCCCACTGTATCCACAATTCCATCGCCGCAGCTAACCGGATTTTGACCAATGCACCGCATCTCTTGGCGCGGGCCAATGCGACGCGATGGCAAAATCCGCGGCGGGCGTTCCCACGGGTCCGGCACCCGCCCGGGTGAGCCCGCGACTCAACCGCAGCCGCATCCGCCCCCGCCGCAGCCGCCGGGCGGAAAGGCGTCCATCATCATTTCCGGGTCGGAACCCGTGCCGAGTTGATCGGCGCACTCGCAGAGCAGCGCGTAGTATTCGTCGCGGGTGAGACCGAGCGCGGCGGCGCCAAAATTCTCCGCATCGTCGGACGACGCAAACTCGCCGTAGTTCAGCGCGACGAGCTGGTAGAGCACGAGGGCGGGCACCCGCTCCAGCTGCGCCTCGAAAAGCGGATGCACGAACATCGTGAAGCCGTCCTCAGGCCGCTCGCCCTTCTGTTCGGGGTGCGCAAACTCACCCTCCTGCAAAAGCGCCGCGTCGAAGACCACCTCGCACGGGTAGCGCACGTAGGCGCGATCCTCGAGCAACCGCGGCAGTTCCGGCCAGCCGATCCGCGGGCCGTACTTGCAAAAAATCTCGGCACCCTTGGCCGTGACGTGATCGGTGAGCGATTGCTTCGCGTCGGCCGCGGTGAGTTGGGTGGCCATGGGGTTGGTCGAGTTGGTTAAAGATTCAGATTTGCACGGAAGATAACGAAGGAAACGAAGCAGCGGTCTGGCCTCGGGCGGACGCTTCGTTTCCTTTATTATCTTCTGTGCAAAAAACCATTTCTTCGCCTTCAGGAGGCGAGCGCGGGTTCGGGCTGGCCCTCGTTGGCCTTCGTCATCCGCCCCTGGAGAATCGGCACGGTCATCCGGAGGAAGATCGTGTAACACAACAGCCCGAAGGCCCAGATGCCGAGACACACGAGCGTCTCGTTGAGCGACGGCGTGTACTCGACGATGGCACCGAGCGGCGTCGGGATGAAGCCGGGAATCACGAGGCCCATGCCCTTCTCGATCCAGATGCCGACGATGCAACACACGCAGGCCACATCGAGCCACTTGAGGCTGCGGCTGATTGGCAAAATCAGCAGGGTCATGCCGATCAGATTGAGCGCCACCGCCGTCCAGATCCACGGCACCAGCGCGTGATGGCCATGCAGGCCCAGGAAGAGATATTTCGAGGAGGCGACATGCAGGTTGCCGGAGTAGAATTCCTTGAACACCTCGTTCGCCAGCAGGAAGACATTGATGATCATCGAAACCTGCACGATTCCGCGGAGCGTGAGGAGCGCGTGATCGGTGATCATGAGCCGCTCGCTCATCCGCGAACGAACCACCGTGTTCATGGCGGGGGTTTCCAGCAGGACGCGCAGCGAATCGGCCGGCAGCCGCAGGATGCGCGACGGCTCCTCGGCGATCGCCGTCGCCATGCGCCGCGTGCCCTGGAGCGCGGAGACCTCGCCAAACTGATCGCCCGGCGAGGCGGTGCGGGTGATCCGCGCCCGTCCGCTCTCTTCCCGCTTCACCACCACCCGCCCGCGCAAAACAAAGAACGCGTCAAGGGACGTCGTCCCCTGCCGCAGCAGCAGATCGCCGCGCGCGACGTCGAGCACCGCCGCTCCGGCGAGCGCCCGGGCGCGATCCGCCGACGAGACTCCGGCGAGCTCCGGCAGCACCCGGGCGAGCTCTGCCAAATCCTCCGGCGCGGCCGGGCGACCAGGTGACGCGCCCACGTCCACGGCCTCGCTCCAGTCCGCCGCGGACCCGGAGGCCGTGACGCGACGCACGACCTGCAGGGCGAGGATAATCAACGCCGGCCCGGCGGAAAACGCCGAGGCGAGGAAGCGCGGACCGACGATGGCCGAGTTCCAAAAGGGACGCCCGCCGAGACCGACATAAAGAAACGCGGTCACCGTGTGGATCGAGACGGCCCACACGATGGCGATGAAGACAAACGGAATATAGAACCACTTCGACGGCTTCCGCCCCTGATAGCGGGTATAGATGAGATAGCCGCAGATGTGGACATTGAGCACCAGGTAGCCGTTGAGCACAATCACGTCCCAGCTCAGCATCGAGTTGGGAAAATTCATCTGCCCGAGGAAGGGGATGAGATGCCAGAAGCGATCGGGCCGGCCGAGATCGACCGTCACGAACAGCAGGCACATGATGATCGCGGCCACCGCCAGCAGCTCGCCGAAAATCACGAGGTCGTGCATCTCCTCGTTGTCGTAAATGTAGACGGGAATCACCATCATCACGGCGGCCGCGGCGACGCCGACGAGGAAGGTGAAATTGGCGATATAGACACCCCACGAAACCTCATCGCTCATGCCCGTGACCATCAGCCCGTGGACGAGCTGTTTGCAGTAGGCATTGAGCCCGAGGAGCGTGACGGCGACGAGCAGGCCCACCCACGCGTAGTAGCGCCAGTCGCCCACGGTCGCGACCCGCGCGCAGCGCCAGAGAAAGTTGCCGTAATTGCGGGCGGCGGTGATCATTTGTCGAAATAGTAGAAGAACCGCGGCGACGTCCCCATCTCCTCCTTGAGCTGGATGAAGACCCGCTTCTCGCGCAGGATGTGCGAGACCTCGCTGTTCGGATCGCGGATGTTGCCGAATTTGCGGGCGCCCACCGGGCACACTTCAAGGCACGCGGGATATTTGCCCACCCGGGTGCGCTGAATGCAGAAGTGGCATTTCTCCATCACCCCCTGCTGGCGCGGCCGGTTGCCGAGGTAGGCCATCTCGGGGTTGAGGCGCTCCTTGGGGATCTCCGGCTTGGCAAAATTGAACCGGCGGGCCCAGTAGGGACACGCGGCTTCGCAGTAGCGGCAGCCGATGCACCAGTCATAGTCGATCACCGTGATGCCGTCCTTCTCCTGCCAGGTGGCGTTGACGGGGCAGACCTTCACGCAGGGAGGGTTTTCGCACTGCTGGCACTGCACCGGCATGTAGAAGAAGCCCTTTTCCGGGACCTGCTTGGGGTCGTAGCGATGCTCCGCCTTCTCCAGATCGAGCGAGCCGTGCGGCAGGCGCAACACGCGGATGTATTGAATTTCCGGATTCCTCGACTGGTTGTTTTCCGCCACGCAGGCGTGGACGCATTTGCGGCAGCCGATGCAGCGGGTGAGGTTGAGACAGTAAACGAACTCCACCCCGTCCATCGGCTTGAGGTCGCGCACGTGGGGGCGCACGCCGTACTGGCGCTGCACATCCTTTTCGATCCGGGCGAGGACCCTGGTCATCTCATCCGGCGTGAGCTCCTTGTAGTATTTCTGCAGGAACTCCTCGGTGGAGGTGAAATCTTTCAGCTCGCGCAACGGCGAGAGGCTCGCGGCCAGCGCGGCGAGACCGGAAAAGGCGGCGGAGCCGCGCAAAAAGCTCCGGCGGGTCAGCGCTTTGTCGGAGGTCTTGTCCGGCGTGGTAAATGGGTGGGGCGCGGCCATGTCAGTGGGTGGGTTTTACGTTGGCGGCGGCGGGGCTGGTCACAGCCGTCGCGGCCGCGTCATGCAGGGAATGCGGGCCGGGGGCGGGCGGGCGCGTCGGGATTTGCGGCGCGTGGGGATTGTGGCAGTTGACGCAGGCGAGGCGCTGTGCCGGGCCGATCTTGGTGTCCCAATGGCCCGAGATGCGACCGTGGGCGCCCGCTTCCCAGTCACGGTAGGTCGGACCGTGGCAACTGCCGCACAGCGGGGTGCTGTTGTCGAATTTCAGCTCGCGGCCGTCGCGCACCTGCAGCGTGAGAAGATTGGCCTCGTTGTGGCAGTTGTAACAGAGATTGTTCCGGTCGTGCGAACCGTGGCCCAGCTCGATGTTCGCGTGTTCCTTCGGGATGATGATCTTGTGGTTGGCGTCGTAGCGGATGGGCGGCGGTTTGTTTTTCTCGTGGCAAGCGTAGCAGTCGAAGTCGGACATGTCCTCCTTCGCCTTGATCATGTCGGCATAGCTGCGCCGCCACGGGGTCGTCTCCAGAAACTTCACGTCCACGAGCGGGATGGCCGGCTTTGCCGGCACCCGCCCCCAGAGGTCGGCCACAAACAACACCGCCAGGCCGGCAAAGGTGATGCCGAGCCCGGCCAGAATGGTGTTGGTCCGCGCGCCACGCCGGCCCGGGGACGTTGGCTGGGACGGATTCATGGCGGTGGCTGGACCGGCTACTTTTTCAGGGCGCGGACGTGAGCGACGAGCGCCTTCATGTCGGCGTCGTTCAGATTTTCGGCCGGTTTCATCTGCACCTTGCCCTCCTTGTCCTTGAGACCTTCCTTGATGGACTTCAGAGCGGCTTCATCGGTGAATTTGGCCTGCACCTTGGCATCGGTGAGGTCGGCGATGGCGAGTTTCTTGCCCATCTTGGTATCGCCCTTGCCCGATTCGCCGTGGCACTTGGCACAGTGTTCGCTCCAGTTGGCGGCCGCATCGGCGGCGAAGGCGGAGAAGGCAAAGGCCGCGGCGGCGCCGGCGATCGTGAGGAGGGTGCGGGAGGTTTTCATAAGAGGGAACATGGGTGGGTTGAGTTGGGAAAAGCGCACCCGCGGGATCGGGGGCACGCCGACACTATCGGAAAATTGTGCGCAGTCCGCTCGGCGCATTTTGTCGGTCGCACCGCATTTCTTGCGGGAATGATGCTGGATCGCGCATCCGTTGTCGTAGCCCGAAGGTCGGCCCGCGCGGCCCGGGGCCACTGCCCGTCGACGGCAGGCCAGCCAAGGGTGTTTCCCGCCGTGTCTTTCTCTTTCCCCTGTCTGGTTCTCTTTCTCCTCCGGGAAATCCACGACCGCCTGAGGAGTAAAAATCCCCGGAGCAAGCTGCGGAGCAATGGAGGGTCCACCTCTGCGTGGACCGAGACGAGCAACCGGACGGTGACAGCCGTAGATCTGCGCGTGTGGGCTTGGTTCGCTCTATGTCTGGCTATCCGAGTACAGAGACCAACATGTTGGTCAAAAGGTGGGGCCCGGCGCTCCGAGCCGGCCTCCTTCAATTCGGTGCGTCGTTCCGCAAAGTCCGGCTCGGAGAGCCGGCCCCACCTCGGAATTTGACTACCGACCGATCGCTTCGTATGGCCTGCGGCTGCGCAGCCTCTTTTTCCGAGCGCAGTCTCGGAAAAAAATGCCGCTACACCGTTCGCATTTCTTGTTACGCTGCGAGGAACTTTAGGCGAAGGTCCAGGCGGATCGACCGCTAATCGGATTTCATCAATGGATGAAACCTTCAAGGTGCGCTTCGGCTCATCGCCTACGCGGCAAAGTTCTGGGGTTCGCTCATCGCGAACTTACCAGTCTGCGATGGGCAGACCCCATAACCTGCCACCGCAGGCGATGAGCCGGAGGGGTGTCCCAAGGTTTCGCCCCATTGGCGAAACTCATTAGCGTTTCTTCCCTCTGCGTTCTACCGTAATTCCGCTGGTTGCGGCTCCGCCGCGCTGCGTATCCCTGTTTTATTCGTGTCCGTCCGTGGCTGAACCAGCACAATGGATCCGCCCTGTGCGATACTTGCCAAGCCTTGCGTGAATATCGGCAAACGATGCGTATCCAATACGGCCCGGCTCAGGCATAAACAAATGCGACGATCCAGCTTCCCCTGTTTTTCCCCCCGCAAGGTCAACCCGTACTCCCCCGCCATGAAACTACGCCCGCGCCTGACTCAAAACACCCTCATCTTCGGCGGCATCGCCGCCTGGGGCCTGCTGCTCATTTCCTGCGTGGCGGTGAACCGCACCATGCTCGTGCCGCCGCACGTCGCCGGCGCGGAATTCGTCGGCTCGAAACAGTGTACGGAATGCCATGAAGACCAGACCGAGCACTTCGACGGCGCCACGCACGCCCGTCTCAATCTCACCGAGGCCAAGGTCGGCGACACCGGCTGCGAATCGTGCCACGGCCCCGGCAGCCTTCATGTGAAGTCAGGCGGCACCAAGGGCACGATCGTCAATCCGAGGAAGTCGCCCGAGACCTGCTTCCAGTGCCATCTCGACAAGCGCGCGCAATTCAGCCTGCCGAACAGCCATCAGGTCTTGAACGGCAAGATGGGCTGCGGCGACTGCCACGATCCGCACAAGGGCAACGCCATCGTCGGCACCGGGGTCGATCTCGAGGGCATGAACGCCACCTGCACCAAGTGTCACACGCAGCAAAAAGGGCCGTTCGTCTATGAACACTCGGCCATGCGCGAGGGCTGCGTGGCCTGCCATAATCCGCACGGCACGGTCAACGCGAAGATGCTCGTCGCCCGCGACGCCAACCTCTGTTTGCGCTGCCACCTCGAGGCGCCCGACGCCGGCTCTTCCGGCCAGATCAACGCCAACTCGATCCGGCGCACCAACGAGAATCACAGCCCGCGGCTCATGCAGGGCACCTGCTGGAGCGCCAGCTGCCACGAGCAACCGCACGGTTCCAACGCCAGCTACCACTTCCGCAACTGAACGCACCCAACTACGCACGCCATGAATACCAAGATTCTCCCCCTCATTTGTCGCGCCGGCGTTCTTGCGGGCGGCCTGCTTCTCGTCCCGGGCTTCACCGCCCTCGCCGCGGACAAAGCCGAGGCTGACGCCTTCCCGCACAACGAGAGCTACGTCAAGATCACCGGCCAGGCGGCCGCGGTCAGCGGCAGTGACACTTCGTTTCAAAGCCGCACCCGGCAACCGGCCGGCGGCGGCGCCGGCATCGAGGAACTCCACATCGTGAAAGAACTCTCGAAGACCAGTTCGCTCGTCATCGAAGGCAAGGCCCTCACCGGTGCCGAGGATTACCTCGGCAGTTTCAAGCTCACGAAAAATGACGTCGGATCGGTCGACTTCGGCTACAAACGCTTCCGCACGTTTTACGACGGCGTGAGCGCTTTCTTCCCGACGAACGGCCAGTGGAACACGCTCGCCGACCAGGATCTCCACGTCGATCGCAGCAAGTTCTGGATCGAAGCCACCCTCGCCAAGCCGGGCGCTGCGGTCGTGACCCTGCGCTACGTCAATGAACTCCGCAGCGGCAAGAAAGACTCCACGATCTGGGGTTCGTCGGCCCTGACCGGCCTGCCCTTCAATCTGGCGCCGAACGTCGTCAACCCCATCCGCAAGATGTCCCCCAGTTATATCAAACTCGGCGAGCGGCACGAAGCGGTGGAACTCGTCGTGAAGCACAAGATCGGCAAGACCAACCTGCGGCTCGAACTGCTCGGGGACCAGTTCAACAACGTCGACACCCGCTACGTCACCAATTTCCCCGGAGATGTCATCCCCTGGTCCATTGCCAGCCTGTCCACGACGGTTCCGGCGGGGCAGTTGGCGAGTCCCCAGAATGTGGCGAAAGCCGCTGCTCCCTCCTCGAGTTGGAACAATCAGGTCCTGATCGCCGAAACGGAAGGGATGAAAGCGAAGACGGCGGGCGTCATGTTCGAGGCTGACACCCCGTTGAGCAGCAAGCTCACCTTCAAGGTCAACGGCCACTACGAGTTGATCCACACCACGGTCGTCGGCGACCGGCCGCTGATCACCAGCACCCCGACCGCCACCGGCGTGGTGCCCGTCACCACGAACAATTACTCCGGCCTGACCGGCGGCACGCGGCTGAAGAACCTGGTCGGAAATGTCGCCTTGGACTGGAAACCCACCAAGGCGATCTTCGTGAAGTTCGCCTACCGCGCGCAGGAGGAATATGTCCGCGGCTCGAGCAACTATACGGTCATCGCCGCCGCCGCCCCGGCCGGATCACCCGCCGGCACCCCCGCGACGGTGCTCACCTCCACCCCGCGCCTCGGCTGGGCCAAGCTCCAGCAGGATGTCCAGACCCCCGTGCTCGAATTTCGCTATACTGGTATCAAGGATCTCTCCGTCTATTTCAGCGGAAGCCAGCGCGATCTGAGCGGGGTGGAGCGCAACACCTCCGCCTTCAACCCGCTGACCTCCACCACCGGCTTCGGCACGCTCGCCATCCAAAACGTCACCGAAGACCACGGCAACTATACGCTTGGCGCGAATTGGAAGGCTTCGTCCTTCTTCACGCTGCGCGCTGAGGCGTTTGAAAAGGGCCACACGACCAACACGGCGGGCTTCGAGTCCCGGGTGGGCGATTACTACCTGCTCGATTCCAACTACACGGGCTTCAA
The DNA here is from genome assembly GCA_005792355.1 of Opitutaceae bacterium. GTDB lineage: Bacteria > Verrucomicrobiota > Verrucomicrobiia > Opitutales > Opitutaceae > ER46. The sequence continues at coordinate 41,173 of SXSC01000009.1, forward strand.
ACTCTCGGCGGTCGCCCGGCCGTCGCCCGTCCTCGGCTTTACCACCCGCTACGTGAACCAACGCGGCAAAATGCAGGTGACGGGATTTCTCCCGGCGTTTCCCGCCTACGACTCGCTCAACTCGAGGTACCACACCTTCTGCGAGAGCATCGACTGGACGCCCAACAAGTCCCTCTACGTGCAGCTCAACGCCAACATGGTCTACCACGTGATCAGCACGGTCTACCCGCGCGCCGGCGTCACCCCGGCGGTCGTGAACGCCGCGGGGCTGACCACCGCCAACGCATTCGATTCGAACCGTGTGCTCCAGAACTCCAACAACGACTACCTGACCGCGGGCCTGATCACCGGCTGGACCGTCGACAAGGATACGGACGCCCAGATCCAGTGGAATCACTACGAGGCAAACAACGGCAACGCCGCGCTGGCCGCCCTGACGCTGCCCTACGGCGTCGCGGTGAAGGACACCACCATCACCGTCGGGATCAAGCACCGGTTCTCGGACAAGTGGATGGGCCACGCCAAGGTCGGTTACTTCGACAGCAAGAACGACACCACTGGCGGCCGGACAAACTACCATGGCCCGATGGCGTACCTGTCGTTCGAATACGGGCTGTAGGATCTGCGATTTTGTTACCCCCGAATAAGGCCGGCCGTGGCGCATGTGGGTGCGTCGCGGCCGGCCGCTTTTTTGGCCGGCGCCCGGCGGTGGGCCTGACCTCGCTCCACGCCGAGGCCGGAGAAAGCATGAATCCATTTTTGCACCACGCTTGGCCCGGAGATCATGGAATCGCAGCCGTCATCATTGAGAGAAAAACGACCTCCGTTTTCGGGAAATAGCCCGGCGCAGAAAAATGCGGGACCTCCCGCAGATTCAGAAAGGCCACAGATGCCAAGCCGGATCGATTCAGTCGAAGTGCGTTTCATCGCTGAAAGCGAAAACACCAAAAGGCGGAACCCGATGTCCTCATCGGGTTGTGGTTCGTACGCTCGCAGATCAGCCCGTCGGGGACAACGGGCTCCACCTCGGACTGAATCGTCACGGCTTGGCCGCTGACGCAACCGGTCCCCCGAAGGCTTGGCGAAGGTGGCGGGCGCGACCTGCCCGCCGCATCTTTCATGGCACAATCTCCCGGGCAAATCGTGCCGCGCAAGAGCCCGGCGGTCGCGGGCGCCTACGTATCCGACTAGTTCTTACATCGAACCGGCGGCCGCCCGTTGCCGCACCCGGCCCGCCGATCGGGCGTTTCTCCCGATGGCCGGTCCGGTCGAACGGGCACCAACCTTTTTCGGTCGCGGACGGCGGCGTCCGGGACCCTGAGACCCTCGGCAAGCGCGGGGCCTGGTCGAATGCGCGTTGTCGCAGCCGCAGCTTTACGAATCGGCGCCAACAAAGCGGCGCCCTCCGAAGGATTTACCACTACCGTCAGTCTTTAGACGCCCCCAACCGGTCACCCTAATGATAAGCGCAGAAGCTTTAATTATTTCTGAATTAGAAGCGGACGATTTCAGACTCAAGTTTCCTGCCAATAGTTCTTCATTTTTCGCGTTATTTCATATGATTTTGTGTAATTTCATTTAGGCGCGCCATGCATTAGCAGAACGAATTCCTTGTGATCATGAATTGCCAAGCCCTGCTGTGTTCTCAGCAATTCATGGGCAGTCAACGAGCCGCGCTTTGGGCATAAATACCGGCGACGAATTAGTTGCCCAGAAAATCACCCTGTCCCAGCCAAACCGTACTCCCTCGCCATGAAATTACGCCCGCGACTGACTCAAAATTCCCTCCTCTTCGGCGGAGTGGCCGCCTGGGGCCTGCTCCTTATTTCCTGTGTATCGGTGAACCGCACCATGCTCGCGCCGCCGTTCATCGCCGGCGCGGTATTCGTCGGCGACAAGGCCTGCGCTGAATGCCACGCCGACACCACCGATCATTTCGCCGCCGCGACGCACGCCAAGATCTCGCTCGTCGAGCCGGGCTCGAAGATCGGCGCCACCGGCTGCGAGTCCTGCCATGGCGCCGGCAGCATCCATGTGAAGGCCGGCGGCAGCAGGGGCACCATCGTCAACCCCGACAAGTCGCCCGAGACCTGCTTTGCGTGCCACCTCGACAAGCGCGGTCAGTTCAGCCTCCCGCACGCACACGGGGTCGCGAGCGGCAAGATGGGCTGCAGCGAGTGTCACGATCCGCACCAGGGCAAGGCCATCAAGGGCACCGGCGCCTCGTTGCACACCCAGGCCGAGTCCTGCACCGAGTGCCACACCGCGCAAAAGGGGCCGTATATCTTCAAGCACAACGCCATGAAGGAAGGCTGCACCGCGTGCCATAACCCGCATGGCTCGGTGAACAACAAGATGCTCAACGCCCCGGATTCGAACCTGTGCCTGCAGTGCCATGCCACCGGTTCCAACCCCGGCCAGCTGTTCGCCTTTGGTCGCGACCACGTCGGCAATCCGGTCAACGGCACGTGCTGGGTCGCGGGCTGCCACGAGGCGGTCCACGGCTCCAACGTCAGCCACGCCCTGCGTTTCTAACCCGCCAACCGACACCCATATGAATTCATATACCTTTGCCCTGCGTACCACAGGACTGGCGGCCGGTCTGGCGCTCCTGACCCTCCCCGTCGGCGCCGCGGAAACCGATGCGCTCCCGACGTTCGACACCAACTACATCACGGTCTCGGCGGGCAGCGCCGATGTTAATGGCAGCAAGGCCGCCTATCAGGCGAGGACCGCCAATGCGAAGACCGGCGCGGCCGGCATCGAGGACATGCGCTTCGATTATGACCTGAAGGACAAGACCACGCTGGCGGTCACCGGTCGTGCCCTCGCCGGCCAGGAAGACTACCTGCTCAGCTTCAAGCTGACCAAGGAGGAAGTCGGCTCGGTTGAAGTCGGGTATAAGACCTTCCGCACGTTCTATGACGGCGCCGGCGGCTTCTTCCCGATTGGCAACGTCTGGTTGCCGCTGTTCGGCCGTCATCTTTACGTGGATCGCGGGCAGCTGTACCTCCAAGGCACCATCGCCCTGCCGAAAGCGCCGGTGTTCTCGTTCAAATACTCGCAAAGCACCCGCGATGGCCGCAAGGACAGCACGACCTTGGGCGACACCAATCTGACCGGCATTCCGATTCTGGCCGGCCCCGGCGCGGTGAATCCGATCGCCGCCATGCGGAAATTGCTCCCGACCTATGTGGATCTCGATGAGAAGAACGACGCCTGGGAAATCAGTGTCCACCACAAGGTGGGCAACACCACGGCGCATGCCTCGGTCGGCGGCAACGCGATCAAAAACCTCAATGTCCGCGAGATGCAGCAGAACATCGGCGAACTCGCCGTGTTCCCCGCGCCTGTCTTCACGGTGCCCACGGTGAACAACGTCCGGGCGGGCAGTCCGCGCCGCACGACCATGACCCAAAGGCATGACGAGGAGGGCTACCACGCCTCCGCGACGTTCGAAACCAAGATCGACAACAAGCTCACCGTCTTCGGCGGCCTGCTGTATCACACAGCCGACGTCGAAATCCAGACCTCACGCCAGATGTACAACACCTTTGCCTCGGTGCTCGGTGTTGCCACCTACCCCGGCGGTTTCAACAACAACAGCCCGGCCACCGCCCGTGCTCCCTATCACCTCGTGGCGAAGGGTGACCTCGAATTCAAGGTGCTCACCGGCAATTTCGGCGCGCGCTTCAACCCGTCTCCGAATCTCGCCCTCGAGGCCGCGCTCCGCGGTGAACGGTGGGAGGACTCCGGCAAAAACCTGGCCAACTACTCGTCGCAGGGCGTAAACACCAACACCGGCGTGGTCACCTCGTATGCCTCCAAGGGCCAGCACGGTGTGAACAACGTCGAGAAGCCCTGGACCCCCACCCTGGATGTCCGCTACACCGGCATCAAGAACGTGGCGCTCTACGCGAGCTGGGAGTATCGCACCGCGAAACAGGATGAACATGTGCGATACGAGGGATTGAACGGCGTGCTCAAGGTTAACGAGCTCGACATGATCGGCAAAAAAATCGAAGAGACGCATACCAACGCGACCGTCGGTCTCACCTGGAACGTTAACCCCGCCCTCAACCTGCGGGCCGAACTGTTCACCAAGGATCATCAGGACGACTACATCGGCTACGCCGACGTCACCGGCCGGGACTACGTGCTGAATTTCGACATCTACGGCACGAAGCTCACCGCCGTCGTGAAGCCGACTAACACGGTGAATCTCACTTCGCGCTACATCCTCCAGCGGAGCAAGGCCGTGACCTTCAACGGCGGCCTGGTCACCGCCGGCGCCCTCAACGGGTCGGTCGATGCCAAGGATGCCGCCCGCCACAGTTTCTCCGAGGGCATCACCTGGAATGTCTCCAAGTCCGCCTACGTCCAGGCGAACGGCACGGTGGTGTTCGATCAGGTGCAGACAATGTATCCGTGGATCAGTGGCATTGCGAAACGCAACTTCCGCAACTCCGACAACAACTACGTCACGGGCGATGCGACCGTCGGTTTTGCCATCGCCAAGAATACGAACGGCATGATCCAAGCCACGTATTATCGCGCCAACAACTTCGACGAGGCGTATGCCGCTGTCGCGATGCCCCTGGGTGCCAGCGGCAAGGAGTCGACCATCAGCGTCGGGGTGAAACACAAGCTGGGCGCGAAGACCGTGATCAGCGGCAAACTGGGCTATATCGACAGCCACAACGGTACGCTCGGCGGATTTGCGGACTTCAGCGGACCGCTCGCCTTTCTGTCGGTGCAGCACGCGTTCTGATCCCACGCACGCTCTGTAATCCTCCGCACTTTTGTTATCCCAAATAAAGGCCGGCCGTAGCGCATGTGGGTGCGTTGCGGCCGGCGCATTTTTTTCGGCGCCGGGCGCGGCAGCCCTGCCCGCCACGCGCGTGACGGTGCAAGGGCGCCCGTTCGCGGCGCCCGGCTCGTGGGCGGCCTACAACAAATCCGCCGCGAGCTCCGCGAGTTTCGAACGTTCGCCCTTCATCAGCTTCACGTGCGCTGCGATGGCCTGGCCCTTCATCCGGTTGTGGCAATAGACCAGCCCGTTGCTGCGGGAGTCGACGTACGGGTTGTCGATCTGGGTCGGGTCGCCAATCAGCACGATTTTCGAGCCCTCGCTGATCCGGGTGATCACCGTCTTCACCTCGTGCGGCGTCAGTTGCTGGGCCTCGTCGAGAATGAAAAAACGCCGCGCAATGGAACGGCCGCGGATGAAGGCCAGCGCCTCGATCTCCACCAGACCGCTCTTCAGCAGACGCTCGTACGGCTTGACGAGAGTCCCGTTGCCGTGCCCGCCATTCTGGCTGGCATGACTGGGCTGAATCGCGGTCATCGCCGCCAGGAAGTGCCCGTCGCGTTTCTTGTGCTTCTTGTTCGAAACTTTCTTGGAGGCGAACTGCGGATCCTTGGGCGGCTTCGACGGGACGAGCACCTCGAGCGCATCGTGATAGGGTTGCAGCCACGGCCGCATCTTTTCCTCCAGCGAGCCGGGCAGGAAGCCGATGTCCTTGCCCAGGGCAATCACCGGGCGCGAAATTGACACCCCGTCGTAGCGCGAATGTTCGTCGTGCGCCTGGTACAACGCACACGCCGTCGAGAGCAGGGTCTTGCCCGTCCCGGCCTTGCCATAGCAGGTCAGCAGCGCGAGGCTGTCGTCGAGCAGCGCATCCATGAAAAATTGCTGCTCGAGATTTCGCGCCCGGATCGGAATGCCACCCGGCGCCTTCACAAAATCGGGCAGCTTCAACCGGCGCACCAGGCCGTCGCCGTAATAACGCGCGGGCACCGTCTTCCCCTCGTCGGAGCGCAGCAGGACATACTCGTTGAGATACAGTTCTTTCGCGGCGCCCGCACCGACGTCGAACGCCCCCTCGGAACAAAAACGCTGCAACTCGTAGATGTTGACCGGGAGCTCACGGTAACTCGCCTCTTCGTCGAGCGCGGGCACCTTGTCGTTGAGATAATCCTCCGACTCGAGCCCCACGGCGCGCGCCTTCAACTGCACGTTGACATCCTTCGTCACCAACACCGTCGGCGGCGGATAACGCTCCTGCACGAAGAGCGCCGCGGCGATGATGCGGTTGTCCTTCTTTGTCAGGTCGGGCAAAATCGCCCGCAATCGCTCCATCGCCGGCGAACGCCGGTTGGGATCCACCAGATAGGGATTGATGATGATCGAGAGCGTGCCGCCGTTGGCGAGTTCGACCCCCTCGTGCATCGCCCGCGCATCAGGCAGCAACTCCTGGAGGATGCGGTGCACGCGCCGCGCGTTGCGACCGCGTTCCGTCGACTGCTCGGCCTTGATCGCATCGAGCTCCTCCAATACCTCCACAGGAATCGCAAGGTTGTTGTCCTCAAATTTGAAAATCGACTGCGGGTCGTGCAGCAGGACATTCGTGTCGAGCACGAACGTCTTAACTTTGGCCGTGACCTTGATCCGCGATATGGGGGCTGTCGCCCCGCGCAGGTGTTCCATCGGGTGGGTGTGGATATCTTGTGAACAACTGAAAATAGAATTGCTCCTTTGTCGAGGTGTTTGTCGCCAGCGCACGAATCACCCTCACGCTGGAGTCCGGGAGTGCGCGGACCAGCCGCGGTGATCGACGCCTGACGCCAGCGCGCAGCGCTAATTTGGGAACTGGTTGAATTGGCACTTCCGATTCGCCTCAACCTGCATAGTTCTCAGTCCTTAAGACGCGCGCCCGACAAATTCCTCATGCACCTCGACCAAATCAAGCAGGCCCTGCTCGCCTCGTACCGCAGTGACGGCGGCATCAACCACCTCGACGGCGTCAATCTGCCTTCGCAGGAATCGGTCAACCAGCTCGCGGCCGACTGCATGCATCTGTTGTTTCCCGGGTACTTCGAAGAGCCGGCGCTGACGGATCGCGAGGTGCCCGCCCTCGTGGACCGTCTGCTGGCGCGCATCGACCAGCGCCTCACTGCCGAAATCGAGAAATGCCTGCGCTTCGCCCAGGCCGACAATGCCGCCGCGCAGGCCCGCGAGCTGACGACGACGTTTCTTGCCCGGCTGCCCGATTTGCGCCGCATCATCAAGACGGATGTGGACGCCGCCTACGCCGGCGATCCGGCGGCGCGCAGCGTCGAGGAAATCATCCTCGCCTACCCGTGCGTGCTGGTGATTTCGCTGCAACGGCTGGCCCACGTGCTGTACAACCTGCAGGTGCCGCTGCTGCCGCGCATGCTCACCGAATACGGCCACGAGCGCACCGGCTGCGACATTCATCCCGGCGCGAGGCTCGGACCGCACTTCTTCATCGACCACGCCACGGGTGTCGTCATCGGCGAAACCGCGACGGTCGGCGCCCACGTGAAGCTTTACCAGGGCGTGACCCTGGGGGCGAAGTCGTTCGAGGTCGATGCCGACGGTCATCCCGTCAAGGGCGTCAAACGGCATCCCGACCTCGGGGATCATGTCACGGTCTACGCGCACGCGACCATTCTCGGTGGCGACACGCGGGTCGGTGCCCACTCGATCATCGGTTCCAATGTCTGGTTGCTAAAGTCAGTCCCCGCCGAATCCGTCGCGTACTTCAAGGGCGACAACCTGGTCATCCGATCGAGGCGCAAGGTGGAATCCTTGGTGGGCAACCAGGGGGCGCCGGCCCACGACCACAGTTGGGAAATCTGACCGGCTACGCAGCCACGCCGGACGCGCTCAGGCCGAGCGTGTCGCACGCGCTCCGGCAGAGTCCCACGAATGTCTCCTCTGCCAGGGCCAGCCGCCGCCCCGCGAGGTGCGCCACCCCCCAGCTCCGCCGGAGGCGCCGCGGCCCCAGCGGCAATGACACCAACGTTCCATTCTCGAGCTCGGCGCGCGCAATCCACGGGGCGAGGACACCCGCCCCGAGGCCAATTTTCACGAGCTCCTTGATCGCCTCCATGCTTCCCAGTTCGATGAAGTTGCTCAGGGTGATCTTCTCTTCGCGGAAGTACTCGTTCACGAGCCGGAAGGTCTGGCTCGTCTTGTAGTAAAGCACGAGCGTCTCGTTTTCGATCGCCTCGCGCGGTACGCGGCCCTGCACCGCCCACGGATGCCGCGGCGCCAGCACAAATCGCAGTTCGTCCTGAAACAACGGTACGAACGCGAACTCACTTACGCTCCGGGGCGGCTCCAGCAGGATCGCGAGATCGATGTTTCCCCCACGCAGCAGTTCCAACAAATGGGCGTGATCGCCCGGCTCGATCCGGATCACGCACTTCGGATAGCTCTGGCGAAATTCGCGCAGCACCGTGGGCAGGATGTATTGGCACGCGGTGGTGCTGGCCCCGACCCGCAGCCGCCCGTGGCCCCATTTGATCAGCCCTTCGATCCCGGCGCGCGCCGCCTCCATTTCGCGGAGAATTTTTTCCGTATGCCGCAGAAACTGCTCCCCCGCTTGGGTGAGCAGGACCCGCCGCCCCACCCGATCGAGCAACCGGCAGCCCACGTCGTCCTCCAACGCCTTGATCGCGTGGCTGACGGCGGACTGCGTGAGAAACAAGTCCTTGGCGGCGAGCGTGAAACTACCCCGCCGCGCCAGTGCGGAAAAGGCGTGGAGCTGTCGGCTGTCGAGCGTCGGTTTCATGGATGAGAGCACTTCATATGTCGGATGAAATGTTTGAAGAGCAGTTATCGCGCCAGCCACGCGGTCTGGCACAGGTCGGGCTAAGCCTGCCAACACTCTCACATGACATCACCTCACGCTTCGAACCGACCGGACTCATCTAAGAAGATCCTCAGTCTCCCGCTCCGTCGCCGCCAATTCCTGCGCCATGCCACCGTCGGTGCGGGCGCGGCCGCCCTCTGGTCCGCCCTCGGCACCCGCGCGTGGGCCGCCAACGTCGGTCACGCCAGCGACGCACCGGAAGCGCCCAACGTTAATTTCGGCATCATCGCCCTCACCGACTGCTCGCCCATCATCATCGCCCACGAAAAAGGCCTGTTCAAAAAATACGGGATCAACTCCACCGTGACGAAAGGCGCCAACTGGGCCGCCATCCGCGACAGTCTTTCCAGCGGCTCCATTCAGGCCACGCACATGCTGCTGGGCATGCCGCTCGCCTCCACCATGGGCCTCGCCGGTTCACCGAAAAAGCCGATGGTCGTGCCGTGGCTTCTGAACCGCAACGGCCAGGCCATCACGCTCAAAGCCGAGTGGAAGGGCAAGGTCGGCGCCGACCCCAAGGCGTTGAAGCCCTTCGTCGATCAGGCGAAGAAGCTCGGCGAACCGCTTACCTTCGCCATGACGTTTCCTCCCGGCACCCACGCGCTGTGGATGCGTTACTACCTCGCGGCCGGCGGCATCGACCCGGACA
>SXSC01000010.1 GCA_005792355.1 Opitutaceae bacterium
AAAGCCGAAATCCTCGCCGTCCTCCTGCCCCTGGGCCTTGCCCGGCCCCATGAGCAGCCCTTCGCCCACGGACCACCCCGGCCGGAGGTCAACGTCCTGATCGACGCCGCGACGGGCGATTGTCACGCCCTCGACCCGCCGGACTTCCCGCCCGGTCTGCCGTATCCACAGCCGCGCGACGAGCCGATCCGGTTCCGGGCCGAGGTCATGGAGCCGGGCGAATCGTTCGACCAAACGGGCTTTGAGTTGCCCCTGCCACCGCAAGTCGCGCCGGCGGACGCCGGGCAGGGCGAACTGTTCGGCGACGAGTTCTCCCAGCCCGATGCCAACGATGGCGAGCCGGTGTTCTGGAGCGCGGGGAGCGCGCAGGTCTCGCCAGACGACGACTTCGTTCAAGCCGACGCAGCGGAATCAGTTTGAAGCCTCGCTGCTTGACAGCGAGCGGCCGGAGGTGTGTCTCTCCGCATCGTGACTGCCACGACTGACCTCCGAACATTCGCCGGCGCGGCGCCGGAATCGGACGAGTTGCTGAGTTTCCGTCGGGATATCTTCGTTAACCGCCTCTTCGGTGTGCAGACCGGTCAGGCGGGCTTGAGGCTTGGGGGACTACAGGGGTCCGATTCCGTTTCCACCCGGCACCCTCCCCCTAACCCCCTCCCGGATCCGATCCCCCTGAAAATCCAGTTTCCTATCGGTAAGGCATCCGCGTCAGCGATGTCCTGCGGCACGCTCCGATGGCGCGCCGCGCTCTGGAGACGCGCTTCCAGAAACTGCTCGGCCGGACTCCGCACGAGGAAATATTGCGGGTGCAACTGAACCGCGTGAAGGAGCTGCTCGTGGGCACGGAGCTGCCGGTTTGGGAAATCGCCGGCCGCACCGGTTTCGAGCCGGATTACCTGAGCGTGGTGTTCAAGAAACAAACGGGCCTGGCGCCGAGCGACTATCGCAAACGCTACAGCCAGCCGCGCTGAGATTGGAATGTGGCAGGGACTTCAGTCCCGGCAAGAACACGGGCACTGCGGTGAGGCCGGCTCACTTGGCGGGATTCCACACTTTCTGAAAGCCAAACTCCTCGAAATCCTTCACGTTCGCGGTGGCGAACTCGCGCACGCCGAATGCGCGCAGACAAAGGGCGGTGCGGGTATCGTAGATGCGGCGGCGTGCGATTCCCGGGGTGGCGGCTTGCTGCCAGAGGTCGGTGTGGATCTCGCGGCTGGTGGGTGGGAAGCCGAGGGTCTTCCAACGGGGATGCTGGCGATAGCTTTGAATGACCTTCACCGCGTCGGGGGCGGAAAGCGGTTTCTTCAACACGGCGGGATTGCGCAGCAGGAGGTAGAACTCAGTGAGGACGAACTCGCTCAGCGCCACGTTTTCACTGTCGGACTGCGCGGTGATGAACGCCAGAGCGCGCTCATGCTCGGGAGCCGCCTCGCTGTAGGCGTAGAGCAGGATGTTGGCGTCGATCGAAAGCATGGCGCATAAATCGGGAGGTCAAACCAGCCGCGGGTCGGCATCGGCAAAGGCGGCATCACGCAGCTGGGCGGCGCTCAACCCTTTCCAGCCGACTTTGCTGGAGGTCGGAGGGGCCCAGGCTGCGCCCTCTGGCTTGGGTGGCTCGGGATAGACCTGCAGCAGCAGCTCGGCTCCCCGGCGGAACGTTTCCGCCAGGGACCACTCGCGTTGTTTGGCGAAGGTGCGCAGTTCACGAAACAACTCCTCCGGGACTTGAATTTGGGTCTTGGTCATGCCGCAGATCCTCCAGCTCCATCAAATTGATGTCAAGCCGGCGACTTCACGCCGCCGTGCAGCCGCTCGAGTGCGGTGCGGGTGGTGTCGCGGCCTCCTCGTTGATCGGGAGGCGAGTTCCCGCAGGTGGCGCGTCACTGCAGGAGGGGCCGGAGCAGACGGATGAAAGTGAGCAGGCCCGCGATGAACAGGAGCGAGCCGGCGATGCCCGCGAAATCGATCCAGTAGTCCGAGAGTCGTGCGCGGCGAGTGAGCACGAGCCAGGGCCAGGTCAGAAAGTCGAGGAGGAGCAGCCGGCGCGACCGATCGCGGTCCTCGGCGGCCGCGTTGAGTTCCACCTGATCCATGCCCTCGACGGTGTCCGCCGTGAAGCCGGCCTCGCGCAGCTTGCGCTCGTCGCCCAAGGGCGTCTCCAGCCGGGCGTAAAACTCGGCGACGGCATGGCGGTCATGCTGGCGGGTGAACAGGGACACGAGGATCAGGACGAGCACCCCCGTGCCGAGGTAGATCGGGGTCGTCAGCGGCAGAAGAAGGTCCGGACGGATCGCCTCCAGCCGGGCGGGATCGAGGCGGGGATCGACGCCGACGAGGCGGTACAGGTCGAGCCCGCGCTCCGCGAGCCACCGGTACCACTGCGGCCATGCGTCGGCGCGGAGATTGCCGTAATAGAACAACGGAGACATGAGGCAGATCGAGACGACGGCTCCCGCCGCGGTCACCCGCCGCCACACGAGCGCGGCGACCATGCCGACGCCCATCAGGCTGCTGATCTGCTCGACGATCACCACCAGGTGCACGAGGCTTAGCCCGGAAGCGGCGACCGTCCACCCGAGTAGGATCGGCACGACGAGAAAAACCCGCGCCATCAGCAGATAGTGGCGGGGGGAGGCCTCGCGCACGAGATAGTCCTTGTAGAGATTGTTCACCAGGCAGGCGCTGAAATACAGCATCATGCCCGCGAGCGTACTCATCGCGGCCGCGAGCATCGAAGCGACCATGAGGCCGCGCAGCCCGGCCGGGAGGGTGCGGACTGCGGCGAGCGAGAAGACGTCGTCCGCTTTCACGCCCGAGACCAGCGGGGCGCCGAAGAGCGCGACGGCGAAGAGGCCGGTGAGACCCCAGCCGATCGTGCAGAAGCGCTTGCCGAGACTGCCGATGACCGCCCAGCGGGCCGCCATCTCGTTGCGGGCAGCACCGGATGAGCCTCCGTAGACGACGGGAGCAGAGATGAAGAGACTGAGGGTGAACCACAGCAGCCAGAGGCCGGATACGCCATTGGAGTCCCCCAGCAGGTTCCAGGCGGCGGGATTGTGGGCATCGATCCGGGCCACAACCTCCGGGAGTCCGCCGACGGTCCAAACCATGAACGGCAGCAGGACGAACGACAGGAAGACGATGAGCACGCTCTGAAACATGTCGACCGCGTACGCCCCCACGATTCCGCCGAGCAGGGTGTAAACGAGCGTCGGCAGCACCACGAGCGCGAGGGCGGTGTGGATGCCGAGGGCCGGCGAGCCGTCGGCGCCGGGGCCGGCGACCGCGATGACGAGCATGGCGGCGGCCTTCATGCCCACCCCGAAGGTGAAGGGAAACACGACGAGGTAACTCGCCATCTGCACCCACTCCATTCCCCGCCCGAAGCGCATGCGCAGGAAGTCGATCAGCGTGACGACGCGCAGGCGCCGCAGGACCGGCGGCCACATCCAGTAGATGGGAGTGGCCAGGACGAAGGCGAGCGAGAGCCACATGCCGGACAGGCCGGACGTGTAGGTGTTCGACGCGACGGAGATGGGATTGTTCGCGTTCACGCCACCGGCGAACGTCGAGGCGATCATCATCGGTGTCCCGAGCTTTCGCTCGCCGAGCAGGAAGGCTCCCGCGCTGCGGATTCGTTTCCGCATGTGATTGCCGATCGCGAGAATGACGGCGGTGTAGAGGAGAACGATGGACCAGTCGAGTGGGGTCATGGGGCCGGAGGTGGGGTCAGGTCGCGACGGAAGGAGAGGCGGAGCGGGAGCCCTGGATGCGTCTGAGCAGGTCCGCGGGCCTCCTCAGCCGAGGGAGCCTCGCTGGGAAGGCCGCAGGGAAGGCTGAAGAGAGGATCCATGAGCAGACGCTACCAGACAGGGAGCCGGGTGGGGAGCCTGTGGTGCGTTTGCGAGGTGGGTGTTTGCGTCCGGAGCCGATCCACTCGGTCAGGCCGAAAAACGCGACCACGCCGACTCCGGAGACTCGGGGAGGAATTGCCGTTGCCGACCACGTTCGGCGGCAGGGCGAGGAACGCCGCAAGGCCTTTCCTCCTGCCGAGTCGAAAAAATGCATGCCTATTTTCGAGTGGACACGAGTTTGAGCACTTCGCACAACGTGTGACTGATCGCCATGGAACGTTATCTCAAGAAGTCCATCCTCAGAGATCTCGCGGAGAAGATGGTGATCCTCGGTGGGCCCCGCCAGGTGGGCAAGACAACGCTCGCCCTTAGCCTGCTGCCGGGCGGCAGTGAGTCCCACCCCGCCTACCTCTCCTGGGATGCCATCCCGGCGAGAAAGATGCTCCTTCGCGGCGAACTGCCCGCGGATCAGCCGTTGATCCTGCTCGACGAAATCCACAAGTACCGGGGCTGGCGGAATCTCGCAAAAGGGTTCTATGACACCGGCAAGTCGCGCCGACGGTTTCTGATCACAGGCTCCGCCCGCCTCGACCACTACCGCCGGGGAGGAGATTCGTTGCAGGGCCGCTACCACTTCCACCGCCTGCACCCGTTTTCCCTCCAGGAACTCGGCTCCGCCGTCTCCCGCGAGACTTTGGCTCAACTCCTGGAGTTTGGCGGCTTCCCCGAGCCCTTCCTCAAGGCGGACCGCCGCCATTGGCAGCGGTGGCAGCGGGAGCGACTCACCCGGGTGATTCATGAGGATCTAATCAACCTGGAACACGTGAAGGAGGTGTCGCAGATCGACCTGTTGGCTTCCGTGCTGCCCGACCGCGTCGGGAGCCCCCTTTCGATCAACAATCTGCGCCAGGACCTATCGGTCGCGTTCGAAACCGTCGATCGTTGGATCACTATTCTGGAGAACTTGTACGTCTGCTTCCGGATTCCGCCCCACGGTCTGCCCAAGCTGCGGGCCGTCACCAAAGAGCGAAAGCTGTACATGTGGGATTGGTCGCTTTGCGAAGACCCGGCCGCGCGGTTCGAAAACCTCGTGGCCTCGAACCTGCTCAAGTACTGCCACTGGATGGAGGACAACGAAGGCGAGTCGATGGAGTTGCGCTTTCTGCGCGACGCCGCGCGTCGGGAGATCGACTTTGTGGTCGTGCGTGGCCGCAAGCCGGTCTTCGCCGTGGAATGTAAGACGGGTGAACGCGAACTCAGCCGTAACATCGCGTACTTTGCCCCCCGCAGCGGAGTGCCGCTTTTCTACCAGGTGCACCTCGGGACGAAGGATGTCGAAGTGCCCGCCGCGCGCGCGCGGATTCTCCCGCTGTCCACCTTCACCTCCATCCTCGGGGTTTGACGGCCGGCCGAACTCGGCGCCCCCGAGCCCGCCGGTGCTCCGCGCCGCCGCCGAGGCCGGGACGCAAACACCCACCTCGCAAACGCACCACGGGCTCCCCACCCCGGGCCTGATCTGGTAGCGTCTGGCCATGACCCCGCCTTTCAGCCGGACGCCGCTGACCCCGAAACAACGCCTCATCGCCGCGCTCGACCGGCAGGTGCCGGACCGGCTGCCGGTGACGACGCATCACCTGATGCGGTATTACCTCGACAAGTACATACCCGGGCGCACGCGGGACAATTTCTTCGCCACGTTCGGGCTCGATCCGATCGTGTGGACCGCCGCGACCCGCGCGGCCGAGGGGTCGGGCGCGGGGTTCGATCCCGCCCCGGGCGTCGCCTCGGGCGACGCCCGCCGGCTCACTTCCGACACGTGGAGAATCGCGAGCCGGGAGGTGCCGGGGGCGGAGAACCGGACGACGCGATTCACGATCACCACTCCGCGGAAGACGCTGACCATGGAGCTGCAGGCGAACGCGTTCACTTCATGGGTATCGGAGCGGCTCCTCAAGGAGAAGACGGACATCGATCTTCTGGGGGAGTACGCGCCGGTGCCCGTCTGCGACGTCGCGGCGGTCAACGCCGTGGCGGAGGCGCAAGGCGAGAACGCACTCGTCCGGGGAGCCATCCCGGGTTTCGACCTCTACGGCCAGCCCGGCTGCTGGCAGGACGCCTGCGTCCTCTTCGGCGTGGAGGAGATGATCCTCGAGACCTTCGATGATCCGGAGTGGGTGCACGCGTTCCTCGGCATCCTGCGGGACCGGAAGCTGCAGTATGCGCGATCGCTCGGGGGCGCGCGGTACGATCTGATCGAACACGGGGGCGGCGACGCATCCTCGACGGTAATCTCGCCGAAGGTTTTCGACGAATTCGTGGCGCCGTACGACCGTGCGGTGGTGGCGGCGGCGCGGGAGGCCGGGCAGCGCGTGGTCTACCACACGTGCGGGGGAATGATGCCGCTGCTCGAGCGGCTGGCGGAGCTGGGCACGAACGCGCTCGAGACCTTTACCCCGCGGGCGATGGGCGGCGACGCGGATCTGACGGAGGCCAAGCGGCGAATCGGGGACCGGGTCTGCCTCATCGGCGGCTTCGACCAGAACCGCTTCTTCACCACGGCGACGCCGGAGGAGACGCGCGCGGAGGTGCGCCGCTGTTTCCGCGCGGTCGGCGCAGGCGGTGGTTTCATTCTCAGTCCGTCGGATCACTTTTTCGAAGCGGCTCCCGCCCTCCTGCACGCCTTCGCCGACGAGGCGAGGCAGTGTGTTTATTGAATCCAAGGCTACCCATGACCTCACGAGAACGAATGCTGCGCTGCCTCGCCTTTGAACGCCCCGATCGGGTGCCGCGGGACCTGTGGATGCTGCCGGCGGCGAGGCGCACACAGGGGGACGCCGCGATCGACGCCTTCCGGGCGCGCTGGCCGGTCGATGTCGTCCAGTGCACCGTTGGCCGGCCTCGGCCCCGGCGCGCCGTCGGCGACCCCTACGCCCCGGGCACGGCCATCGACGAGTGGGGCTGTCGTTACGAGAATCTCGTCGCCGGGGTTCACGGCGAAGTGAAGGAGCCGATCCTCGACGACTACGCGAAACTTGACGACGTCCGCCCACCGCTCGAGTTGCTGGAACTCGACGAGGCGGAGATTACGGCGTTCTGCCGGAGCACGGACTCCTTTGTCTTTGCGAGCGGCTGGGCGAGGCCGTTCGAGCGGATGCAGTTCCTGCGCGGCACGGAGGCGCTGCTGATGGACTTTGCCGAGGAGAGCGAGGAACTGCACCGGCTCATCGCCATCGTCCACGGTTTCTTCCGGGAGCAGTACGAGCGGTGGGCGCGGATGCCCGTCGACGCGCTGGTGATGATGGACGACTGGGGTTCGCAGAACTCACTGCTGATGTCGCCAGCGACGTGGCGTCGTCTCCTCAAGCCGCTCTACGCCGAGTACGTCCGGATCGCCCACGAGGCCGGCAAGAAGTTCTTTGTGCACTCCGACGGCCACATCCTCGAGTTGTATCCCGATCTGATCGAGATCGGGGTCGACGCGGTGAACAGCCAGCTCTTCTGCATGGACCTCGAGGAAGTCGCCCGTCGCTGCCGGGGGCGAATTACGCTCTGGGGAGAGATCGACCGCCAGCGCCTTCTGCCGCACGGCACGGCCGAGGAGGTCCGGGATGCGGTGCGATGGGTGCATTCGCTCTTCTGGCGCGACGGCGGGTGCATCGGGCAGTTCTCCTTCGAGGGGGAAACGCGGATGGAGAACGCCGAAGCGGTGTTCGCGGAGTGGGAGCGGCTCGGCCCGACGCCGGGCTGAGGATCGCGCCGCGTGGGGACTCTACCGGAGCCTCGCTGGCATCTGGCGCTCCAGCGCCAGCGTCGTGTAGGCCATTTGGGCCATCGGCAGGGAGATGACGCCGTCCGAGACGCGGAGCTCTGCCAGCGTCTCGCCGAGTGCCGTGACGTGTCGCACGCCGGACCAACCGGCGGCGAGGCGGAGCCGGGCGTTCGTCGGCTGCGCCCCGGCGTTGAAAAGCCGCACCTGCGCGACGTCGTTCTCCACATACGCGCTGACCAGCTCCACGCCGGGAGTCTCGACCGTCAGCCATGCACCGGCGGCCGCCGCAGCCTGGCGCGCACCTGCCACGCGTGCTTTGAGCGGGGAACGCCACTTGGAGGCGAGGTTCCACAGGTCCGCTTGCTGCCAGTGTCCGACATGGGGCACGAGGGCAAAGCGCCGCGTCTCGGTGCCGACGGGCCGTGACTCCTCGCGACCACTGACCAGGATGAGCCCCAGCGGGTGTTCCTGGCCGTGGACATACCCGCTGGTGCGATCCACCAGCAGCGTGAGGCCTGCATTCTGTCGAGCATCGAAGCCGTCCAGCCAGTTGAGGAGCACGTGGTGTTTGATTGCGTCCCAGCTGTTGAACAGGGTGTCCGGGTGTGTGCTTTGGCAGACGTCGAACGCTGCATCCTTGGAGATACGCATCTGAAGCGTCGAGGGAAGCAGCAGGCAGAGTTTGTAACGGGCGTCGTGCCAGCTCTGGCGTCGATCTTGGTGGATATTCACCACATGCGCCACTCCGTCGGGGTCGCCGATTTCGATTCCATCGCCGAAGTCGAAACGCACCTCGATGTCCAGAATTCGGTCGTTGGCGCCCACCGCAAGAGTCTGCACAAAGCGTAGCGGTCCCACCTGGCCGGCCATCTCCAGTTTGACCCGCAACGGGCCTGCCTCCAGCAGACGGACTTCGGCCGGGAACTCGGTACTGGAGGCGAACCGGCGCTCCGCGCAGACGTAGGCCCGATAGGTCCCAAGGGGAGCCGCACTTTGGCAGAACTCCACCGAGGTGTGCTTATCGCGCAGGGAGACGATGTTCCCTCCTCGGGAGGGATCGACCTCGATCTCGAGAACTCCGTTGTCGATTCGATAGCGATCGCCGGACCTCTGGATCTGCACCCGAGCAAGGCTCGGAGACTCGCCTTGCCAGACCTGGAACGTCGCCCAACCGACACCGGGGACGCGGAGTCGTGTCAGCAGGCGCACCGCATGATCGTTCGCGTCATGGTCGAAAGGTCCGGGAGGCACATGGCGTCGGATCTGCAGGTCGAGCGGTTGGCCGTTGCCGTCGATGGCGTGCACGCTCCGTCCGGGAGGGAGCGCGTAGTCGAACTCGACCCAGTCCTCTCGTGGTGCGCCCTCGCTGTTGAAGACCAGAACCGTGTCCGCCGGCATTCCGGGCGCCGGCGTGGTCAACGCTTCCGTCAGGACGTCCAGAGCCTTTTCCTGTATCGTGCCGGCGGTGTTGCGGGCGATCCGGCTCTGGGCCAGGACATGGTCGAAGAAGGACAAGCCGCGGCGCGGCCAGCGGGCGCACACCCAGCTATCGTGGTGCTGGCAGTGGAGGACGTCGTGCAGCACGCTGGCGAGGGCGATCTCGTCGTAGTCAGCGCCGACCAGCGCCCACGCCAGCGTCGAGAACTTCTCGGTCCGTCGCAGCGCCAGCTCCGCCATGCGCGTGTCGCCTGCGACGGCAGCCAGCGCCTGGTCACCCCACGGCAACGAGACCTGGAAGTCCTCCTGGCTCAGGCGCCAAGTCTGTGTTGGTGGCGCGGCGATCTGCTCAAAGTACTCCCGCCAGGTTACAAACACGATGTGCTCTCCCGACTCATCGACGGGCGCCTTGAACGGCACCGCCGGCCGGGCATGCCACCCCACGTCCTGGAGCCCGGTGCCGACGGGCTGTGCGATGCCCGCCGAACGGCAGCGTCGGGCGAATTCGCGGGTGGCATACCGGCTTTCATGCTCCCAGCATCTGACGAGTCCATCCACCTCGTAGCGCCCCACGCACGGAAGCGTCGCGCCATCCGGTCCCTGCCAGAGGAAGCTCTCCAGGTTGCGTCCGCGCATATAGCCGGAGAAGGCCGTTCCCGGGTCGCGCAGCACGGCGCGTCGGTAGCCGGTCTCGAGCAGCATCCGCGGCAACGCCGAGGTCCAGCAAGGCTCCTGGGTGCAGTAGGTATCGATGGCCACACCGGGCAGAAGCGCCTCGGTGAGACGTCGCCCTGCAACCAGGTGACGCAGCGTGCTTTCGCCGTCGATCACCCAACAGTAGGGCTGGGCGTAAAGGCATGCCACGATCTCGACACGCGGGCGCGGTGCGCGCACGGCTTCGACCAGTCGCGCCCACGTTCGCGGGTCGTGCCTCCTGAGTTCCGTCCAGGTGTGCGGCTCGACGTCGAGCGCGAGCTTCCAGTCTGGGCGTCGCTCCAGTGCGTCGGCGATGTCGCGCCAGCTACCCGGCGGGATGCCATAGTAGGGTCCGTTGTGGTATCCGTCAACGAACCACATCCGGTCGGTCGGTAGTGGAGTCATCGTGGGTTCCTTCGATCCGGCAGGGGATGGCGGTCGCGTAGGCCGGGCGGCCACCGTCAACACGCTGCGGGCGCGGTGAAATAAATCCACCCGGACGCCACCGCGAAAAGCGCAGTGGAAACTGCGAGGAGGCGGAGCAATGCGTTCATGGCGGGGTGGAGTTGGCGGGGGGCGATGGGACGAAGGCAGGCTCGGGGACGAGCCTGCCCACCTCAATCGAGCGCGCTCAGCGCGAACGGCGCGAAAAACGTCATCAGCCCGAGACCCTTGCCGTCGCCCGAGCCGTCGCCGCGCGGGATCGCCGCGTGCATGCCTTCGCGCAGGATGCGCGCGTGCTCGCGGTTGCCGGTGAGGCGCGCCTCATAGGCGATCGCCTCGGCGCTGAGCATGAAAAGACTGGTCCAGGTTTTCGGCGAGAGCGGGCAGGCGGTGTAGCGAAACGTCTTCAGGTCCTCCATCCAGCATTCGCGGATCATCTGGTCGATGCCGACCGTGATCGCGCGGAGCACCTCGGGATCGGCGGTGTGGCGGTGGTAACGCGCGAGGGCGGAGAGCGTGAGCCCCTCCATGAACGGCACGTTGCCCTCGCACCGCTGCTCCTGGTAGATCGTCTCGCGCTCTTGCCGCGTGCTGCCCGCGGGGTGCAGGCAGTGATCGGCGGCGAGGCGGACGACCCAGCCGCGCTGCGGGTCGAGGCTCTGGCGGAGCGATTTCCAGTTCTCGGTGGCGGCGTGCAGATACTTCGGGTCGCCGGTGGCCTCGTAGGCGGACAACACGAGGATGATCGGCCAGCCGAGCCGGCGAATATGCGTGTCGACCTTGCCGTACAGGTTGGCGGCCATCATGTCGGCGACCTCGAGCGCCACCTCGCGCGCGCGGCGATCGCCGGTGAGGTGGTAGTAGAGCAGATCGCCGGTCGCCCACACGTGGCCATAGTTGGCGCTGTGGCCCATCTGGTAGTAGCGGTCGACCGGGAGCTCAGGGATGTTGTGGAAGTAGCCGCCGGTGTGGCCGACGCTGTGCACCCAGATCTCGCCGACCTTCGGCGGCGGACCGGACGGGTTCTCCACGTGCGGGTTGGTGGCGTGCACGACATCGACTTCAATGTGATGGCGCGCGGCCTGCGCCCCGCGGTGAAAGTAGCGGCGGTCGCCGGTGCGGAGGAACTGAACCAGCAGGCCGCTTTGTAGATCGTATTCGAGGTTGCCCCAGTTGACCTCGCGCTCCCCGTACCAGTCGCCCCAATTGAGCAGGCCGAACTCGCGACCCTGGTCGCGGCGCCGCAGGTGATCGACGAAGGCGCGCTCGAACCACGCATCGTAGCCGAGGTATTTCTGCGGGTCGGCCGTGGGGAACTCGCCGGCGGCGCGCGTCGCCGCGGCGTACGCGGGATCGACGGCGGCGAGCAACGGCTCCTCGGCGGCGACGAAGAAACTCGCGAGCTGGTCGGCCGGTGCGTCGGTGCCGGTGAACAGCGCGGTGAACTCGTGGGTTTTCGCCAGGCCGGCCTTGAACGTGTGCAGGCCGCCGCGCAGCGCGAAGTAGAGCTTGGTCTCCTCGCGCAGCGGCTTGCCGTCGTAGCGACCGGCGGGCAATTCCGGGCAGAGCCCGAGCACGATCGCGCCTTCACGCGTCTCGATGGACTTGGGCCACTGCTGCCAGAACTCGCGCACGCCGAGCGCGAGGCCGGCGCCGGAGCCCCCTACGCTCGCCCAGCCGGGGGCACGGGTGCCGGCAGCGTGACCGTCGCGCTCGAAATGGCTTTCATCGCTCTGGTAATCGCGGCGCGCGGCGGCGGGCGACGGCGCGGCGAGCTGCGCGGTCAGGCCGAGTTCCTTGATGCCGGTCATCACTGCGTCCTGGGCGTCGTTGATGAACGTGTAGCTGCAGCGCACGAACGGCTGTCCGGCGATGGCGTGCAGGCGGAGGATGTAGCGAAACAACGTCGCGCCGCCGGCGGTGCCGTGGCGGCCCGTCACGCGCACGCAGGCGCGCAGGGGGCCGGCCTCCTCGACCACGATCTCGGCGGGCGCCTGCGCGGACTCGAAACGATTGCCGGCGGCGTCGCGCACGAAAAAGCCGCCGGCGGGGCGCGTGACACGCTCGTCGTCGGCGAAGCGGCCGTCGCCGTCGCGGTCCAGCCAGGCCGCGCCGAGCGGATCGAGGCGGGCGGGGTCGAGGGCGAGACGCAGCGGTCCGGTGACGATGATCGTGAGGCCGCGTTCGGTGGTGACGCGCAGCGGCGACGTGGCGGGCGTGGCGGTTCTGGTGGGATCGTGGCGGAGCGTGAACGCGCGCGCGGACTTCGGTGCGCGCTGGGCGACCTGGAAGTCCACGAGCAGCCAGCGCACCGAGCCGTCGGGCCAGCGAGCGAGGATGTCGGTCTGGGGAGGGACGGGCCGGCCGGCGTCGTCGACGAGAGTGAGGTGCGCAGCCTCGAGCAGCGCACCTTGCGCGAACGGCACGCCGGAGGTGACGGGCCAGTTCGCGCGCGGGACGTCGGAGGGCTCGAGCGCGAGTCTGACCTCGAGGGCCGACGCCGGGAGCGCGGCCAAGCCGAACAAGGCACCGGCGAACAATTGAGTTTTCATGAAGGAAGAGATGCGCAGTGAGCGGGGAGGACGCGGCTCAGCGTGACCGGAGATGCTTAACGAGGAACTCCCGAGTGACGCGCGCGGCCTCGGGATGGTCGAGGGAGTGTCCGAGTTCGGGCAGGAGGAGCAGTTCGGAGTCGGCGCCCGCTTCGCGCAGGGCGGTGTGAAAGCGGGTGGCGTGATAGTCCGGCACCAGGTCGTCGCGGCCGCCCTGGACGATGAGAAACGGCGGGGAAGCGGCGGCTCCGCGGGTCAGCACGTGGTGGAGCGGACTGGCGGCGAGGGCGACCTCGCGATGCGTCTCGATCGGGCCGCCGATCACCTGGGGAACGAGCGTCCGCATCTCGGCGCCCGGCACCGGGTCGACCATCGCGCGCGACAGGTCGGTCGGGCCGCACCAGTTACAGACTGCGAGCACGGCGCTGGACTGGCTGGACCAAGGGTCCGAACCCTCGAACTCGGGGATCCCTTGGGTGACCCCCATCATGCTCACGAGATGACCGCCGGCGGAGATTCCCCAGAGAGCGAAGCGCTGCGGGTCGATGTTGATTGCGGCGGCATGCGCGCGGAGCCAGCGGACGGCGGTCCGGCAGTCGTGGAGCATCGCGGGGAAGGGAGCCTCGTGGCTGAAGCGGTAGGTCACGGCGGCGATCCCGATGCTGTCGTCGAAGAGGCGGGGACGGAACGGCGGCCGGTACTGCGTGCCTTCGCGCCAGGCTCCACCGTGGATGTAGACCACGAGCGGTACCGGACCGCCGGTGTCCTGAGGGAGCCAGAGGTCGAGTGTCAGCACACGTTCGCCGCAGCGGGTGGGCACGCGGTGGAACGGAATGTCGAGCAGGACCTTGAGCGCGATTCGGGGTTTTGGCGAAGAGGGTGTGCCGGCGATGGAGGCGGGGGAAGCGAGCATCGGCAAGCAGGCGGCCTGCAGGAAGCGGCGGCGGGTCATGGCCCAACCCTCGCAGAACGCGGCCCCGGGAGCCAGTCCCCGCAGCGTCGGCGACGGTGCGCTTTGCGTCGCGCCGTTTCCCACCCACGCCGACTACCTCAAAGATCAGTGGAAAGAGTCTCGACGACATCCAAGACTGATGCTCGTTCGATCACCGCCACCCGCCTGCCCAAGACTTGCGCCGGATTGATCGCGTGGCCTTGCCCAAAGGACAGCCACGACAGGAGCTGGCGCGATGGCTGTGCCGGCGGCCGGCGTAACAGGTCCCGGCGTCGACTGAAGCGGCGTGTTCCCCGTGCTTGCCTGCCTCAAGGAAGTTCTAGAATCGATGCGGAGTCGTCGCTGCCGAAGCGCTCGATTCTGGGCTTCTCGGCTGCAAGCAATGCAGCAATCGCCGATGTTCGACAATTCCCCAAACCGATAAGGATGATCTTTGTGTGTCGCCACCGGTTGTCTGGACACAAGATAAAGTTTAATCAGGCGGCTAAAAGAGTGGAGGGTTGGAAATCGCGGCGGGCTTCGAGCGGGCTCTTGTAGCCGAGTTTCTCGAGGCGCCATTCCCGATTGTAGAGTTC
>SXSC01000097.1 GCA_005792355.1 Opitutaceae bacterium
AACGTACGCACGAGCGCAAGGTCATGGCTGACCAGAAGGTACGTGAGATCCATGCTCCGTTGAAGGCTGGCTAAGAGCTCCACGATCTTCGCCTGGACCGATACGTCAAGCGAACTGGTGGGCTCGTCCAGTATCACCAGCCGTGGCCCCAATGCCAACGCCCGTGCGACACCTACCCGCTGGCGCTCACCGCCGCTCAGTTCATGCGGATAGCGGTATGCGAACTCAGGTGGCAATTCCACCGTCTCCAGAAGCTGGCGGACTCGTTCGCGTCGAGAACTTCGATCACCGACACGATTGACGCGCATCGGGTCCGCGATCGTCCCACCGATGGTGCGCCGAGGGTTCAGCGAGGTGGACACGTCCTGGAAGACGACCTGGATCGCACGACGGACGCCGGAAGATCGATGACCGATCCGGGGTGGGAGTGGCTTCCCAGCCATTCGGATCTCACCGCCCGACACCGGCGCCAGGCCGAGGATCGCCTTCCCCAGGGTGGTCTTGCCTGACCCGGACTCACCGACGATGCCGAGGGTCTCGCCTCGTTCGATGGCGAAGCTCACGCCGTCGACCGCCCGGTAGACGCCGTTGCGGGTGTGAAAGCTGGTACGGAGATCGGTGACAGCGAGCAGGGGCACAGGGGGAGAAGAGGAGACTCGGAGAAGCGGAGAGGGGGGAGAGTTTAGGAAAGATCGGCCGGCAGCAGGGCGCGCAAGGCGGTGACGACGGTGGCGGGAGAAAGTTTGGCGAGTTCACCACCGCCGGTCGCCGGGCAGTCCGGAGGCTGGAGGATCCGGAGGGGCGCGTCAAACACCGGCCCGGTGCGAAGCGGGTTCGTGGGACCGAACAGGGCGAGGAGCGGCACGGCGAGGGCGTTTGCGAGATGCATGCCGCCGGTGTCGTTGGTCACGAGGATCCGCGCGGCGCGGAGGTGATCGGCGAACGCGGGAAGATTCGTGCGGCCGGCCGCATCCTCGACGCACGCCGGGTCGAAACCGGCGGCGATCGCGGCGGTGATCGGGCGGTCGTTGGCCGTGCCGAGGATGACGAACCGCGCGGTGGGAAACGCGCGGATCAGCGCCCGCCAATGCGCGACCGGCCAGCGTTTTTCCGGGTTATTTTCGGAACCGGGAATCAGGGCGATGCTCGCGGCGGGAGATGCGGGGCGCGCCTGCAGGGGCGAGCGGTCGAGGGGTGCGGCGAGCCCAAAGTGGCGGAACAGGTTCTCCCAGAGTTCGAGTTGGTGATGATGACGTTCGTCGAAGTCACCGGGAACCCGATACGCGTGGGTCAGGCCCGGCCGGAAACGCCCGGGGCGGAGCAGGCCGAATCGCTGACGGCAGCCAGTCAGCCAGGCCTCGAGATCGCCCCGCAGCGAATTGGTCAGGAGCAGCCAGACATCGGGATACTCGTGCCGCAGCGACCGGAAATGGGCGAAATAGCCGGGACCGCGCGGCGGCAGGGCGTGCAGTCGGTCGGCCACTCCCCAGGATTCGAGCAACGGCAGGAACTGCGGGCGGGCGACGAGGGTGATCTCGGCGTCGGGACGTCCGCAGCGGAGCGCGCGAAGGAGCGGCAGGGCCAGCACGACGTCGCCGAGCCAGTTGGGGAGGCGAATCCAGATGCGGGTGCGCCGGGGCACGGCGGCGAGTCCGCGCGCCGCCAGATCGGATGTCAGCAGATCCCGCCTGGCCTCGAGCCGGAAGCGGCGCGCGGGCATGTCCTGATTCCGCCAGCGATCGTGCGCCCACAGCCACGAGGCGCAGAGGTCGTCGTCGGAGCGCAGCAGGTCCTCGAGCCAGCGGTTCAGGCCGAGGGTCACCGCGGGCCCGGTGCCATCGTGGGGAATCCGCTGCGCGCCGATCTCGACCCGCCAGAACGCGCGCCGTCGCGGGAAGATCCCGTAGACGCGCGCCGCGAATTTTTCCGCCATCAGGCCGGGCAGTTCGGTGGTGGAGCAAACGCGGCCGAAGAGGGTGGTGAGGGCGCCCTGCGTCCCGGCGTTCTGGTCGAAGAGGACGCCGACCAAGCCGCGGCGGCGGAGAATCTTCAAGGCCTCGGCGAAACCCTCCCGACGCGACAGCAGTTTCATCCCGAAGCGCTCGCGGGAGTGGCGGACAAAGTCGTCGGCGGCGGGATGGTCGAGCGGACGGAAGATGATGCCGAATTCCGGAAAGGGTCCGGGCACGACGAGCGGCTTCGCGGTTTGCGCCTCCCAGTAGGCGATGTGCGGTGAACAGATCAGCGTGGCCGCCGGTTCGCGGGCATGCAGGGCGTACGCGGCGAGCAATTCGGGCGAGACGGCGATGATGTCGCGAAACCGGCGCTCGCTGAGATAGGGAGTGGCCAGCGACAGCAGGCCGGTCTCGATCAGGCGGCGGCAGCTGACGCGACCGATCCGGCGGTGCCAGCCTGTCGTCCGTTCCGGAAAGGCATGGTGGAGATTGGAGAGCACCAGACGCCGGCGGCGCGGCAGACAGAAAAAGATAAAATCACCGAGCGCGGCGGCCAGCCCGCGCAGGACGGCTTCGGGAGTGTGGGCGGTGAGCCAACCGAGAAATTTTAGCGAAAAAAGCAACACGCGGACCTCGTGATTGCGCCGGGGACGCCGGTGAGGCAAATCATCTCGTTGCCGCCGGTGGGCGAAGTTCTCCCGCCAGAGCGGCGATTTGGCGTTTGATTTCGCATGACAATGACCCTGAAACTCAACCTTTATGCAGCTGGATTTCATCCCGCTTCGTCCCGTCCATGACCGAACTCCTCATCATCAAACCGTCGTCCTTGGGCGACATTGTGCACGGCCTGCAGGTTGCGACCTCGCTCAAGGCGCAGGTGCAGGGGTTGCGCATTTCGTGGGTGGTGCGGGAAATTTTCGCCCCGATCGTGCGGGCCTGCGAGGCGATCGATCAAGTCTATGTCTTCGAGCGGGCGGGTGGGGCGAAGGGATTCCTGCGTCTGACCAATGAGCTGCGGCGGAAGCATTTTGACTTCGTCTTCGACCTGCAGGGGTTGCTGCGCACCGGGCTGTTGACCTCGCGGGTGTTGGCGGACCGCAAGGTGGGCCGTTCGGACGCGCGCGAATGGTCCGGGGTGTTCTACCATGAGAAGGTGCCGCTGCCCAAGGATGGGCGGCGCAGCCATGCGCTGGAGATTCTCCTGCAGTTTTGCCCGGTGATCGGCGCCAAGCCGGAGTTGCAGGGGACCCTGAAGTTCCGGGAGGTGGAAGGGCTCACTCTGCGTTTTGCCGACGCCCGGGGGGGCGGCAAGCCGATCGTGATGTTTGTGGACAGCCGGCGCGCCGAGAAGTGCTGGAACGGATTCAAGCAGCTCACGGAACTGATCCTGCGGGAGGACAAGAACCGCAAAGTGGTGTGGGCCGGAAGCGGATACGTGCATGATCGCGCCGCGTTTCCGCCGGCGCAGTTTTTCAACCTCACCGGGAATACGAGTCTGGTATCACTGCCGGCGCTGGTGCGGCGGGCGGACTGGGTGATCGCCAATGACAGTGGGCCGATGCATCTGGCGGCGGCGCTGGGGGTGCGGGTGATGGGGATTTTTGGGCCGACCGATCCGCGGCTGTTCGGGCCCTATCCGATGACGGCACCGGGTAACGTCGTGGTGCAGGCGCCGGTGGGTGACCTGAAGTTGCTCGCGGCCAAGGATGTTTATGCCCGTTTTCAGCGGGCGCGGTTCCGGCCGTAGGAATTTGTCGGATTTGGGAACTCAGTTTTTGGGAAAATTCGCCAATCTGGCCGCGATGCAGACCCGCCTCCCCGACAAATTCCTTAAATCGCCGCCAGGCGGCGGACGAATCCGAAAAATTCCCAGTTTCCCGGAGTGCGGCGCATGGCCCGGCGGCGGCAGCGTGGCGGAGAGGAACCGGGGCGAAAGCGCGGGGAATTTCGTTCGCGGGCAACGTTTTTCTCGCAGGTCGGCCCGGCAGTTTGCAGGCTGACAACGTTTAGTAGCAAAAATTTATCTGCATGCTCGATCCAAAACTCATCCGTGAAACCCCCGACCTGGTGCGGGCGGCGATTGCGAAGAAACATCTCGAGGTCGATCTCGACGCGGTGCTGGCCATCGACAGCGCGTGGCGGGCGCAATTGCAGGAGGTGGAAGCACTGCGTGCGAAGCAGAAAGCCGCGAACACCGCGATGGCGGCGCTGCCGAAAGGATCGCCGGAGTTCATCGCCAAGGTGGGCGAGATGAAGACGGTTTCGGCGCAGGCGAAAGAGCGGGAGGCGCAGCTCAAGCAGAGCGAGGAGAAACTCCGGCAGGCGATGCTGTCGGTGCCCAACCTGCCGCATGCGAGCGTGCCGGAGGGCCGGGCGCCGGAGCAAAACGTGGTGGCCGCGACGCACGGGGACATCGCCGCGGTGTCAGCCGGGGCGCGACCGCATTGGGAAATCACCGGATTCGAAAAACTCTTCGACTTCGCGCGCGGGGCGAAGGTGAGCGGGGCGGGGTTTCCGTTCTATCTCGGCGACGGGGCGCGGCTGGTGCGGGCGTTGCT
This sequence comes from Opitutaceae bacterium, assembly GCA_005792355.1. GTDB lineage: Bacteria > Verrucomicrobiota > Verrucomicrobiia > Opitutales > Opitutaceae > ER46. The sequence continues at coordinate 4,514 of SXSC01000097.1, forward strand.
CCACTTCTTCCTCGATGAAAACGGCAAGGCGGGGTACGTCGAGGTCAGTCCGCCGATTTTGGTGAATGCCGCGAGCGCCACGGCGACCGGCCAGTTGCCGGACAAGGAAGGGCAGATGTACGAGACGACGCCGGATCATCTCTATGCGGTGCCGACGGCGGAGGTGCCGCTCACGAATTTCTTTCGCGATGAGATCGTGGAGGAGTCGGCGCTGCCGATTTACCGGTGCGCCTACACGCCGTGCTTCCGGCGGGAGGCCGGCAGTTATGGCAAGGAGGTGCGCGGGTTGAACCGGCTGCACCAGTTCGACAAGGTCGAGTTGCTGAAGTGGGTGCACCCCGCGACGAGCTATGACGAACTCGACCGGCTGCGGGCGGACGCGGAGCAGTTGTTGCGGAAGCTTGGTCTGCCCTATCGCGTGCTGCTGATGTGCGGGGGCGACCTCGGCTTCGCGCAATCGAAAAAGTACGACCTGGAGGTGTGGGCGGGCGGGCAGAAACGCTGGCTCGAAGTCTCGAGCTGTTCAAACTTCGAGGCGTTTCAGGCGCGACGGGCGCAGATTCGTTTCCGCTCGAAGGAAACGGGGAAACCCGAACTGGTGCACACGATTAACGGCTCGGGCCTGGCGGTGCCGCGCGTGCTCGCCGCGCTCCTGGAAAACAACCTGCAAGCCGACGGGCGGGTGAAAATTCCCGCGGCGCTGGTGCCATATTTTGGGAAAGAACACCTCAGTTTTGCGTGATGCCGCCGCCAGGCTCGCGGTGTTGATTCCCCGCGAACGATTGGACGCGGCGGTGCTGGCGTGGGCGGAGGCCGCGCCGCGGCGTGGTGTTTGGGGGGTGGGCTTCTCGGGAGGCGCGGACTCCCTGGCGCTCCTGCTGCTGCTTTGGGCCCATTGGCCGCAGCGGCGGCGGATGCTGCGGGTGTTGCATTTTGATCACCGGCTGCGCGGCGCGGAGTCGCGGGCGGATGCTCGGTTCTGCCGGCGCGTTTGCGCGGCCTTGCGCGTGAAGTTCACGGCCGGGAGCTGGCTGGGCCAGAAAGGCGGGGCGAGTGAAGCGGCAGCGCGCACGGCCCGGATGGCGTTTTTCAAAAAGCACGCGCGAGTCGTCTGGGTGGGCCACCAACAGGACGACATCGCGGAGTCGATGCTCATGCGACTGGCCCGGGGAAGCGGTGCGGGTGGGCTGGCCGCACCGCGACCGGTGCAAGCCGTGGCGGGCGGGCGCGTGCACCTGCGTCCGCTGCTGACGTTGAAAAAGGCCGATGTCTTGGCGGCCCTGCGCGCGGCGCGGATCGATTGGCGGGAAGACTCCAGCAACGCTTCGGGCGAGTTTTTCCGGAATCGGATCCGCGGCGAAGTGTTGAGCGGTTGGATTGAAGCCGCGCAACGCGACGCCCTGGCCGGAGCCGCGCGGTCGCGCCTGCTGCTGGAGGAGGACGATTCGGCGATTGAGGCGTGGCTGGATGAAATTGATCCGATTGATGCCCGGGGACGGCTCCTTTTGGCCCGCTTGCGGGGAAAGCCGCGGGCGTTGTGGCGCCGGGCTTTGCACCGCTGGCTCGGCCGGAATCCGCGGAGCGGCGAACCGTCGCGCCAGGCGTTTGATTCGCTGCTGCTGGTGTTGGAGGGCGGACGGAAGACCCGGCAAAGTCTGGGTCGGCACGGCTTTGCGGTGACCGATGGGCGGCAGTTGCGGTTTGCGACGGGCAAAACCTCCCCGTTCAGAATCCGGCGGCGTCCCAATTGACTTATCACCGGGGAACATCCACCTTCCGCGACCAGTCCACACCTTAAATGCCCGAACCCGAAAACAAGAAGTCCCGCCGCGCTTTGAAGAATCTGCCTCCGGAGCGCTTTCAGCCGAAGATGTTGTTCTTCTGGCTGGCGCTCGTGGCGGCGGTATTGGCGCTGCTCTGGCTCCCGGGCCAGACCGCGACCAGTCCCGATATCATTTTAATCCAGGATGTGGTGGAGCGCGCGGAAGCGGGTAACATCAATCGTGATCCGGCCAAGGCGTCGGTGATTCGTTCGGACCCGAGTGGGGGTCGCGATTGGATGACGATCGAAGGCGAAAGCCGGCGCGATGCGGACAGCCCGTACAAACGGTATCGCGCGACGGGTCGGGTGACCGAGGCCATGCATGAACGCATGGGCAAGACCAAGATGTTTGTCGAGCAGCCGACGCAGACGCTGCTGACCTCGATTGCGGCGCAGGTCATCCCGTTCGTCATCATCATCGGGCTGCTGTATTTTTTGTTTGTGCGCCAGTTGCGGCAGGCGGGCCGGGGGGCCCTCAGTTTTGGCAAGAGCCGGGCCAAGCTGCTGACGCGGGATCGCGACAAGCTGACCTTTGCCGACGTGGCGGGATGCGACGAGGCGAAGGAGGAGGTCTCGGAGGTGGTCGAGTTTCTCAAGGACCCGAAAAAATTCACCAAGATGGGCGGCCGGATTCCCAAGGGCATCTTGATGGTCGGGCCTCCGGGCACGGGCAAGACGCTGCTGGC
>SXSC01000098.1 GCA_005792355.1 Opitutaceae bacterium
CCGTGGACCTCGACGCCGTCGAAGCCGGCCGCCTGGGCGTTCTGCGCCGCGTGCCGGAAACCGGCAATAATGCCGGGTAACTCGTCATCGCGCAGCTCGCGCGGAACCTCGTAGGGCTTCTTGCCCTGGGGGGTATGGGTCTCGTCGTTGGTGATCCGCAAGGGGCTCGGAGCGACGGGCTGAGCGCCGTTGTTCAGCAGCGAGTGGCAGGCGCGGCCGCCGTGCCAGATCTGCAGCACGATCCGGCCGCCTTGGGCGTGGACCGCCGCGGTGATCTTTTTCCAGGCGGTGACCTGGGCCGCGGAGTAGATGCCCGGCTCACGACCGCCGAACGCGGAATTGCCCTCGATGGCCATCGTCGCCTCGGCGACGATAAGCCCGGCGCTGGCTCGCTGGGAGTAGTATTCCGCCATGAGGTCGGTCGGAACGTGCGCGGCATCAGCGCGGCACCGCGTGAGCGCGGCCATGATGATGCGGTTCGGCAGTTGGAGCGACCCCAGGGTGACGGGAGTGAAGAGCGAGGCGTGGTGCATGATCGGAAGATAAACCGTCCAAGGGAAAATGAATCCGGGGGAAAGCAAACCGCATTCGCGTTGTTTTCGAAAATCAGTTCGCGGCCCGGCGCGCGGTCGCAAAGTGCTTTCGGCGCGGCACCCCGTTGCGCGTCGCTGTCTCCGATGCTACATTGGCAGCCGATGAAGGCCATCGCGTTGCTCCTGCTGAGCCGGCCGTTGCCCGCGCTTTCGGCGCCGCCGACATCCCTGCCAAGTTTTCAGGAAAAATTGGACCGCCTGCCGAGCCTTTCGATCGGTGAGGCGATCAAAGTGGGCACGCGTATGACGACGTTTCCCCCTGACGTTCGCGACGTCGTCTTAGGGCGCGAGCCAACCTCTGCCCCGCGCCCGAGCCCACGCCACGTTTCCCGGATGCCCGTGATCGCACCGCGTCCCGAGGTCGACCGGCACATGCGGATCAAGATTTCCGACCTGACAACGGACTTCAACCTCACCATCATCCACCCCGACGTAGCGTCTGCTCCGTGAAAACACCGACCCTCAAATCCCAACTGGCCGGCTTCATCGGCAAGTACACCCCGGCAATGGCGGCGGAGATCAAAGCAATCCGGGCAAGGCTGCGCGCGCGGTTCCCCCGCGGCGTCGAGTTTGTCTACGACAACTACAACGCCCTCGTCTTCGGTTATGGCCCGACGCCCCGCCCGTCGGAAGCTGTCCTCTCGCTGGCGGCCTTTCCGAGTTGGGTGACCCTCTGCTTTCTGCAGGGCGCGAAGCTCGCCGATCCACATGGTTTGCTGAAAGGCAGCGGCCACCAGGTGCGGAGCCTCCGGCTCAAGTCGTCGGCCGATCTCGACGAGCCGAAGATCGGCGACTTGATCGCGCGCGCCCTCGCCCCAATCGCGGCCGAACTCCCCCGCGCCCCGGCGTTGACGACGATCATCCGCTCCGTATCCGCGAAGCAGCGACCGCGACGCGCGGTGCGAGCAGCTGTCTAGGCGCCGCGCGGGGCCGGCCGCACTTGAACCCGGAGATCACCGTTCGCTGCGGCCAGCGGGCGAGGGGGAGAACTACCATAACCGCGGTGCGATCGACCCCCATCCCGACTCCACCCAGCGAGCGCCAGTTTTCCCCAAAATAGAAAGCCCGAAAAGAGCGCCAGGAGCCGGATGACGTCGCGATGAATTCTTCAGCTGCAACCACCCGTCGTGGATCGGAAATTGGCCGGTTTATCCGCCTGCACTGGCCGGTGCTCACGGCACGATTGCCGGAGAAATTCTCGTTTTTTCAAGGCAAAGCTGACGGCGTCGTCGAGGGTTTTTGCGCACCGGAACTGTGGCCAAATCGCTGGATTCACTCGCGCGGCGGGTCGCTGTTCGCCTCGGATCAAACCGTGCCGGAACGTTACAGTGCCTGCGGGATTCAAGGACGCGGCGGGTCGGAATACGTGTTCGCCTTTTGGCGGGAAGGTGCGCGCCGCTTCTCCTTTTATGACCAGTATGTCGTGCACGGCCTCAAGGAGGCGGCTTCCTGCCAGAAAACCGCGGAACGGTTGGAGGCGGCCCTGGTGCGCTGGAAACGGGGCGACCCGCTGGTCGTCTTTAGTGGTCCGTGGGGATGGTTTGATCCCGTCACCGGAGACTTTGAGCGCGACCACCAGGTATTGCCCGGAGAGTTCGGCAAGTTTTACCAGGAGCTCGTCGCGCGGAGCAGGGCGGAAATTTCACGACGAGCAAACGAAACACCGTCGGGGTCCGCGTCGGGAGCAGGGGAAGCCGACGCCTTCAACGCGCTGATCGCCAGGTACAGGAGCGGCACGGCGGATCTGGAGGTGGCGGCGGGAGCGGCGGCGCTGCTGCCCGGTCTCGCGCCAATTCCACGAGCCGCGTGCGTTCTGCTGGCCCTGCTCACCAGTTTTCGCGCTGGCGATGCCCGCCGGGCGAGACAGTGGGCGGTCCGATTGAACCAGGCGGCCCGCGGCACCGACTTGCCTGGCATCCCTTCCCAGCAGCTCAACGGCGCCGTCATGATCGAAGAACAAGATCTCGCTCCGATCATTCAAAGTCTTGCCGCGATGGACCAGCCAGCGGCCGGCACCCAGGAAGAGCGGGAGGCCATCCAATCGCTGCTGGCCCAATACCAGAAAAACAAAACTCGTTTCCCGCTCCCCTGCCCGGTAGCACCAGTTTCCGCCGAACGAACCGGGCCGAGCCCGGCGGTGCGCCTGCCCATTGGGACGGGGATCGGATCCGAGCGCGGCGACCGCCGGCGCGACACCCTGCCGGGACTTCCCCCCAAGGTGGCGTACGGCATCCTCTTCGGATTCCTCGCCCTTGTTCTTCTGATTTTCGCCTACGTCTTCAGTTTCCCGTAGGCACACCGGCGGCCCGGCGGGTGGACCCTCCATCGAACCGCGCTCCGACTCGTGGCCTCAACTCGGAAAAACATCCGCCATCGCCATGACCACGGCCACTCCACCCGCCGCGCTCCCGGGAGTCGACCCACCGCCGCCGCGTCTGGCGGCTTTTGCCTTCGGGCGTGCTCAGTTCGGGGCAGTCGAGTCCGCGGAGCCGCAGTTTCTCGTCGAGCCAGATGCCGTTCGACACCCGCACCCCGGCCCGCCAGGTTTTCCCCATGCGCGCTCTCCTTCCGCTTCTCCTCGCCAGCATGTCCGTTTCGTTCGCCGCGGTTCTGCCCAAGCCGGAGACACTGCCCGCCAGCGCGGCACTGCCGGATCCGCTCGTAATGCGCGATGGCTCGCGGGTGACCTCGAGGGAAGCCTGGCTCGAAAAACGCGCGCCGGAGCTGCGCACGCTTTTCGCACACTACATGTACGGTGCGCGACCGTCGACGGCCCGCCCGGTCGAGGGCAAGATGATCCGGGAGGACCGGGCGGCGCTCGGGGGCCAGGCGACGCTGCGGGAGATCGAGGTGAGTTGCGGGCTCGCGGCCCCGGTGCATTTGCTGCTCGTGATCCCCCACTCCACGACGAATCAAGCGGGGGCGCGACCCAAGGCGGCATGTTTTCTCGGGATGAATTTTCACGGAAACTATCAACTCCTCGATGATCCGCAGATCCAGCTGCCCCGCGGCTGGGTGGGCGACAAGTTCCCCGGCGCGACCCCGAATCGCGCGGCGGAAGCGGGGCGGGGAAAGCAGCGGGAGACGTGGGCCCTCGCGCAGTCCGTGGCCCGCGGCTACGCGGTCGCGACTTTCTTCAGCGGTGATGTCGTGCCGGATGACAAGACGCTGGCGGAGACGGTGCTGGATAAATTCAGCCCGCGGGGAAAACGCGGCGACGCGGACACGGCGACGATCATGGCGTGGGCGTGGGGTTTTTCGCGCATGCTGGATTATCTGGAGACGGTGCCGGAAATCGACGCGCAGCGAGTGGCCGTGGTCGGGCACTCGCGCAACGGCAAGACGGCGCTGCTGGCCGCGGCGTTCGACCAGCGCATCGCGCTGGCGATCCCGAGTCAGGCGGGCTGCGGCGGCTCGGCCCCGGATCGGCTGGAGGAGAATCTGGCGAAGCTCAACGCGAACGGGCGCCCCACGGCGGAGACGACCGCGGTGATCAACAAGAATTTTCCCCATTGGTTCTGCGGAAATTTCAAGGCGTTCAACGGTGAGGCGGTGGTGCGGTTGCCCTTCGATCAACACGCGTTGATCGCGCTGTGCGCGCCGCGGCCCGTGCTGCTGAGCAATGCGGAGGAGGACTTGTGGGCGAATCCAACGGGCCAATACCAGATGCTGCGCGCGGCGGCGCCGGTGTACGCGCTGTGGGGCGCGGCGCCGCAGCTGCCGGAACCGCGTCCCGCGAGCGGTGAACTGCTGGCGGAGCGGCTCGGTTATTACATCCGGCCCGGCAAGCACTCGATGACGACGGGGGACTGGCAGGTATGGCTGGACTACGCGGACAAATGGCTGAAGTGAGCCGGCCCACGCCTCCTCGCTGGTTGACGCTGCCAGATCCGTCCCCTTCCCTCCGCATCCTCTGTCTGCACCCGTCACCGCTGCCGCCCCATGAGATTAATCCGACTTCCACTCGATATTTCCGTGGCCCGACTCCCGGCCGCCGGCTGTGCCGTTTTGCCTGAATGCTGACCTCCCTTCGAATTCGTCTCAAATCGTGGTGGGGCAAAACCCGGGACTGGTCGGTCGCCCAGTGGCTGGCGATCAAGCCGGGCCCCCTGGCGAAACGGGGCGCCTGGCGCGGAATGCTGCTCCCGGTCCTTGGCTCCGTCACCATCGCCGGCCTGTATCTCCAATCCGGATTCGGCTACGCGTTCGATTTCACGCTGGTGATTCTGGTCGCGGCCCTGCTGCTGCCGTTGGTGGCGCTCGGGGTGGCCCTCGTGCTCACCCTTCTGCGAAAACTGCCGCGGCGAACGACGGGCATCCTCGCGGGCGGTTGCACCCTCATCACCCTGGCCTGGGGTCCGCCCGATCTCACCGTGCCGCTCGCCATCCTCCTGACGCTCGCGAACGCGTGCCTTGGGGCCGCGATCGCGGCATTGTTTTCGGCGGAGTTTTCCCAGGCCGTCTGGAAACGAAAACTGGCGACCCTGCTGCTGCTCGTGGCGGGGCTGGCGGCGAACACGTGGTTCGTCTGGCTGCTCGCCCATGACGGCAACCTGCGAAAGATCGTGTCCTGGAAACCGCCCGCCGCAAACCTGCCGGAAAAATCGACGGCCCCAAATCCCAACACCATCGGCGCGTACCCGGTCAAACGGCTGTACTACGGCGCGGGCACGGACCAGCGGCGGCCGGAATATGGCGCCGGCGTCGCGCTCAAGACCCGCACGCTCGATGCGTCCGAATTTTTCAAGGATTTCAAGGGTTGGAAGCGCTGGATCCGCAAAATCTACTGGGGGTTCGACCTCGACCGTCTGCCGCTCAACGCGCGCGTCTGGTATCCGGACGGTCCGGGACCGTTCCCGCTGGTGCTGATCGTGCACGGCAATCACAACCTGGCGGACTTCTCCGATCCGGGGTACGCCTATCTGGGGGAATTGCTCGCCAGCCGGGGTTTCATTTTCGCATCGATCGACGAAAATTTTCTGAACAGCGGGCTGTATCACGAACTGCCCAAACAGCAGGCCGTGCGCGGATGGATGCTGTTGGAACACCTGCGCCTGTGGCGGGAATGGGATCAGGCCGCCGGCAATCCCTTTCAGGGCAAGGTGGATCTCACGCGCATCGCCCTGATGGGCCACTCGCGCGGGGGCGAGGCTGCGGCGACCGCCGCCGCGTTCAACCGGCTCAAGTACTGCCCGGAGAACGCCCAAATCGAGTTCGACTATGGCTTCGACATCCGCGCGGTGGTGGCGATTGCACCCGTGGACGGCCAGTACAAGCCGGCGGAACGGCACCGCTGGGTGGAAAACGTGAGCTACCTGACACTCCACGGCTCCCATGACGCCGACGTGTCGACTTTCCAAGGCAGCCGCCAATGGGATCATGTGCGCTACACGCGGCCCGGGCCATGGTTCAAGGCGGAGATTTACGCGTATCGCGCCAACCACGGTCAGTTCAACACGGTCTGGGGCGACAGTGATCAGCGGAAACCGCTGGGTTGGTTGCTGAACAAGAAGCAATTGATGTCCGGCGACGATCAGCGGCGGATTGCGAAGACGTACATCACCGCCTTCCTCGAAGCGACGCTGCGCGATCGCACCGATTACCGTCCGCTGCTGCGGGACTGGCGCACCGGACGCGATTGGCTGCCGGAGACGATCTACCTCAACCGGTATCAGGATGCCTCCTACATCCCGCTCGCCACGTATGCCGAGGATGCCGACCTCACCACCGCCACAGCGCCCGGCGGGCGGATCACCGGGCTGAATCTCTCGATCTGGCGGGAAGGCGCGATTCCATGGCGACAGGGCAATCGGGATTACAATGGAGTGTTTCTCGGCTGGAACCGCGCCAAAGCCTCCCCGACGGCTTCCTACACCATTACCCTGCCCGACGGCGCCGCAAACACCTGGCGCCTGGACAGCGCGTCGACGCTTGAGCTCTCCATCGCGGCCCTCGACGAGAACGCTCCCCTCCTCCCCAAAAAGAAGGCGGGAAAAGCAACGGGGAAAAACAGCGCGGAAGATATGAATCAGCTCCGCGTGTCACCCGACTTTACCCTTGAACTCGTCGCCACGGATGGCGCGACCGCCGCGTGTGTAGTGAGCCGTTTTGCCGCGATCCCACCACCCTTGAAAGAGCAGTTCACGAAACTCGCGAGGTGGGAGAACATACGCTACCCGAAGGACTGGGAGCCGGTGTTCCAGACCGTCAGTGTGCCGCTGTCGGCCTTCCCGGGCATCGATCCGTCGAAGGTGGGCATCGTGCGCCTGAAGTTCGACCGCACCGTGGCGAATGTCATCTGCCTGAGCCGCCTTGGGTTCAGCCACCCCGCTCCGCCGTAAGGCGGGTGCAACGCCCCAACGCGCGGCGGCCACTCGCCCGTTGACGCCGGCCCGTGCCGGCGGTTGTCTGCCCCATCGTGAACACTGCGCCCGTCCCGCGCCTGTGCCAGCGCCCCGGCCAACGGCCGGCGGCCGGCCGTGTGGCGCGCCCGCCGGCCCCGGCCAGGACGCGACCCTCCCGGCCGCCCCCCTTTTCTTCACCACCATGCATCCAACCAACCGAAGAGATTTCCTGAAACGCGGCGCGATCGGCACCGCCGGCATCACCATCGGCGGGATGGGCTTCAGCGCCAAATCCTACGCCGCCGTGCGCGGGGCCAACGAACGCATCAATGTCGCGGTGCTTGGTATCCGCAATCAGGGGACAGTCCATCTCACCAGTTGGTGCGGCCTGAAGGACAGTCATAATGTGCAGGTGCGGGCCATCTGCGACACCGACGAGCAGCTCTTCGCCGCGGGCGTGAAGTTGGTCGAGCAAAAGACCGGCGTGAAACCCGCGACCTATTGGGACCTGCGCCCGATGCTGGCGGACAAGGAAATCGACGCCGTCTCGATTGCCGTGCCCAACCACTGGCATGCGCTGGCGACCATCTGGGCCTGCCAGGCGGGCAAGCACGTCTACGTGGAAAAACCGGCGTCCCACAACATCTGGGAGGGCCGGAAAATGATCGAGGCGGCCCGCCAGTACCGATTGCGCGTGCAGGTCGGGTTGAACAACCGCTCCTCCCGGAATGTGCGGGAGGCGATGGCCTTCCTGCACGGCGGCGGCATCGGCGAGGTCTACCTGGCGCGCGCGCTCTGCTTCAAGGCGCGTGATTCCTACGGCCAGGCGAAGGACGGCCCGCCGCCGGCGCCCTTCCACTATGATCATTGGCTCGGGCCCGCCCCTGCGCGCCCCTACAACGAAAAGCGGAGCCACTACAACTGGCACTGGTACTGGGACACCGGCAATGGCGACACCGGCAACACCGGCCCACATCAACTCGACCTGGCGCGCTGGGGCATGGGCAAGAATGAACATCCGGTTTCCGTGTATTCGGCTGGCGGAATCTACGGCTTCCGATCGGAAGAGGGCCCGCCGGAGAGCCGGACTCCCGGGGTTCGCGTCTATGGCGGGGTCGAGACCTACGGCCATGACAAGACGACGCAGGAAACGCCCAACACCCAGACCGCCGCGTATCAGTACGGCGACGGGAAACTCCTCGAGCTGGAAACCCGCGGCCGGTACACGAACCACGAGGGCAGCCGGGGCCAGGAGGTCGGGAACCTGTTTTACGGCACCGATGGCTGGCTCGAAATCGGCGGCAACACCTGGAAGGCCTTCCGGAAGCGGGGCAAAGAGTCCTTCGCCGGATCAAAGGACGGCGAACGAGACGGCAATCACTGGGCCAATTTCCTGGACGCCCTTCGCTCGGGCAAAGACGAGACCCTGCACAGCGACATCCTCGAAGGGCATTTGTCCACGTCGCTGTGCCACCTCGCCAACATCTCCTACCGGCTCGGGCGGTCCTTGAAATTCGTCGGGGCCACGGAAAAATTCGCCAACGATTCCGCAGCCGACGCGATGCTGACGCGGGTTTACCGCCAGCCGTATGTGGTTCCGGAGAAAGTCTAGCCCGGGCACGCCCTCTCACTAACCTCCCACCTTCCCTCAGAAGCACACCATGAAAAAACACCTGCGGCAGCCGCCTTCACCTCAGATGACTCGACGCGAATTTGTCGGCCGGGCCCTGGCGACGGCCGGGGTCATCACCGGCGCGCCCGCGTTTCTGCGGGGCCAGAATCTGAACAGCAAGTTGAACATCGCCTTCATCGCCTGCGGCGGCCGCGCCAACGCGAGCCTCGGCGAACTCACCATCGTGCCTGGCCGCAACGCGCCCAAGGGCGGCAAGCGGGGCGCCGCGGATACCGGCGGGCCGGCGGCGCCGCATCCGGACGAGAACGTCGTCGCGCTCTGCGACGTAAACCAGATCGCGCTCGACTCCGCGTCCCAGCGTTACCCGCGGGCGAAAACCTTTACCGACCTCCGTCGCGTCTTTGATCGCCCGAACGATTTCGACGCCGTCGTGGTCTCGACGGCCGAGCACACGCACGCGTTTGCGACCTACTTGGCGCTGACGCACGGCAAGCACGTCTTTTGCGAAAAACCGCTCGCCTACAACATCTGGGAAACCCGCCTGATCCGTGAGACCGCCGCCAGGTACCCCAAGCTGTCCACCCAGATGGGCAACCAAGGGCATGCCTCGGCGGCGCGGCGCACGATCAGGGAAATTCTCACCACCGGTGTCATCGGCCCGGTGCGCGAAGTCCACGTCTGGGCCGAGCGCGCCTGGGGACTGCAGGACGCCGCGTCCGCGGAGCGCTTCGACAAACCTCACGGCTTTTACCAAGGCGTGCAGATCGTCGACCGGTTCAAGGAGGAGATGACGATCCCGCCAAACGTACACTGGGACCTCTGGATCGGGCCCGCGCCGATGCGACCGTTCCATGCGACGTATTTCCCCGGCCCGCGCTGGTACCGTTGGTGGGATTTCGGCAACGGCACGATGAGCGACCTCGGCAGCCACGACAACGACGTGCCGTACACCGTGCTGGATCTCTGGCGACCGGACGGCAAGGGCGGGCGCGCGCTGGCCCCGCTGTCGATTGAAGCGGTTTCGCGCAACGTGCCGGTGGCGCATCCGGAACTCGCGCCCGCGACGCTGACCGCGACCTATCGGTTCGCGGCCGTGGGATCGCAGCCAGCACTCAAGCTCGTCTGGCATCAGGGCGACAGCAAACCCCCGGGCTGGGTTCCGGCGTGGGGTGGCCGCTCGTGTTTGTTCATCGGCGAAAAAGGCCAGCTGCTCGGCAACGGGAAACTGCTGCCCGAGGAGAAATTCAAGGACTTCGCGATGCCACCCGAGACCCTGCCCCGCTCGCCAGGCCACTGGGTCGAGTGGGTCAACTACGCCAAGGGGAACGGACCGGTCCCCGGCTCGAACTTCCAGTACTCGGGATGGACGACCGAGGCGAATCACCTCGGCAACGTGGCTTATCGGACGGGGAAGAAAATCGAGTGGGACTACCAGACTCTCCGCGCCACCAACGCGCCGGAAGCAGCCCCCTTCATCCGGCGGCCTGGGTATCGCCAGGGCTGGGACGGCATCCTGCAGGCGTAGCCGAGGGCGGCGCTGCGGGCCTCGGGTTCCACCTTTCAGGGTTTTCGTTTTCAGAGGTGAAACGCACTGCGACTGAATCGATCCAGGTTGGCATCACGCTCTCAAGTTCCTGGCGAACGGCGGACCCGATTTCATCGGGAATGCAACCTGGTTCGAAGCGGCGGTTTCTCAACCCGTGGAGTGGTTTCCCATCCGTGGCGGCAAGGCGCCTCCGCCAACGCCCGACTACGGCACTTCGTAGGCCTCGACGATCACGCTGCCGACCACGCCCGTGGTGCTCGTGGCCTGCATCGTGTAGGCGCCGGGCTCCAAGCTGAGATACATCGCCGCATCGCGGCTCGACGTGCTCAAGTAGCGAAAGGCCCCGGCGCGATCAAACGCGGCGGTGAGGCGCGCCGAGTCCAACAGCCCCCAGTTCTCGTTGCTCGCGATCAAGGTCGGCCCCTTGTAGAGTGAAATCATCGGCAACGGGACCGCGTCGGTCACCCCAAAGGCGGCGAGCGATGGCCCGACGGCGCGGATCAGGACGTTCCGCGAACGCTGGCCGGCGACCACAAATCCGACCGTGAGCGCATCGGTGGGAGTGTTGATCCGTCCACGGGCGGAAATATTGACCAGCGCACGATCCGCCACGGTCGCCAGCGTCAGCGCCACGCGCGGTTCGATCGCCGCCGCCGAAGCAGAAAATTGAAAGATGAACTTCGCTCCCTCCCCCAGGCGCTTCCCGCTGAACGTGCACTGGATGGTCGTCCCGCCGGTATCGGTCACATCGAGGATGCCGTATTGCTGCGTCCCGAGGAACGGCCCGGCGGTATAGGGTCCGCCCTTGTTGTTCGGGTCGCGCGTGAGCGGTGCGGCATGCATCACGATGAGCGGCGCACCTCCGCCCGTGGCATAGTCCGAATGCGAGCCATCGTCGTACGCCAGCGCATGCAAATCGCCGGAATAAATCACCAGATTCCGGATGCGGTTTTCTTTCAGAAAATTTGCGATTTCCGTCCGCTCGGTCGCGTAACCCGCCCAAGAGTCCTCCCCGAGCGTCGCCGGTCCGATCCAAGGAGTGGGATTCAACCAGATGATGAGCGGGAAACCGGCATCGCGCGCGCTGACCAGCTCCTGTTTGAACCACGCTTTTTGCACCGCGCCCAGCCGCGTCTTGCTCGCGGATTCCACCGTCGTCGGCGGCACCGAGGCCGTCCGTCCGTCGGTCATGATGATGCGCACCCGACCGACGGTGAATGCCTGACCGATCGTGGCGTCGCCGGTCCGCAGCGGATAATGCGGAACATAGCCACCGTAGACGACCCGCGCCGCGGCCGCCCCGACGGCGGATCCGTTGGTGTTGTTGCCGCCGGCAAAATCGTGGTCGTCCCACATGTAGGCAAGCGGCACACCCCGGAGCAGTCGGCCCTGCACGGGATGCCGCAGCACGTTGTCATAGGCGCCGCGATAATCGTCGGCGTTGGTCGTGTTCAGATCCGAATAATGCAGGTCCCCGTTAAGGAGGAGCAGCAGCGGGTCCTCGGCCAGGACGGCGTCATACACCCGATGGTCGGGATCGCGATAGTCCCCATCCCCAAGGAGGGCAATTTTGAATGAACCCGCCCCCTGCGGAAAGGTCCGAAAGCGCCCCCGCGAGTTCGACTCCGCTCGCAGCACACCCCCGACCTCGATACCATAAAAATAGCCGGTGTCCGCCTGGAGGCCCGAAATATCCAGCGTCACAACATTGCCCGCTGCGGCGGCGGTCGTGACCGTGTCGGAAAAAACCGCCGACGATAGCTGCTCGTTGATGCTGACCGCCAGCCGCACACGTTGCCCGGCCGCACTAAGGCGGATGCAAACCGTGGCACTGGTCGGGGAGATATTACCGCTCCACGCGCCGCTCACAAACGGCGAGACGGCAGTCTGTGCGCGCCCCAGCGGGACCAGAAGGAAGAGTGAGAGAAGGCACAGGATGAAAATTCGGGGCGGGCAGAGGGAAACCACAGAATTTTGCTAAGCAGTGCCGCGCAAGTGGCAAGTGCGAACCCTTGGGATACTACTACCCAAAAAGGGTCCACCATCGCGCCGAATTGTAACAAAAATCTCCGGCGAATGCCGAAGCGGTGTATTGCGTCAGACAACGCCCTCCGTTTTTATCGCCCCACCCTTATGACTCACCTCGACCACTTTGCCCTTCGCGGCTGCCTGCCCTTCGTGTTTCTCCTTGCGGTGGCCACCTCGGCGAAGGCCCAACCGGTGATCAGCGAACTTATGGCCCAGAATGTCAGCATCCTCGCCGACGTCGATGGTCAATTCTCCGACTGGATCGAGCTGCACAATCCGGGTCCGATCAGTGTCAATCTCGCCGGCTGGTACCTGACGGACGATTCCAAGAATCTGACAAAATGGCAGTTCCCGGCGGTCACCCTCCCCCTCGGCGGATACCTCGTCGTCTTCGCTTCGGACAAAAATCGCCGCGACCCGACGGCGGAGCTTCACACCAATTTTTCTCTCGACGGCGACGGCGAGTACCTCGCCCTCGTCAATCCCGATGGCGTGACCATCGTCAGCCAGTTCGCGCCAAAGTTTCCGAATCAGATCGACGACGTCTCCTACGGGATCACGCAAGGTTTCGCTGCGGGAGAAACACCGCGCAACGGTCATTTTCGCGTCGCAACCCCCGGCGTGCGGAACGGCGGTACCGACTCGCTCGTGGTCCTTGAAAAGGTGACGCTTTCCCGGACGTCGGGGCCGTTCACCGGCACTTTCACCCTCACCCTGTCCGGCGCGGCGGAGGGCCAGCGCATCCGTTATGTCGTGGCGCCGCCCGCCGCCAGCGGCGCCGCCGTGCCGGAGCCCACCGCCGGGTCGACCGAATACACCGCCCCCATTTCCATCAGCACTTCTACCATTGTCCGGGCGACCGTCTTCTCCGCCGACAATTCGCAGCGCGGTTTTACCGCCAGTGGCCATTACGTGCGCCTCGCCACCTCCGGCACCTCGCGCGTCGACACGTTTGCCAGCCAGACTCCGCTGCTCGTGATCGACACGCATGGTTCCGGTCCGCTGGTAAAAGACGGGATCGAGCGCCCGGCGTGGCTCTATGCGTGGAATAAACCCACCACCGGCAATACGGCGCTCTCGACCCCGCCCACGGCGGCCAGCTCGCTCACCACCAATGTGCGCGGCTCGTCGTCCGCCGATTTTCCCAAGAAAGGCTTCACCGTCCGTCTCACCGACAGCAACGGCCGGGACAAGTCGCTCGGACTCTTCGGCCTCCCCTCCTTCGACACCTGGGTCCTGGTCGGCCCCTGGGCCTACGACCCCACCTATCTCCACAACGTCATCATCTACGATCTCAGCAACCGCATGGGCCGCTGGGCGCCGCGTACCCAGATTGTCGAGGCGTTTATGAATACAAATGGTGGTGATCTCGACTACCGCGACTATGTCGGCCTCTACGTCTTTACCGACGCGCTCCGGGTCGATAGCAAGCGGATCGATCTCGCCAGCCTCAGTCCCAAGGATCTCAGCGGCAATGCGATCACGGGCGGCTATCTGATGAAATTCGACGTGGCAGCGCCCGACGACTTCAGTTTTCAAACTCGCCGCAACTACCCCGGCGACCCCAATGCCTTGATCGTCACGAGCCCCAAGGCCGAAGACCTTCCCCAAGCCCAGCGCGATTACATCAAGGGTTACGTGCAAAGCTTCGAAGACGCGCTCCACGCGGACCTCGCGAGCGGCTGGCGCCAGCGGACCCATCTCGACTTCATGGATCGCGACGCGTGGGTCGACTATCACCTCCTCAGCACGCTCTCCATGAATGCCGACGGCTTCATTCGCAGCGCCTACATGATGAAGGATCGCCGCGGTCGCCTCGTGGCGGGCCCCGTGTGGGACTATGACCGCGCGTTGGGTGGCGGCGACCCGCGCACGCTCAACCCCGAAGTCTGGGCCGGCGGCAATGGCGCCACCGAACCCTGGACCTACGGCTGGTGGGGCATCCTCGCGCGCGACCCCGACTTCATGCAGGCGTGGATCGATCGCTGGCAGAAACTCCGAAAAAAGGAATTCGCGTCCACCAACGTCTCCGCCCTGCTCGACGCTCATGCGGCTCAGATCGGATCCGCCGCTGCCGCCCGCGACGCCGCAAAGTGGCCGACGGATGCCGAGGGCCTCGGCAACACGCCGCGTTTCGCCACCGGCTGGCAGGGCGAGGTCAACAATCTAAAAAGCTTTCTGTCGCGGCGCAGCGCCTGGATCGACGCCAAGTTCAACGCGCCGCCGACCATCGCCAACGCGAACGGCACCATCACCATCACACCCGCAACGGGCACGCGGCTCGCCTACACGACCGATGGCACCGACCCGCGCGCGGTCGGGGGCGGCGTGGCGAGCACCGCCACGCTTTCCACCGGGCCGGTCACCTTGTCCAACACCCTGAACCTCCAGGCGCGCAGCTACCTCTCGAGTTTCAATCCCAACACCATTCCCGGCAGCCCGTGGAGCTCCGCCATCAGCAACCCCGGCCGCCTCATCAATCTCTCGATCCGCACCGATCTCGCCGCCGGTGACAGCTTCACGATGGGTTTCTACGTTGGCGGTGACGGCACCACCGGCACGAAGGCCTTGCTCGCGCGCGCCGCCGGACCTTCGCTCACCCAATTCGGCCTCACCGAGGCGCACACCGATCCCAAGCTCGAATTTTTTACCGGACCCACGAAGCTCAGCGAGAACGACAATTGGAATGGCGCCGCCAGCATCAGCACCGCCTTTGCGCAAGTCGGGGCGTTTCCGTACGCGTCCCTCACCTCGAGGGATGCAGCCGTCTTCAACCCCGCCGTGGCGATCGGCAGCAACTCCGTCGTCGTCTCCGGCATCGGCAACGCCGGCGGCACCGTCATCGCCGAACTCTACGACGCAACCCCCGCGGCCATCGTCGGCGGGACCACACCGCGTCTCGCCAATGTTTCCGTCTTAAAAAACCTCGGCGCTGGCCTCACCGCGGGCTTCGTGATCGGCGGTGGCTCCGCGAAAACCGTGCTCATCCGCGCGGTCGGGCCCACTCTGAAAAGCGCCTTCAACCTCACCGGAGAGGTTGACGATCCGAAACTCACTCTCTTCGACTCCACTGCGGCCAAGATCGGCGACAACGACGATTGGGGCGGGAAAACCGCTCTGGCGACGGCGTTTGCCTCGGTCGCAGCCTTCCCATTGCCCGCCGGTTCGAAGGACGCCGCCCTCCTCGCCACCCTGGCCCCCGGCAACTACACGGTTGAGGTCACCGGCGACAAAAATAACACCGGCATCGCCTTGGTCGAGATTTACGAACTGCCGTAGCCACGGTTGGCCGATTGACGGATGGGCGATAACCTCAGCAGCCGCGCAGCGTTTTCACCCATCACACCGGCCTTGGCCCCGCCAGCCAGCGCCTCGGCCACGAAGTCCCTGAGCCCTTGCGCTGCGAATGTTCGCGGGTAGAGCTCCAGCGGAAAATCCGAGCCGAACAACACCCGGGACGCGCCAATCGTCGGCAGAACACGCGCCCAGACCTCAGGTCCGTAAAGCAGCGGTGACGCCGCGGTGTCGAAAAATACATTGGGAAGCGACTCGGCTCTGAAACCAGGGTCATGGAGCGGCAGCCGCCCGCCCCAATGCGCGAGAATGAACGTCGTCCGCGGAAACGTTCGGGCGAGCTGCGCAAAATCGGCCAGCGGCGTCTCGACGCGGCCCGGATAGGCCCGACCCGCGGGATCCGTCACATGGAGATTCACCGGCAGGCCCAGTTCGCCGGCGCGCGCCAGCACGGCGCGGAAAACCGGATCATCGATCGCATACCCCTGCGAATGCGGCGAAAGCTCCCCGAGGCCGATCAGCCCGTCGTCCCGTGCCCGGTGCAGTTCCCCGAGGGTCTGACCCGGCCCGGCGCCCGGATGCAACGTCGCAAAGGCCGCCAGCCGGTCCGGGTGCGCCCGCACGCACTCCGCGAAAAACCGGTTCTGCCAGGCACAGGTCACCGCTTTCTCCCAATACCAACCCAGCAGCACCGCGCGCGCGATGCCCGCGCGATCCAGTTCGCGCAATAACTCATCCACCGAGGGAAATCTCTGCACCGCCCGCCCGTCGCGCCGCCGCCGCGTGCAGAGCGCCGCCCACCGCGGTTCGCCCTGCGCCGCCGCCCATTCCGCCGGCGCAGCATTGAGCTCCGGTGGATAGAGGTGCACGTGGCTGTCGATTACATGCATGGCTCGGGAATTGCGGCTCCCTCCGCACGTCCGTGGGTTCGCTCGCCACCTTCAGACGGAGTCCAGCACCCGGATGCCGGGCTCGGCCGTCGAGAAATCCTGCGTGTTCCGCGGGACCAGGAGGGCGCCCTGCACCTGCTGCTCGGGCAAATCGACGAGGGTTCTCGCGCCATGATGGCTGTCATCGTCATCATGGTATCAGCCAGCGGGAAATCTGGTCGAGCCAATCCATCGGCTCGGAATTCGGTGGAACGGTGAGCCGGTAGTCGCGCCGGTCGCGCCGGTAGAATCGTGAACCTGCAGCCGCCTCCCGCGAACTGGGACGACGCGAAAATCGCGGCCTACCGCGAAGAAGCCGTCCTGATCCACGACTGCCTGAAGGGGGCGAGCCCGTTTCTGGCGACGCGCCTCCAGCAGAAGGTCAAGACTTACGGCCGTCGCTGAGTCTGGTAAACCCCTCCCCGATCCGACCCCATGAAATCCGGCTTCCTACCCCTCACGTGCCTTCGTACACCGCCGCGAGCTCGAGCAGCAATTTCTCCAGTTCCTGGAAATATTTCTCCTCGCTCAGTTTCGCCTTCCGGCCGCGCAAATCCGCCAGCTGCAGCTCCAGCGCATCGCGCCGGGCGCGGATCGCGGGATCGAGCTGCTGCTCGGCCGCACTGCGCACGAGATGAAACTGATGTGCGCGCGGGCCGTCGGGCGCGGCACCGTCCTTCGCGCGCTTCGTCGCCAATACTCCGCGGAACCAGTCCGCCGGCGTGCCGAGCCCGTCGCCATTGTCGTCGACCAGCGCGTGCTCGGTCGCGAGGCGCCCCTCCGTCTTGTAGAACTCCGCCGTGCGATGCGACGCACTGAGGAACGACTCGAGCAGCGACACCTGTCCATCCTTGTCGAGATCGCTCTTCGGATCCGGCAAAGCTTCCGCCAGAAATTTGCCGAAGCGGGCGTAGTTCTGTTCGTGTCCGCTGCGCGTCGCACTGACGATGACGCGCCCAGGCGCGGCAAGCCTGGCCAGAAAGGGCGCGCTCGACGAGGTCGTGTCGATGATGGCCAGCGGACGGCGGAACGGCTGCAGCCACTCCGCGAGATCCGTCGCCGATAGATCCGGACCGCGCAGATTCAATTTGGCCTCGTTCCCGTCAAAGGTGCCGTGCCCCACCAGAATGAGCCACAGTTCACCGGGGCCGCCTTTTTCCTCGGACTTGAGCACCTGTTTGAGGCGTTCCCGATCGGGAACCGCGCCGATGGCCAAGACGTCCCCAATCGCGAGGTGGCTGGCCCCTGCCTTGGTGCTCAGCTTTGCCCAGGCTTCAAATTGCAGCGCAAAATCGGCGGCAAACTCACCCTCCCCCGGCGCGCCGCCCACGACGATGACGGTGGATCTTGTGGCCGGAATTGTTGCCGCGGCGGCGCAGCTTACGCCGATCGCCACCGCGGTGCACCGCCCCGCGGCAATCAGGCGGGTGAGGGCACCCGCACTCCATCGGCAGAGGAGTGATCTCATGGCATTCCTTTCCAGCGGCGCAGTCCCCACTCGGCCAGCAGGCAGGCGAGCGCGAAGCCAAACATCAACGGCGTATGCCACGCCGGATACGACCACGTCTCCATCACTGGCGCCCGCAATTCCGGGAGACGGCGCACAAATTTATCCAGCTCCTCCGCGGCGACGACCTGCCCGCCGGTCTTGCGGGCGATTTCCTCCATCAAGGCCAGATTGGGGATGAGCGAGCGAAACTCCTCCGCGGCGAGATCCGTGCTCCAGCCCGCCTCGCCCCGGCCGAGATCCGCCCCGGCGTGGTTCTTCACGATGGCGGTCGCCTTGAAACCGCCCGTTTGCCGCGGCACATAGGTAATCTGATACAGCCCCGGCTCGCTGAGCGCCGGTTCCGCCTCGAGCTTGAGCGTGGCGCCCGCGACCCCGCCAGCGCCCTCGAACCCGACCGGTTCCACTTCGACCATGACCGCCGCGTCATCCACCGGTTGGAATTTTTCGTCCCGCACGCGCACCTGCACCCGCACCGCCCCACTGGCATCGGCGAGGACCGGCTCCGCGGTGGTCTGGACGCGCAACGGCACATCCGCGATCAACCAGCGCACCAGCTGCCGCCACGCGCGATCCATGTCGTCATGCGCGGCGGCATCCTTCATCCCCCAGCGCCACATGTCGCCAATCATCAGCGCGGCGGTGCGGCCGCGCCCAAAGCGCTGCACCGCGAGCGCGGGAAACTCGGCGCCCTTTTCATCCCGCACGCTGGCAATCACCGTCGCACCCGGCTTCAACGCCCGGACACGATTGAAGACCTCGAACGGCGGCATGAAGTCGATCCGCGCCCGTTCGTCGGCCTCGTTGTCCCGCAGCCGCGCCCACGGCTGCAGCCAGCCCTCGCGCGCCAGCTGAAACTGCAGCTTGCCCGGCGTTCCCGCCGTGCCTTCGTCGCGGTCGAGATAAACCGGCAGCATGTCACCCACCGGCGTGCGCAGATACTTGCCCTCGTGAAAACTCTCCATGCCGCCCAGCATCAGAAAACCACCTCCGCGCTCCGACACGAATTTCTGGAGCAGCTGCGCCTGATCGGGCGAGAAGAACTCCGCCTCCAGATCATCGAGAATCACGGCGTGATAGCCGTACAGTTCCTCCGCCGTACGCGGAAACCCGGCGCGCAACTCCACTTCGTCGCGCGTGTTGAGGCGCACCAGCACCGGTTGATCGTAGCGCTGCACTTCCTCGGGCGACTGGGCGCCGAAGCCGCGGAACAGCGGGTTGCTCGTCTCGCCCGCCCGCCCGCGAAAATCGAATTTCGGCTCGCGCTTCGCCACCCGGATCAGGCCAACCAGCTGCACCTGCTCGTCAATCTGCACGGCGCGGTTGAGAAACTTGAACTCCCAGTTCGGGCGACCCGACACATACAGCACCCGGAACGGGCCCTGCCCGCGATCCACGGTAAACGCGCGCGTGTTGTTGGCCAGCGTCGCCTCCTCCGTCGGGCCGGCCGGCGTCGCCCCGGCCAGGGCCGCCTCAGCCGGCGTGCTGACCCGCACCTGATAGAACGACAGCCCGGGTTGATCCGGCTTAAGCTGGAACCGGAAGGGCAGCACCTCGCCGTCGGCCCGCGCATTCGCCGTCTGCTCCAGCACGGTCTTGCCCGTGCGATCGACCAACCGCGCGGTCACCGGCCGGCCGCGATAACCGGTCGAGACCACATCGGCCTGCAACGTCACCGGCGCATCCTCGAACGAACTCTGCCCCACCGTGACCTGCTGCACCGCGATGTCCTGCACGGCGTCGCGCCGGCCGAAGACGACCGGGTAGATCGGCGGCAACCCACGCAGGTCCGGGACGGCGGCGCCCGCCAGGTCGGTGGCATTGCCATCCGTGAGCAGCAGGACACCGGCCAGCGGCCGGCCCTGGAAGCGATCGCCGAGGGTGCGCAGGGCCGAGCCCAGCGCCGTGGCGAGACCGTCAAATTTCAGCTCGGAGAAGTCCTTGGTCGACTGCAGGCGTGTATCAAAAAGATAACGACGGACGTCGAACGCCGCCGCGAGCGACACCTGCCAGGGCGAAATTAGCGGATCAAGCTGTGCGCGGAGCGCCTCGCCGCGACTGCGCGTCTCACCGCGATCGCGCACCTGCAGGCCCTGGCTGTTGTCGGCCAGCACCGCAAAAAGGTTGGCGCCCGGTCGCGCACGCTGCCCCAGCCAGAGGGGTTCCAACACGCAGAGCGCCAGCGCCGCCAGGCCGAGGGCCTTCAAGGCTAGGCAGACCCAGCGCAACGGGTGCCCGGCCGTGGCCCGGTAGCTCCACGCCAGCACCAGAACCGCGACAAGGCCAAACCCGACCATCGGCCAGAGCCAGTTCCAACCGGAGAAGGTGAGCGAGGTGCTCATTTGTCCTTGCCGAGCTCCTCGTAGTAACGCCGCACCGAGTCAGAGAAACGGTTGGGCACCGGATCGCGATCGATCGGCGCCAACGAATCCTTCGACTCGCGGCGCGCCAGCTCCTCGGCGACCCGATTGCGCACTTCGACGAGCGGTTTCACAATCTTGAGATCCACGACCGTCCAGTCCGGCTTCTTCAAATCCTGACGGACATCGCGCCGGATCTGGCGGGCCTGTTGCAGGGCCGAGGCAATCGCGTTGCGCAGTTCCGGAGAGTCGACGAGCTCCTCGACATCCCGCAATCGTTCCGCCCAGCGGTTAAATTCCTCGCCGGTGAGCGGGCCGCGATTGACCGGGCCAAATTCGCCACCACCGAGTCCGCCGCCGCGATCGTCGCCACCGCTGAAAACTCGATCGAGCGAGAGACCTCCCCGCTCGTTTGCGCCACCGCCAGCCTGCTGACCACCCTTCCGTCGGCCATCCGCCAGCTGCCCGCGCCCGCCCCGCCCTGGTTGACGGCCGTCACGTTCGCCGGCCTGCTGCTGGCCTTGTCCACCCTGGCCGCCGTCCCCTTCGCCTGCCTGGGCCGTCTGCGACTGGCCTGCCTGTCCTTGGCCGGGCTGCTGCCCCTTGCCGGCTTGTTTCCCCTGGCCGGGTTGTTTCCCATCGCGGCCACCCTGACCTCGTTGGCCCGGTTCATTGCCATCGCGACCCGGTTCACCGGTTTGTCCGGGCTGCTGGCCAGGTTCTCCCTCCGGCGTGCCCGCCAGTCGTTGATCGCCCCGACCGCCGCGACCCGCCTGCTCGCCGGGTTGCTGACCCGGCGTGGCCCCCCCCGGTTGCTGCGCGCCCCCGGCCGCCTGCGCTAGTTCGCGTTGCAATTGATCAGTCAGTGCGTCCAGTTCCGAGCGCGCGAGCTTCAGCTGTTCGGCATCGTCGCCGAGCACGCTCTCCGCGGCCCGCTCCACTCCGCGTTTCAGATCCTCGATTTCGCCGCGGGCCCGCTGACCGGCCTGTTGGGCCTGCGGCAGCAAACCCTCGCGCAATAAATCGCTCGTGAGGTCGAGCGCCCGTCCGCCTTCCTCGCGCTCCTGCGCTTTTTGCAGGCGTTCATTCATGCCGGGCGTCAGCACGCGGCTCCTAATCAATTCCGAGCGCGCCTGCTTGACCGTGTTGATGTCGTCCTGACTGACCTTGCGAATGCTGTCGTAAAGCTGCCGCGCGACGAGCGGCTCGGTGTTCTCGGCCTGCTCGGAGATTTGCGTCGCACGATCCACGAGCTTGTTCATCCGTTCCTTCTGCTCGGCCAGCTGGTCCAGCGTTTCCTTGCGCTCGCCCGAGTCGCTGAGCGACTTGCGTTGCCGCTGCCCGCCGTTGGCCAGGTTGTCGAGCTTCTGCCCGAGTTGCTCCTGCCGCTGCGCCAGATCGCGCGCCTCGCTGCGCATCTCCCGCAGATCTTCGGCAAACTGACTGGAGTTCTGCTTGCGCATCTCGTCCTTCATTTCCTGCAGCTGACGCTGCGCCCGGGTCCCCGAAGCAAGCGCCTGCGCGACGGAGCCTTCCGCCGCGGCGTCGGCCGCCTTCTGGATGTCCTCGCGCGTCTGGTCGAGCTGTTGCCGCTGCTGCGTCATGTTCGATTGGTTCTCGGCGCGATCCATCCGCTGGCGTACTTCGTCCGCATCGGCGAGCATCTGCCGCTGCTCCTCCTCGAGGCGTTTCAGGCGTTTCCGGATATCTTCCTTCTGTTGCTCCGACGGCGCCTCCTGCAACGCGGCCTGCAGTTCCTTCAACCGCTCGTTGATATCGTTCTGGCGGCGCGCCAGCTCCTGGAGGCGGTTCATCACGGCCTGTTGTTCCTGGCGCTCCCGATTCTGGGGCGCTTTCGCCTGCCGCTGGGTCTCGTAGCGATTCTCCGATTGCTGCAGTTCGAGTTGATCAATCTGGCGCTGGTTGCCCTGTTGACCGCCGCCGCCACCACCTTTCTTGGAGTTGCGGCGCGTGACGTTTGTCTCGCGCGCCTGCATTTTCAAGAGGGCCTGATAGGCGGCTTGCTCAGCCGGCAACGCCTGCGCCAGCGGGCCGGGCACTTTCGCGGCCTCTTTCAGTTTCTCAATCGCCTTTTCCATTTCCTGCATGGCGGATTTCCACATCGCCTGCTGCCGCGGCGCCGCCGCCTCTTCGGCGGCCTCCTCCGCCTTCGCCAGGGCCTGCTCCTGCGACTCCAGCACGACTTTCGCATCCGCCACGTAGCCCGGCCGGGCGCCGTCGCGTTGCAGCTTCCAGGTCGCGCTGATGATTTGCTTTTGCAGCTCCGCGAGGCGCTGGGCCTGCTGGCCCCCGCCACCCCCGCCCTCGCCTGATTCCTGATTCTGGCTCTCGCGGAAAATCTGGTCGAACGGGCGCACCTCGGCAAAATACAAGTCGCCGTTCGTGCGGCGCACCTTGCCGTCGGGCCCGATGTCATCGGCCCACGCGAACCAAGAGACCAGATCGTCCGGCTTCGCCCCGAGTTCCTCCAGACTCAGGAGCTTGGTCAGCGGGCGCTTTTCCTTCGGCCCGCCAGCACGGCCCAGCTCGACGAAGGTCGGCTCCGCCCCCGCCATCGAATAAGCGATGCCGTACGCCGGCGTGCCGAAATCATCCCAGACCGTTCCCTCGAACATCACTTCCTCGAGCGCCGACGGCTTCACGTCGCCGCGCGGCGAGGCGAGCCGGATCTCCGGGCGCCGGTTCAGCTGCACGTCGATCACGAAGGGAGCGGCCACCTTGTTCTTGCGGCCTTCCGCGTCGACCAGCTGCAGATCATAACTGCCGCTCTGCTCCGGCACAAACGCCGCGAGACTCGCCACCGCCTTGTCCGGCGCGACCTTGAGCTCAATCGCCGCCTTCTTCGCGTCGCGCGAGACCAACCGCGCTGATTTCACGGGCTTGTTCAACTGCAGGGCGAAATCGAGCTGCGTGCCCTCCACCGCGCTGACCCGCCGCGTGTCCTCAATGCGTTTCGGCGCCAGCTTGGTGTAATCGGGAAATTTCAGCGCGACGTCGGAGCGCACGAGTCGCGGATGCTCGAAGACCGTGACCTTGAAGTCGCGCGTCCGCTTTCCGCCATATTCCAGATGGTAGGAAAAGTCGTTCGCGACTTCCGTCACGCTGCCCCCGAACACCGGATCCGCCAGACTCTTCACCAGCGGCACGGTGCGCGGAGCCGCGCCGCTCTCGCGCATGACCAGAACCACATTCGACGGCAACGCTCCCCCGAACCGCGCCAGCACCACCAGGCTGTCGCCCCGCTCGACGCTGGCATCGCCCGGGGTGATCGCCACGCCATCGGCCCCGACCCAGCGCGGGGCTTCGCCGTGGATCCGCGCCACGTGCAGGTTGGTCAGCGCAAGCCCGAAAAGCCCGAGCGCGAATAAGTGAATCGCCTGGCCCATCAGCAACCGCGACCTGGGCATGATGTCGCGCCAGTCCTGTTCCTGGCTGCGCGCCGTCGCCTCCTGCAACACGCGATATTGCAGGTACCCCTGCTCCTGCCCGTGCTCGAGTTGCTGTTGTACGGCCGTCAGGAGGAGGCCGTTCAACTCGGGATGTTTCTGCTCAATCCGGCGCGCCATCCAACGGTAGTCCGGTTCCCTCGTAAAATGATAGATGACCACGCCGACCGCCACGCTGACCGCCACCGCCAGCAGCAACGGGAGCGTCCGGGGGGACACAATTCCGATCGCATTCAGTCCCCATCCGAGAGTGATGCTGACGAGCGCCGCTAGCGCCCAGAGTGCGGACAGCATTCGCCACACTGCAAACCAGCGTTGCCGCCGTACCACTCGCGCGAGCCTGGTTCTTAGGAAATCGTCATTCATGTGGGCACCTCGTTTGATTCCAGCGTCGAGCGCCGCGCAGTCCAGCCCGCAAGCGCCGACTCGATCAGCAGCACGGCAAGGGTTGCCGCGATAAACCAACGCCAGAGTTTTTGCCGGTTCTCCGCCTCAATCCCCTGCAGCAGGGTCTTGTTCTCGGCCGGCACCGTTGCGACCGCCGCCGTCCGCGCAACTGGCAGCCCCAGTTGTTCGAGTTCATCCGACCCCAACGGCGCCGTGCGGCTCTCGTTGGCGTCGAGGTTCACCGCGAATCGCACCGGGCGCGCCCCGCCCGTCACTTCGTAGACGCCGGGCTGCGCCGTCAGGGAAAAAAGCGTCGACTTGGGCTCCAGCGCGACCGACCCACCCGCCGGACCGCGCACCGCCGTGGCCGCACCATCGGCCGGCAACGCCACGGCGTCACCCACCGCGTATTGCGTCGAAAAAAATCCGGCTCCTCCGCTCAATTCCAAGAGCGACCACAGGAGCGGCACAAACTTCGACGACACCGCCAGCTGGCTGTCCTCCGGATGCCAGCCGCTCGCAAGCACATGGAGCCGGCCCTTGCCGATCGGCAGGTCGAGCAGCGCCGGATCGCCCGAGTCGAACTTCACCACGGCACGGGCCCCCGGCATCGCCGTCGCGTCGATTTTCCGGAATCGCCAAAAGTGAATCTTGGTGAAGTCGCTGTACCGCGGATCGGCAAACGGGGCAAACAGCGGATGCTGAAAATCAATCTCGGCCAACATCGCGTATGAGCTCGGCCGGATCTCATCCAGCCGCACCGGCTCGCGGCCCGCCAGCACCCCCAAGGTCGCTCCGCTCCCGGCATCGGCCTTCTTCGGCGCAAAGACGATGGTCTTGCCCAATTCCGCCTGGCCCCGCAGAGCCGCTGCGAGTTCCGCGGACACCGCCTCCGTCACAAAGATCACGGTGGCCGCCACCACGTCCTCCGGATTCAGCGTGGCCGAGGGCGCAACCGCCACCACCCGCACCGCGACCCGCGGCGTCTCCGAAAATGCCCGGCGCAGGAAGAACAGCGGTTGCTTGGCGTCCTCGGCCACATCGGTCCCGATCCAGAGAACCGTCGCACGTTGCTGGGCCGGCGGGATGAAGTACACCGTGTTGTCGAACGGCTCGTCATCGCCCGTCAGGGCAATTTGCGTCAAGCCGGCCTCGCCCTTCGGCACCGGCACCGCAAAGACCCGGCTCTGGCCGGGCGGCACATAAGCATCGATCGTTGCACCTACCGTCTCCGCGCCGCCGTCGGCGGCGGCACCACGCGTCCAGCCCAGCCGGAACTGTTCACGCGTGGCTTCGGGAGAATTGGTCACGCGCACCCGCACGGGCGCATCGGCCGATCTCGTCGAGTCGGGTCCGTCGGCGACGAGTTGCACGCCCGCGTTGGCCGGATCGCGCCCCTTCACCGTCTCGACCAGGAGGTCCACACCCTTGGGCCATTCGTAGGCTTGGAGAGCATCGAGCCGGCTGCCGGCCTGCAAATCGCTCACGAGCACAATCTGACGCGGCCCCGGCGCGGTCTTGCCTTCGTCTTCCGCGAGAGACTCGGCGGCGGTCACGATCGCGTTCCCCAGGTGGGTGCCCGCCCAGCCCGGCGAAATGGCCGCCAGCCGGCCCAGCGCCAACCCCACCCGCTCGCCCGGCGCGGCCCGGTTCCAGTCTTCAAACGACACCAGCGCGCCCGCCTTGTGATCGAAGGGGAAAATCGCCACTTGATCGGCCGGACCAGCGCGGCGCAGCACCTCCTCGACCCGCTCGCGCGCCGCCGCCCACAGCCCGTCGCGCCGCATGCTCGCGCTCGTATCGACCAACACCGCGATGCGCTTCGGCTGCGCCGCCGTCGGATCGTCGATCGGCGTCTGGCGCAGGAACGGCCGGGCAAAACCGAGGGCCAGCAACGCCAGCGCCACACAGCGGAGAATCAACAGGAGAATGTGCTCCAGCCGGTGGCGTTTCGAGAGTCGCGGCGGACTCGGCCGGAGAAACATGAGCGAGCTGAAGCGCAACTTTTCCCGCGTCGTCCGGCGCACCAGATGGTAGATGATCGGCCCCGCCAGCGCGAGCCCACCCAGGAGAAAAAAGGGCGCGAGAAAATTCACGGGGAACCGCCGTGTTGCGCCCGGCGGAACTGCCGGCCACGCCGCATCCTGGCCTGCAGGAATTCAAACAGCGCGATCTCCAGCGGCTGATCCGTCGCGAGCTGGTGAAAACTCACCCCGAGTTTCCGGCTGATCGCTCGCAGCGCCTCGCAGTGCGCCTCGAACTTCTTCATGTAGTCCGAACGCGCGAGCGCCGGATCGATGTACGTCGTGCGCGCCGATTCCACATCCTCGAACAACGCCGGTTGCTCCAGCCCGAGCTTGAACTCGGCCGGGTCTAGCACCTGGAAAATCGTCAGCTCATGCCCGCCCGCCGTCAACGCGATGAGGTTGCGCTCCAGCCGATCCAGTGGCGCGAGGAAATCGGAAATGAGCACCACCATTCCGCGCTTCCGAATCAGCGAGGTGATGCGCTCGAGCGGCGCCGTCAGGTCCGTCGCGCGTCCACCGCCCGGCCGCTCCAGGGCCAGCATCAACTGGCGCAGGTGCCCCGTGCGGTGCCGCGCCGGCAGGTAATCGCGCACTTGTTCGTCGAAGGTCAGCAACCCGACAGCGTCACCCTGCAGGTGCAGAAAATACGCGAGCGTGGCGGCGAGCGTCGAGGCATAGTTGCTCTTCGTAAAACCACGTGAGCCGTAGTCCATCGATCGGCTCTGGTCAGCCAGCAGGTGCACGCGCAGATTCGTCTCGTCCTCGTATTTCTTGATGAAATAACGGTCGCTCCGCGCATAGACGCGCCAGTCAAGATACCGCGGATCATCGCCGGGCGTGTACTGGCGATACTCGGTGAATTCCACCGAGAATCCGTGGTACGGACTGCGATGCATGCCGCTCCAAAACCCCTCGACCACCGCCCGCGCACGCAGTTCCAGACTGCGAATGCCCATCAACGCCTGGGGGTCGATGAGCTTCGCCGAGGCGATCGTGGAGTTGGCGACGGCGGACATAGGTAGGGGGAGATAGTAATCAGTGGTCGGTAGTCCGTAGTCCGTGGTCCGTGGTCCGTAGTCCGTAGTCCGTGGTCCGTGGTCCGTTTTCCGTTTTCCGTGGTCGCAACTGCTTTCTGGTTACTGATGACTGCTTACTCCGCACTGGGGACTGATTGCCGATTACTGGCCGTCTCAGCTCTTCCCCGGCGTCTTCGTGCCCGCGAGCAGGCGCTTGATCACTTCGTCGATCCGGATGCCTTCTGCTTCCGCCCGATAATTCAACAGAATGCGATGGCGCAACGCCGGGACGGCCAGCGCCTGGATATCCTCGATGGTAACATGCGCCCGCCCCCGCAGGAGGGCGCGCGCCTTCGCGCCAAGAATCAGGAATTGCCCGGCGCGGGTACCTGCTCCCCAGCTCACCCATTCGTTGACATAAGCCGGCGTGCCCGGCTGATGCGGACGCGACGACGACGCGAGTTGCACCGCGTAACGCACCATCTCCTCGGCCACCGGCACGGTGCGCACGAGTTCATGGAACCGCAGCACGTCTTCACCGGAAAAGAGTGCGTCAATCGGGGCCGGACGGCCGGCGGTGGTCTGGGTGACGACCTGCACCTCATCGGCCTCCGGCAAGTAATCCATCACCACATTAAACATGAAACGATCGAGCTGGGCCTCGGGCAACGGATAGGTACCCTCCATCTCGATTGGATTCTGCGTGGCGAGCACGAAAAACGGCTCCTGCAGCGCGTGGCGCACGCCGGACGCCGTGACCTGATGCTCCTGCATCGCCTCGAGCAACGCGGCCTGGGTCTTCGGCGGCGTCCGGTTGATCTCGTCGGCGAGGACCATGTTCGCGAACACCGGCCCGCGTACAAAGGTGAGCTTGCGCCCGCCCACACCGTCGTCCTGCAAAATTTCCGTGCCCGTGATGTCGGCCGGCATGAGGTCGGGCGTGAATTGGATGCGGGAGAACTTGAGATGAAAGACCTGTGCGATGGATTTCACCAACAGCGTCTTCGCCAGCCCGGGTGCGCCAGTGATGAGGCAATGGCCGCCGGCCATGAGTGCGACGAGGATTTGCTCGATCACCTCGCGCTGGCCCACAATTACCTTGGCGAGTTCCGCCTCGATGCGCGTCCGCCCGGCGATCAGGCGCTCGGCCGTGGCGCGATCTGCGGCAAAGCCCGTGGCCGGAGCGGCAGGCGGAATGACGGGAGGCGGGGTGGATTCGGCAGGAATGCTCATGAAAAATGGACTACGGACACCGGCCCACGGACGACTGGACGATTGGACGATTGGACCACAGGACCACTGGACGACAGGACAATAGGACCAGGAACGACTGAAGACCATTCCGGCAGGACGTGGACCATTCTCCGGTGGTCCGGCAGTCCCGTAGTCCTGTAATCGCGTTGTCTCATTGTCTTGTTGTCTATCATCAGTGCGACATCAGGTAGAAAATCAGATTTACACCCAGCGGATAGGAAATCTTTTCGGAAAAGGTCGCAAAATAATCGGCATGCTCAGCCTCGCGCTCCCAGCCATCGCTGATGTCGCTGTTATGAAATGCGATCACCATGATGTGGCCGCGATCATCGTGCAACGCCCGGACGGTCATTTTTTCCGAGTCCGGTCCGCGGTCGATTTGGAGCGGGGCGGTGGGGTCATTGGGATTTCGCGCGCGATTCCAGAACTGCATCGTCGGCACCTGCAGCGATTGCATCGGCCCCTTGAGATCGTAAACACAATGAAATAGCGGGTGGTCCATTTCCAGATTGGTCCACGACCGTTCAGGCAGCACCTTCTTCATCTGGGCCTCAAAGCCAGCCCACTCGACCGAATTCCAAAAATCGATGATCACCAGCGTCCCGCCCGCGAGCAGGTACTTCCGCAGGTTCGCGATCTCGGCTTCGCGCAACTGCATGTAACCCGGATGCGACATGAACAGGAACGGATAGTGGTTTAGGTCAGACTCGTTGAGCCGCATCACCCGGCCGTCGGGATCGGCTCGGATTGAGGTGATCTGTTGGAGCCGATAGGAGAGATTCAGGTCGGCATCCGGAAAATCGACCCACCAGCCAATGCTTCGTCCGCGATGCATCCATGGCGAATTGGCCGTCGTCGGCCCCGCCTTGAACACCGCCCGGGCAAACGTGAAGACATCTTTCTCGAAGCCCTTGGGATTTGTCCACTCTGGCGTGCCCGTGCTGTGCGAATCGATCTCCCGCGCCGTCCGCACCGCGTTCTCGTCGATGACCCCGCTGCCCTCGGTCCGCACGTAGGAAGGTCCGGAGTCGGACTCGTTGCCCCAACGCACCGGTGCTGACGCGCCCGGACCGCGCGGCCCCGGCTGGGCGCTCGCCGTCGCTCCCGCCGCAAAACCCACGGCCAGAGCAAAGGTCGCGCGCACGACACCGAGGAAAAATCGCTCAGATCGTTCCACCTTGCCGCAGCCGGCGTCGATTTCGATCGTACCTTCAGGAGCGGCGGTTGCCGAACCGCCGAAGAACCGTCGGCCGGCCGTCGCTGGGCGGTTGGGCAACCGCCCCTCCTGCAGCGCCGTCATTCGTGCCGTCCTGCCAGGCCTCCGAATTACGATGTCGGCACATGCTGGGTCAAGGACCCCGGAGTTGAAGGTGCGGGCTGGCTTCATGCTTAGTGCGTCATCGCGTAGAAGACCACGTTGATGCCGAGCGGATACGCGATCCTTTCGGAGAAATTCTTGAAATAATACTCGTACTCACCCTCGCGCTCCCAGCCATCGCCGTTGTCGGTGTTGTGCGCCGCAAATACCATCATCCGACCCTTGTCATCGTGAATCGCCTGATGATGCACCGTCTGCGTGTCGCCATCATGGTGCTCCTCCCAGGTGACACCCGTGCGCTGGCTCGACTCACCGGTGTAGACGTTGGGCACCTGGCCCTTGGACTTGATTTGGAAAACACAGCTGTAGAGCGGGTGGTCGAGGGACATCTCCGCGAAACCACGATCGGGAAACACCCGCTTCATCTCCCGCTCGACATTCTGCCAGGCCGAGTCGCCCCAGAAATCGTCAAACATGAGAAACCCGCCGTTCAGCAGATATTTTCTGAGCGCGGCCACCTCGAGTTCGGAAAAACTCAGCGCGCCGGGCTCCACGACGTAGATCCAAGGGTGCTCCCCGAGATCCGCATCGGTTAACTCGACGATGCGGCCGTCGGGGCTGCACTTCATCGAGGTCATCTGCTGGAGCCGGTACGAGAGGTTGAGGTCGCTGTCCGGCAGGTCGGTTGCCCAACCGCCACCGCGCCGCCGGTAATATCCGCCGCCATTGCCCCCGGTGTTGTAGCGAATCCGGGTAAAGGTGAATACGTCCTTCTCGAATCCCGGCGGGTTCGTCCACTCGGGGGTTCCCGTGCTGTGGGAGGGAATTTCACGCGCGGTACGGGCACTCCCATCACTCCCGCTCTCCCGGCTGCCACCGAAACCACCGTATCCCCCGCCCCGACCACCGCGCCCCGGCGGCCGCTGCGCCATGACCGAATCGGCGAGCACCAGTAAAACTAAAATCAGACCGGCGGTTTTCATTCGGTTTTTTTCGTCGGCAGCAGATTTTCGACCGGCGCGGCTCCCGGCCCCGCTTCAAGTCGCACCCGGCTGATCTCCCGCAGCAATTGCAAGGCCGCCCGATAACGCGGCGTTTCCTCCAGCGCGAGCAGCAGGTGGCGCCGCGCTTCGGACGAATCACCCCGCCGGTGCAGCAGACGCGCCAGTTCATAATGCGCATCAGACCGCTCCGGCACGTCGAGCTGGATCAACGTGCGCCACGCCACCACCGCACCCGAATCGTCGCCGAGCCCCGCGGCGGCCTGGGCAAGATAACGATACGGCGGGGGCACCAGCGGATTGACGGACAGATATCGCTCGGAGTTTCGCGCCACGGTCGGCCAGTCCTTTTCCGCCGCCGCCAGTTCCATCAGGCGCAGATATCCCTCGGTGGCCTCATCGTCGACCTCGACCCATTTTCGCAACACCGCCAACTCACCCGCCTGGTCCTTGAGGTTCCGCAGCACCGTCACCAACGTTCCGTAGGACGACTCTCCCCCTTTCTGTTGCGGATAAAGCTCGACCAGCCGCTCCAGCGGCTTGCGCGCCTCGTCCCACTTCTTTTCGCCGACGAGGCGCTGTGCCTTCGTCCGCAGGAGCCAGTAGTTGTCGGGATGTTTCTTTTCAAACGTGGCCAGTTCGGTCGCGCCTTCCGCCAGAAACAGCTCCGCCTCGGGCCGATCCCAATGCAGGCCCGGCGCGAGCTGCTCCGCCCGCTCCTGCGCGTAAGCCGCAAAGTCCTTCTCCAACTTGTCGAGCGCGACGGTGTGCTGCGCGAGCGCCACATTGATCTCCGTGCCTTCCCGCAGGTCCAGCAGCACGCTTCGCAGCTTGTCGAGGCCGTGACGACCGATGATGAACTCCACCACCAGCGAAGACTGCAGGTAGGCAAACTGGAGATGCCGCGGCGATTTGGGCGAGAGAAAGGCCGCGCTCAATTTTCCGACCGGCACGAGATCCTTGCCCAGAATCATCTCCCGGTACTTCGGATCAATGCGCATCCCCCACGACGGGTTCGCCTGCCGCTCCTCGTAAACCGAAATGCCCTCGCTCAACCAACGCGGCATCTTGTTTTTCGTCATCTGCAGGGTCACCACGTGGCAGAACTCATGCCAGAGCACCGACTCCCAATTGGTCGTGGAGGTGCTGGTCGCGGGACTGTTGGCGGTGACCACCCGGCCAAAACACACCCCGAGAAAACCCGCGACGTCCGGCAGGCCGAACGTCCGCACCGCGAAGTCCCGCTGATCGGCGAAGATCTCCACGTAGGTCGGCTTCGCCAACTCCACGCCATACTTGGTGGCGAGCGTCTCCTTGGCCCGGCGCAACAACGCCACCACCCGCGGTCCGTAAACCGCGACCTCGGGCGCCGCCATGCGGATCACGAAATCGTCGCTCGTGAGCGCCGCGTACTTGTTCATCGTCTCCCGCAGCGTCACGAGGTTGAAGGCCTCGACGTCGTATTCGTCCTTCTCGTGGACTGCCTGGGCCAGCGCCCAGCCCTCCTTTTCCTCGCCCAGGCGCAGGAGATCATTGGCGAGCTGGGCCTTGGCCGGCAGATACTCCGGATCGAATTCCCGCGCCCGCCGCTGGTACGCCGCACCCTCGGCAAAGCGGTACTTCGCCGAGAGTTTTTCGCCGATGAGGGAATCGACGCGCGGATTCGCCGCCCACGAACTCAGGGCGCGCTCCCGGGAAAACCGCTCCGCGACGGGATCGTTTTTCAGGTGCGCGATCACCGCGCGGTAGGCCCAGGCTTCCGGGTGCACGGGATTGGTGTCCACGATGTCCTCGAGCAACTTTGTCGCCTCATCGTAAGCTTCCCCCGCAATGTGGTGATCCACCAACTGCAGCTGCGTGGGCACGTGCCGCGCATTCACCTTCAAGGCCGCCTCCAGCGACTTTACCGCCACGGCCCGATCGCTGTCGGCGTATGCCCGCCCGCGCCCACTCAGCAAATCCGGATCTTCCGGCAACTGCTTGAGCCCTTCGTCATACGCGCGCGCCGCGAGCGCAAAATCGTGCTTCGCCATCGCCAGTTCGCCGCGGGCGAGGTAGACATCGCGTAATTTCGGGTCGGCCTTCTGGGCCGGGGCAAATACCTTGTCCAGGACCTCCTTGGGGTCGGCCCCCAGCATCAGGGCCGCCCGGCCATAGATGACGAGATCCGCCGGCGTACGGTACATCCAGATGCTGTCGCTGACCAAGCGGCGGATTTCATCCAGCCGCGCCGTCGCCTCCTCGGGTCGGCCGTTGGCAAACGCCACGTCCCGCGCGAGCCACCGCAACCGGATGCTGCGGGCATCCCGCCCGAGCGCTTCCTTCATGGCGACGTCCGCCTCGCCATTCCGCCCAACCGCCAGCAGCGCCCTCACCAGCAGCATCGACCACTCGGCGTTTCCCGTGCCGTCGCGCAGCTCTCCCCGGGCCTGCTTGATCACGGCGGCATGGTTGCCCGCGAGCAACCCGCGCTGCACCGCGGCCGGGTCCGCGGCCCCGGCGATCGTGGCCAGCGCGAGGCAGATCAACCCGGCCGTCCCGCGCCTCGCCCAGGCCTTCAAGCCGCGACGCGGCGGGAGCCACGAGGCTTCAGTCAAGGGAAAGGTCCGGAATCCAATCATGCGAAATACGAGACGATGGGTGGCGGGTAATGGGTGCGATCGAGAAGTGTCTGCGGATAGACGCGCGTGCTGGCAAAGAGTGATGCGTGCTCTTGGCGTTTTCTCAAGCCCCACCGTGAATGTTTCTTCGCACACCGCCCAGCCAGCCGGCGAACTCCGACCCGGCCGATCGGGTCCCGGTCCATCGCCCGTCGGAATCGGTGTTCCTTTTCGCTCGCGTTTGCAGAATCCCCGTCCGCCACGCCGACCTTCTCGTCCCGCGCCAACCGCACTTCCGCACGACTCCTGGCACGCGCGACGCGGGCTCGCCTGGCGACCAGCACCGAAAAAAGCCCCGTCACTGATCCGGCCGCCTGACCCGCCGGAAAACACTTTCCGCCTATGACGGGGCGCCGTCATTCCCGGGCCCGCTCAACCAGGGTCGTGTTGCGGCTGCTGCGCAACACAACCTTCTGGGTTGGGCTCTTTTTCTGGTCACTTTGTTGGCATGCGTACCGGACGTCCGGCAACGATGTTCGTGGGTTTGGCATTCTTCACTACAAAAGTTCCATGGACAATTACGTGCGCAATATGACGTCAATAAGCATCAAAGCTTCTGGGAGATCTTTGTTCGCAAAACTTCCGATCGGTCCAATGTGGATTGAACACCCTACGGCTTGGGCGGCATCGACAACTTCTCTAATTGGCCCAATGCCAAAACCGCGAGGCTGAACGAATACGGGAACGGCTCGTTGAGCAGCTACGCGAAATGTCGCCTCAATTTCTCGCTGATCTGAAGACAAAGTGTAATTGATACCGACCCCGATTCCAATCGCTCCCTCGTCCAACGCTGCACCCAACGACATGCGCCGCTTCGCAGGGTCTGCATGACACGCGGTTGACAACCCAACCGAAGTCATGAGCCATCCGACGCCAACTTGGCCGGCTCGCCGCCGCCAACCCCGGGCGCAGCCTGACGCAATTGCGCACGGCTGAGATCGACCGCTGGCTCGGCGGGCTGACGCGGCATCCGA
>SXSC01000099.1 GCA_005792355.1 Opitutaceae bacterium
CAGTTGTCGCACGAGGATCGCGTTCTCGGGCAGTTCAAGCGTTTGTTTGATCGGCGGGGCCGCTGGCATCTTCCCCGCTGTGTAGCAGAACGCCGAAGAAAAGTCCCGTCATTTTTTTAGGGGCAAGCGCAGGGCTAGCCCGGACGCTCCAGACGGCCGGGCCTGCCGCCAAGACCAACCAACACGTTGCGGCTGCGCAGGAGAGAGAGCAGCGTCGGAAAAATCCGTATCGGCTACCGCGCGATGTCGTGCTGAGTGAGGACCCGATAGCCCCGCTGCGCGAGCGCCTGCGCCGCCACATCCTGATCCTCGGCGTTGACGGCGAGGGCGCTGCGTCCCTCGGGTCGCTTGATGAAACTGTAGACGTAGAGCACATTGATCTCCGCCTCGAAGAGCGCGGCCAGCACGCCATTGAGCTGCGACTCATCACCGATTTCCACGGCCAGCACTTCGCTCTCCACGTAGGGAAAATCATTGTTGATCATCAGCTCCCGCGCCGTGTCGGGATCGTCGACAATGACGCGCACAATGGCGCTGTCGGTCGTATCCAGGACGGTCAGGCCCATCACGTGGACATCGTGGGCCTTGAACAGCGTCGTGAGGTCATGGAGCCGGCCGAGGCGGTTCTCCGCGAAAACGGAAAACTGTTTCACCGGCTCGTTCGGCCTCGTCTTGATCTGCGCGGTCATAGGGACAGGAGCGTGGCGGAGCGCGGGTATTCCGTCAATCGCCACCGACGGCGGCGGCGGCAATGGATACCGCCTACGACTATGGAAACTGGAATTGCAGAGCCTGGCCGACCAGACTGGCCTTGCAATCGCCGTGTGCCATTTCCCGCCCGGCACCAGCATGCCCAGTCGATTTCACGGCGAATGGAACTAGGTATTCATCCCGGCAAACCTAGAAAGTTGAAAGTGTTAATACTCGACGGCTCCTTAGGAAATTTTCGGGCTGGTGGCGAGATTGGCGCGGAGAATCTCGACCATCCGGCGGTTGGTTGCGGGGTCCTTCACGGCGATACGGATGCAACGGTCGCCGAGGTGCGCGCTCATGGCGGCGGCGTTGCGCAGGAAGAGGCCGTGCGGACGGCAGCGCTGGACGATGGCTTCGGCGTCGGGACCAGCGGGCGGGAGATGGCAGAGCAGAAAATTCGCGATGCCCGGCAGCACGTCCCAGCCGAGCGTGCGGAGGTCGGCGGCGAGGCCTTCGCGGGCGAACGCGGTCTCGCGATAGCGCGCGGCATAGTAGCCGGGATCTGCGAGCGCGCGCACGGCGGCGACCTGCGCGGGCAGGCTCACGACCCACGGTGGGGTGATGGCACGCAAAGCCTCGAGTTGGTGCGGCCCGGCGCAGAGATAGGCGACGCGCGCGCCACTGAGCGCGTAGACCTTGGACATGGATTTGCAGACGATCACGTTCTCCGACTGCGCGGCGAATCGCTCGAGCGATGGCGCGTCCGGTGACGACGCGACCGACGGGTCGGGGCATAAAGCCCCTCCCACAGTTGCGTTCTCGTTCTCGGTTGAGGTCCCGCGGTGAGATGACGTTCCTCCCGCAGTCGGGGCCGCACCCGCCAGCGCGGCCCCCGCGTATTCGACGTAGGTCTCATCGATCCAGACGCGGGTGCGGGCCGGGGCGCGGCGCACGATGCGCTCCAGTTCCGCCTGCGGGATGTGGCGACCGGTCGGGCTGTTGGGATTCACGAGCACGACAAGGTCGTAGTCATCGGCGAGGGACTCCTCGAGGCAGGCGAGATCGACCTCGTAGTCGTTGACGCGCGCGAGGGTGAGCCGGTCGACCGTGCAGCCGATCACCTTTTCGAGCACGTGGGCGTATTCGCCGTAGGTGGGATCGAGGATGAGCGCATGCGATTGCGGTGTGAGCCAGTGGCGGAACGCGCGGAAAATGAGATCCGACGAACCCGCGCCGGGCAAAATGTTGTCCGGGGCAACCCCGCGCGCCTCCGCGATGGCGGCGATGAGACCAGCGCAGCCGGTCGGGGGCGAAGTGCGGAGCAGCCACGGGAGGTGTTCCGTCAGCGCGGCGATCACGCCGGGCGCGGGCGGAAACCACGCGTCGAGCACATCGGCATTGATGATCGCGTGATGGCGACCGAGGTCGTCGAATTTTTCCCCGATCGCCGAGAAGAACGCGCCACCGTGGAAACAGGGCGCCGGTCGTTGAAACGGGAAGGTGAGCCGCCAGTCGGTGTGTTCGGCGAGGCGCTCGAGAATGCCCGCCATTTGGTCGGCTTTGGCCCGCAGCTCCGCGACCGTGGCGTGCAGGAGATCATAGGTGACGGCGCCGGAGCGGGTGGACTGGCCGGTCGGATGCAGGCCGACGCGGGTGTAGAGATCCACAACCTCGCGGCGGCCGATGGCGACGATGCGGGTGCCGCCATGGGCCTCGACCCAGCGCAGCGCCGCATACATCAGGAGCAGCGCGAGCTCCCGGCCGCGATGGGGCTTGAGCACGGTGAGGAGCCGAACCTCGTGAAGCCGGTCGTCGACGGGGAACGGCAGCGCGGAGCGTGCGAAGTACTTGTCGATCGAATACGACGGCCGGCCGGGAGGGGTGAGGCTGATGAAGCCGGCGATCTCGCCGTCGAGTTGCGCGATCAGGAGAACGTTCCAGTCGTCGAGGGCGTCGCGCAGGCGCTGGCCGGGGTTCGGAGCATGCTGGCCGAGTTCGCGGGCGTAGACCTCGTGGCGCAGCCGGGCGACCGCGTCGCGGTCGCCGGTGGTGGCGACGGCGAGCACGCTGCGGGCGGTCCGAGTTTGCAGCGGCTTGTCGTCAAGCCGCGGGGGAGAGGAGGAGTGCATGCGGTGGGGCCGGCAGTCTGAGCCGAAACGATTCAGGCCGAGGTGGAGCCGGTGAGCCGGCCGTGCGTCGCCTTGGCGATGCCGACGTCGATCACTTTGGGCACCGGCACGCCGTCGGCGGGCGACTCAAGAAATTCACCAGTGCCGGGGTGGGCGTGGAGGAGCGAAGCGCGGCGGGCGGGATCGCCGGCGCCGGCCTTGTCGAGATACGCGGTGCGTTCGGCGGGCGGGCGTGCGAGCGCGGCGGCGAAAGGGGTTCTGTCGGTCGACGGCGGGGGATTCATGCGGAATGGAGGAGTCCGGCGATCATGCGCGTTTTGTCAGAGTGACGGATCGCGTGATTCTAAAAAAGAGTGGAAACCACGGACGAACTCCAATGAACACGAAGACTCGGGAATTCAATAAGGTTGAGGACCATCCGATTGGATCAGCCTGTTTCCGGTTCGTCGCTGCCCCCGCGGTTCCGTGTTCAATGGTTCAATGAGGGCCAGAGGAGTTCTGGTGCCGGTTGGATTTTCGGCTGTGGTCAGGAGGTCACGCTCGTGAATTGACGGTGACGCAGCCGGAGGCTTGTTTTGCCGCAGCGAATAACGCCATGAATGGAAAATGCCCGAAATGCAGTTCGGTGAATATCATGACCGACGTCAAAGTTGAGGACCGTGGGGAACAAAATTTTGATTCGGCGCTGAAGGTTCGGATCGATGGAAATCCCGGGGCGCTCATTTTTAAGGAAAAGGAAAGAGGCATATTGACGGCAACCGTGTGCGGCAATTGTGGCTATACTGAATTGCAGTGCGGCAATCTGCCGGCGTTGTGGAGTGCCTATTGTAAGACGAAATGACGGTGTGAGATCAGCCCCTACGGCCCCGGCTGATGGTTCGGGTGTAGCGCGTCGCGATATTCCCGGAAGATTGTTTCTTGGTAAATCCGGCGGGCAGGTCGCGTCGTCCCGTGAGCCGGCGTGAACCGGCGATGCGGGCTTGGTTGGGGAAGGGAAACAAACCACCCATCCTCTGGCCTCTGAGTTCCGCCCGGAAATTGAGCGGGTTATCGCGCGGCGAGCCCCGCGGTTGACGTTTTTCGGGGGTGGGGCGGCGTCGCTCGATTGCGGCGGAAGCGGGCGTGCACCTCGAAGGCGAAATTGTCGAGGACTTCGGCGTCGAGGTGATCGCCGTTCAACGGGAGGGTGAGTGAGAGCAAGCCCTCGCGTTCGGCGACGTGGAAGAATTGCGCTTCCGCGATCTTGTTCGGCATGCACTCCAGCGGGCCGACGCTGACGACCGCGTCGATTTCCCCGCGCCGCCATTCCGCGAGCGGGGCACCCACCGTCAGCACGGCCTCGCCGATCAACTTGGAGCGCAGGTAGGGCTCCGCGGTGTCCAGGATGTCGGGCATCGCCGGTGGCTCCGGCTGAGCGAGGCCCCCGCACGCACAGCGTTGGAGCGAATGTTGGATCTGCCGCTGCACATGGCCGCTCACGCGGGCGGTCAGGGTGTGCCCGCCCAGCTCGTCGCGGCTCAGGATCAGATCGGAGTAGTCGAGCCATTCGTGGAACGGGGCGAGCCGCGCCCGGATCCCGCGCTGCTGCAGCTTCTCGATGACGAAGTCGTTGGCGAAGGGTTCGCAGCGGACATAAATTTCACCGACGACGAGCACGGTGGGGATTTTTTGTTCGCCGCGGATGGCGGCGAATTCGGCGGAGGCGTCGACGAGCAGCTGGCGCAGGCCGAACAGCCGGCCGCTGGCGTATTGCCAGGCGGCGCCGGTCGCCGACAACTGGCCGGCGGCGAGCTCCGCGGTCTCGAGCATTTTCGCGAGATAGCGCGCATAGATCTCGCGGGCGGCACCGGGGCGCGTCTCCACCGGTTGCACCTCGTGCCAGCCGTCGAGCAAGAGATCCGCGGTGATGAATGCGGTGAAGACCAGCATCGAAAGACCGCTGGGCAGGTTGCTGAAATAAGCCGAATCGGAGGGCGGCCAGATGCGGACGCGCTCCGTCCAGCCGAGGCGTTCGAGGGTGATCTGGGTCAGCAGATTGTAGGTGCCTTCGCGGCAGGGACCGTGGGCGGTGGGATAGAGAAGGGCAAATCGCTCGGAGGTGGGCCGGGCCGGTTCCAGCCGTTTCAGCAGGTTGCCGAGGGTGAGCGTGAGGGGCAGGCATTCCTTGCCCGAGGTGTGACGCCGCCCAAAACGCAACGCCTCGGTGTCGGGCGGGGGCAAACTCTCCGCGCGAATTCCGACGCCGCGCATGCAGGCGGCGACCACCTCGGAACTCGGCCCCATCGAGGGAATCAACATGGTTTCTCCGCGATCGCGGACTTCGGTGACCGGCGACTGGCGCTGCTGGACGCTGGTGAATTCGTGGGGTGTTTTGGCCGGAGCGCCGGCCTCCAAGTCCTGTGCGACGCAGTGGAGGAAGGCCTCGACCCGGGTCTTGGTGCCGGCGTCGCCCGAATGGCCGTCGGTCTCGATGATAGCGAACGGCTTTCCCTCCATGATGTAGGCGTAGAAGTGGAGGTTGAAACTGTCGGGTCCGCACGAGTAGTTGCTGCAGTAGAGACCGTAGAGGCCGGGAGTGCGGCGGATCTGGTGGGCGGCGCGGAGGATGCGCTGGCCGTGGCTCCAGTACATATCGGGGTAAACGGGTGCATCGACATCGACCGGGTAGCAGTCGAGCGGGATCGCGATGGAGCCCTGTTCGCGGAGGATCGCGGGGACGTTGGAATTGAGGACTGTGTTGTAGATCGTGTACGGGCGGCCGACGACGATGACGGGGACGAGGCCGTGCGCGGCGGAGAACTCGAGGGACCGCCGCCCGATCGCGAGGCACTCGTGTTCAAACTTCTCCTGGCCGGCGACGGCGGTGCGGTGCGCCGGGCGCCAGTCGGTCACGTGCAGATCCGCGGCCAGCGCGGCGCAGGACTCGAGGAACGTGTCGGATTCGAGGTTGCCCGCGCCGAAGTCGAGGATCGGCGAGAGCACGCGCCCGGCGATCGTCCGTTGCAGATCCCAGCCGAGCATGTCGGGGCTGGCCTGCACGATGGGGCAGGTGACCGCGTACGGCTCGCCGTCGATTTTCGGGAGGCTGCGGATCATCGGCAGGAAGAGGTAGTCCGCGCCGGTCTCCGCCATCCGGCTGGCGAGGCCATGGAACTGTTGCATCGGGGCGCAGAACGGCACGTTGGCCTCCTGGATGCCGCGTTTGAGCGCGCCGTGATCACCGCCCGGAACCACGATCAGATCGAACCCGAGCTCGTGCAGGAACGTGGCGACGAACGGGAAGAGACCCTTGAGCATGAATTCGTCGCTGAGCGCGATGCGCAGGCGACCGCGGGGGGTGGCGCGCGCCGCGAGCAGTTGCCGGATGAGTTCCTCGCGTTCGCGGAACGGATCGGGAGCGAGATCGGGCAGTTTCCTTTTCCGCGTGCCCTTGTCGTACAGGGCGCAGCCGCCGCCCCACGTGAAGCATTGCTGGCGCGCCTCCACGACGGTCCGCAAGCGCTCGAT
This sequence comes from Opitutaceae bacterium, assembly GCA_005792355.1. GTDB lineage: Bacteria > Verrucomicrobiota > Verrucomicrobiia > Opitutales > Opitutaceae > ER46. The sequence continues at coordinate 6,330 of SXSC01000099.1, forward strand.
GCGGCAGCGATTGCCGGTGCCGCAGCCCGTCGTGGCCTTGCAAAGGAAATTGTCCTTGGTGGCCACGCGCGCGGCGAGGAAACGGCCCAGGTCGAGGGCGGTGCGGTTGGTCGCGGGAAGTTCCCGCGCGGCGAGCAGGGCGATGCCGAGTGCGCCCACGGTGCCGGGGTTGGGTGGGATCACCACTTCGCTGCCGGTCTGGCGAGCCACGGCGGCGGCGAGGGCGTCGGAGGAAAACGGCATCCCTTGACAGAAAATGACCCGGCCGACGGAGCGGTTGCCTTTCACGCGGTGCAGATAGTTCTGGATGATCGAGTCGTAGAGGCCCGCGATGATCGGGCGTTGTTCCACGCCGCCCGCCACGGCCTCGTCGATGATCTCCGCCATGAACACGGAGCAATGCTGGCCAAGCGAAACGCCCTCCGTGGCGGCGAGGGCCTCCTCGCCGAAGTGCACCACGTCGCGGATGCCGGAGAACTTCCGGCCCTGTTCCTCGATGAAGGAGCCCGTCCCGGCGCTGCAGGCCTCGTTCATCGCGCAGTCGATCACCCGGCCGTCGGCGAGCCGGATGTACTTGGCGTCCTGGCCGCCGATTTCAAAAATGGTGTCAACGCGGGCGTCGTAGCTGAGCGCGCCGGCGGCGTGCGCGGCGATTTCGTTCAGGATAAAAATGGCGTCGCGACCGTAGCAGGTCGCCAGCAACGACCCGACAATCTCACGGCCGCTGCCGGTGGCGCCGAGGGCGGCCACCGGGCAGCGCGCGACGGGGCTCGTGGTGAAATTCTCCAGGAGTGTCTGGGCGGCCCGAACCGGGTCGCCGAACGTGGGGCGGTAGGATTCCCAGACGACGGCGCGGGTGGTTGCGTCGATGGCGACGGCCTTCGAGCCGGTGGAGCCGATGTCGAAACCGAGGATCAGCGGCGGAGTTTCGCCGGGTTGAATCGGGGTGAGCGCCCGGGCGGGCATGCGCTTCACTTGGTCGAGCGCGGCGGCGAGCGGCGGAACTTTTCCCAGCTGGGCTGGAGGTGCGGCGGTGAAAAGCGCTGCGAGTACCGGCGGTGTGGCACGGTCCGGGTTGGACTCCGCGGCGACCAGGGCGCAGCCGGTCGCTTCGAAAAACAAGGGATCGTCCGCCGCCAGGGGCACGAGGGACATTTCGTGCCGGGCGAGAAATTCGCGGAAGGAATGCTGGACGCGCGCGGCCCGGCTGACGCCGCCGAGGAGTGCGGCGCGGCGCGGCGAGAGGCCGGGCTTGATCAATACGAGAACGTTTTCCGAGACCGCGTCGAACAGGCCGGCGAGGATGCGCGCGCGATCTTCGCCCTTGTTGGCGAGGTGCGTCATGTCGCTCTTGAGAATGACGGGGCAGCGGCCGGAGAGCGCGGCGGGTTCCTTCACGGTTGCGGCCTGCGCGCTCGCCTCCTCGATGGAGAGGGAAAACCGTTCGACCAGCTGGCGGAGGAAATTGCCCGTGCCCTGGGAGCAGCGGCTGTTTTCGCGGAACACATCGACGCCGGTGCCGCGGAGCTCGAGCACGGAGAAGCCGTGGCTGCCGATCGAGACGATGGTGACGGGCTGATCGTCGCCGAGGAAACGCCACGCGCGGGCCTGCGCCTGCTGGACGGGCACGCGCCGCAGATTGAGCTGGCGGCTGAACCGGCCGCAGGCGGCGGCGGCTTCCACCCCGGCCCAATCCCACTCCTGCAGGAGTTGGAGCAAAACGGACTCAGGCTCCTTGTGGTGCTCCACCAGCACGCGACGCGCCGGGCGGAGCGTGGCGCCGGGTCCGACGCGGACCAACTCGACCAGCTTGATGGTTTCCGCCCCTACATCGATTCCGACAAATCTTCCCGGACGGTTCGGGTTGCCGTTGAAAGGAGCTTGAGCGGTGGTCGTGTCTTTCATGGGTCGCCTTGGCAGGGCTATCCGATGGCAGGTTTCAGCGCATGGGCGGGAGAAGGACTTTGAACGGAAGCGAGCTTAGCAGCTGGCGGAGCGAATGGCGCGCAGAATCTCACTCAGGCGGTTGGTGACGCAGCACCGGCTGGACCGGGCTGGAAGGTGTGGGTCGGAGGGCGCCGCTTTGTCGACGCCGATTCCTGTGGCCGCGTCTGGGGCTGCGACAAAGCGCCGCCCTCCGAAATCGAATAAGTTCATCGGCCGATCGGCTGTACCGACAATTGGGAAATACGCCCGGTGGTTTGTCGCGGCGCCAGTTTTTCGAGTGACCCGCGACGCCACCGTGGCGTGAAATTCTCCGTCAGAGCGGACATTTTTAATAACTGAACCGAAACAACTGGAACACGGCCCAGCCGAGCGCCGCGCCCGCGGGCAGGTCCAGGACATAGTGTTGCTTCGTGAACAAACAGCTCAACGCGATGAGCAGCGGAAACACATAAGCCCAGACGCCTACGTTGGGCACGAGATGCATGGCCGTCAGCATCGCGACCGAGGTATGCATGCTCGGAAAGCTGTTGGAGGGGGCGTCGAATTTTTGCACGAACGCGAGAAACCGCCGCGAGGCGTCCGGCTCGCCGGCGACGCACTGGCGCCATTCGGGTGGCGTCGCGACGGGAAAGGCCACGAAGAACACCATCTGAAAGGCCAGCAGCACGATGTAGCTCATCGCCATGTAGAGAAAGTGCCGCGGCGACTCCGTGACGAAGTTGATGTAGACAATCACGGGATAATACAGGCAGCTGTAGATCCAGACCCAGGAAGGTTGGAACGGGATCGCGTCGTCGAGCCGCGAGCGGAGCTGACGCGGCTTGGTGAGATGGTTGCGCTGGCACCAGAAGTAGAACTGGTAGACGCCGATGATGAGGATGACGCTCAGCGCGAGCTGAATGACAAGGTCGCTATAGTGGGAATTCATGGGGGAAACGCGGGAGTGGAGGGACTAGGTGGCGGTGGAATGGGCAAAGACGTGGGTCGAAGACGGAGTCGGGGGCACGAGGGTGGTCATGGTGTGTTTCAAGCGCGCGAGGAGCTCGGTCACATAGGTCGGCGTGACGACCCAGAGGTGCGAGGTCGGTTTGAACGCGAGATCGCAGCCGGGCAGGTAGCGGTGGATCGTGCGCGCCACGGTGTCCCGCGACTGGCCGCTCCAGTAACCGTCGTGGGCCGCGACGAGGGCGGCGGCAGGCAGGTCGAGCGGCGCGCGGACCTGGCGGACGACATGCCGCACGGCGGCGCCGAGCTGCGACGTCGACACGTAGTTCCATTGCAGGCCGAGGAAATGAAAACGCGACTCGAGGTCCGCCTTCACAAAGTGCCGGCGATGCCGGCCGTCGCGCCAGTGGAAGGAGGTGCTGGTCTCGGGATTGAAGGCGTGGAGGGCGTTGTGATTCGGGCAGGCAAACCAGCGATGACCGTGGTGCTCGAATCCGCTCAGCGGGTAGAACACGCGTTCCCACGGCGTGGGTTCGAAATGATCGGGAGCACACGCGCCCCACAACAAGTGGACGCGTTCGCGCAGCACGTCCGCGGGGAAGCTGCCGGCGGCGGCGGCGAAATCGTAGAAACCGTTGCTCGAGGCGATGACGGTCACGCGTTCGTGGCGGGCGAGCAGGCCGGCGAGGTCGGCGCGCAGTTGGGCGAGTTTCCGGTCGACGTTGGTGAGCGTGTATTTTTCCCAGGTGGGCCGCAGCGCGGAGAATTCCGGGAGGTGGAGCGCCTTCAGATAAATCCGGCTGCCGAACACGCGGGTGAGGCTCGGCAGCACGAAGCGCATCTGGCCCGGCGTGCCGTTGATGCCGGGCACGAAGTAGAAGATGTGGTCGGCGTGGTCGGGGTCGCCGATCGAATTTACGTCGTCGTAGAAGAAGCGGTAGTCGTCGAGCGAACGCAGGTAGCGTTCGCGAAACGCCTCCGTGAAGCGGCCGGTGCGGGAGCGGGAGGAGTTCATGGAGTGGAACGGGCGAAGAGCTGCGGCAGCCAGGTGGTGAGGGGCGGAAAATAGGTGATGAGCAGCACGCCGAGGAACATCACCGCCAGGAGCGGCAGCGAGGCGCGCGCGACCTCGGCGACGGGGCGTTTGAGCCGGGAGGAGGCGAGCAGCAGGTTGAGGCCGATCGGCGGGGCGAGGAATCCGAGTTCCATATTGGCCAGGAAAATTATTCCGAGGTGCACGGGATCGATCCCGAGGCGTGCCCCAATCGGGATGAGCAATGGCACCACCACGACGATCGCGGCAAAGATTTCCACCACGCTGCCGACGGCGATCAGCACGAGGTTGAGCCCGAGGAGAAAGAGCCACCGCGAGTGGATGTGCGTGGCGGCCCAGGCGGCGAGGTGGTCGGGAATCTGGGCGTCAATGAGGTAATTGGTCAGACCGAGGGCGACGCCGAGGATGAGCAGAATTCCGCCGACCAGCAGGCCGGCCTCGCTCATCACGCGCGGGCAATCGCGCCAGAGGTGCAGATCGCGGTGAATAAGAACCTCCACGATGAAGGCGTAGGCGGCGGTGACGGCGGCCGCCTCCACGGGGGTGGCCCAGCCGCTAAACAGTGCGGCGAGCGAGACCACCGGCAGGAGCAGTTCCCATTTCGCGGCCCAGATCGCGCGGCGGGCTTCGCGGGTGTCAAAGCGGCTGGGTTGGCATTCGAGCGACGCGACGCCGGAACCCCGGCCCTGCGCCCAGGCACCCCAGGCGACGGTGAGCACGATGAGCAGCAGACCGGGCCCGAGCCCGCCGAGAAACATCGTCGTCATGTCCACCCGCGCGATGATCGCATAGAGGATCACGGGCAGGCACGGTGGAAGCAGGATGCCGAGGGAGCCCGCGCCGGTCACGAACCCGAGGGCGTTGCGGTCCGAGTAGCGCGCCGCCACGAGCATGGGCATGAGCAGTCCGCCGAGGGCGAGAATCGTGACGCCCGAGCCGCCGGTGAAGGCGGTGAAGAACGCGCAAATCATGGTCGTCGCGATGGCTGGTCCGCCACGCAATCCGCCGCAGGTGGCCTGGAACAGGCGCATCAGCCGCCGGGCGGAACCGCCCTCCGCCATCAAATAACCGGCGAGCGTGAACAGCGGGAGCGAAGGCAGCGCGGGGTTGACCGTGAGCCGGTAGTGCTCGACGGGCATCGCGGCGACCGGCAGGTCGGCACCCCAAAACAGGATCAAGCCCGCACCGCCGATCGCCGTGAAGATCGGCGCCCCGGCCACGGTGGCGGCCAGCAGCACCACGAGCGCTGGAAGCGTCAGCGCGGCCGGCGAGACGGGGCTCCAGGCCCCAAGCGCGAGCAGGCCCGCGCAGACGAGGGCGGCTGCGACCTGGCCGCGCAGGGTTGCCGCCGACTGGCGCAGGAGCCGCCACGCAATTACGCCGAACCCAAGCGGCAGCACGGACTGTACGATCCATAGCGGGACGCCGGGAAAGAACAGTGCGCCCCCGGTGCGTTCGGCGGCGACAAATTGGGCGCTCGCGAGACCGAGCGCCGCGCTCACGGTGGCGGCGATGGCGCCGCTGAACCAGCGCGCCCGGACGGCCCAGGAGCCGTGCAGCCACGAGGCGGTCGACAGTGCGAGCAGCCGGCTGTCGCGCGCGGCCAGCACACCGCCGACGAGACTCACCACTAGAGTGAGATGCTGCGCCAGCGAGCCGGCGTTGCCGAGACTCGCGTGGAAGAACGTGCGCAGGACGATCTCCGCGGTCGGGATCGCCACGAGAGCGGCGAGGAGGAGTGGCAGCGCGAGGTTCTCGATCGCACGGCACAACGTGGGGTGCGGCGGGTTGTTGATCCGCCGGTTTTCGCGCCGAGCGTCCGCGGGCTGGTCAACGTTTTCGCCCACCGCGCGTCCGACGGGAAGGAGGAGAGATTCGGCGCTCATGGCGTGGCGGTGAGGTGGGCGGCCCGGAAGTCGCGCAGATGTTTTTCCACGGCGTCGAAGATCTCCGCGGGCACGAGGTTGCCGCGGATCTTCGGATGCAGCTCGGCGGCGAGGGTGTTCCATTCGGCCACGGCCTGAGGTGTGAGGGGATGGGCGCGGAGGCCGCGCTGGCCCATGACGCGAATGGCCTCTTCGTCCTCGAGGCGGCCGCGGGCGCGGATTTTTTCGCCGATGGCGTCGGCGGCGATCCGAAGGCGCGCGCGGTCGGCCGCGGGGATCTTTTCCCAGACGGCGAGCTGGACGATGGTCGCACCGACGATCGGGCTCCATTTCAGTTCAATCATGTTGGGCGCGCGGTCCTGGAGCTGGCTGGCGAGCGCGACCATCGGGGGCATCGGGACGGCGTTGAAGAGATTGGTGGTGAGGCCGAAGACGATATCGCTCGTCGCGAGCGGAACCGGCTGGCAACCGATCGAGCGCATGAGGGCGACCTGTTGCTCGTTGCCGGCCCAGGTGAAGAGCTTCATCGCCCGGAGATCATCCGGCCGCACGGCCGGGGCCTTGGAAAAGAAACGCACCCAGCCGGCGTCAGCCCAGAAGAGGACCTCGAAGCCCTTGGCGCGCAGTCGCGACTCGAGGAGCGGGCGCATTTTTTCGCGCACATAGTCCACCTCCGGCCAGGAGCGAAACATCAGCGGCATGATTTGCAGTCCGGCCACGGCGGGGTCGATTTCGGAGAGGCCGACGGCGGTGAAAAGACCGGCGTTGATCTGGCGGATGCGGAGTTTTGCCACCATGTCTCCCTCGCCGCCGAGACGGCCGTCGGGGTAAAGGGTGAGCTTTACGGCACCGGCGGTGTCTTTGCGCCAGCGTTCGCCGAGTTCCTCCAACAAGGCGTGCTGTGGCGTGCCGCTGGGGAGGATGGTACCGAGGCGGATCTCGACCGGCTTGGCTCCGTGGGCGGCGGAGGCGAAGAGCGTGACGGAGACGGCGAGGAGGAGGGGAAGCGTTTTCATGGGCGGGTGGTTACGGGGGTGACTGACGGTGCGGGGTCCGGCTCGGCGGCCGGCAGGAACAAGTCGTCGATGCCGTCAAGGAGCCGGCGGGCACGGCGCTGCATGACGAGGTTGACGAGCCGTGACCCGGGGCGGGCATCGGCGTCGAGGGCCAGTGCGGTGGTGAGCAGTTCGGTGAAGCGTGTCCGGTCCTGCTGCGCCACACAGACAGCTTCGGCCAAGGCGACGAGCGGCGAGGCCTCGTGGCCGCCGCCGAGTGCGACCGCGCGATCGAAATGGTGGCGGGCGCGCACCGTGGGATCGCCGGGCGCACTGGCACGGGCCATCTCGTAGCTGATCAGGAGCGTGTGAATCGCGCCACGGTCGAAGGTCTCGTCGAGGGCGAGGGCGCGGTCGAGGAGCGCTTCCATCTGCGGGAGCTCGGCGATCAGATCGGGCCGATCTTTCTTGACGGCGATCGCGGCGGCCCACGCGGCGGCGGTCCAGTAGATCAACGGCACGTCGTCCTTGCGACAAACGGTCACGGCGGCGCGCGGATCCGCGCGAAGTTTTTTCGCAAAATCGGCATGGGTGACCGCGAGGCCGCGGAGGCCGTAGTCGCGGGCGCGCAGATACAGCCGCCGCGCCCGATCGCGGCGCGCCGAGGCGGCGGCGACATCGGTGGCGGCGAGTTCGTCGGCTTCCTGTTGCACGAACGCGTAACCGTATTGCGTGAACCCGCTCGCGGTGGCGAGGAGCAGACCGCGGTGTTGCGGCCGCTCGGCGAGCAGGCTCTCCATCATTTTCAAACTAAACGGCGCCGCGCTCGCGATGAACTGCGGATCGTCGTCGGCGGAAAACGTGGTGCCGCCGGCGGCGAGCGCATCGCCGAGTTTGTCGACGGCGGTGTGCTTGAGCGTCGTGCAGCCGGTGAGGGACGCGACGAGCACCAGACGCGCCAGCAGCTTTCCGCTGCGACGGGCTGACACTGAACGAAGCGCGAAGAACGGTTGCATCATGATGCGGGGATCGGGGGACTTTTTGGCCCGAAAAATTCCCACCTGAATGAAGCCAAGGCATGAGTCACAGAGGACACGGAGCCCAGGCACAGAGGACCGGGAGCCCTTCGACAAGCTCAGGGCCTTGAGCCTGCCGAAACGGCAAGACAGCAGGATTGGCTCCGTGAACTCTGGGTCTGACCTCGGTGCGCTCTGTGACAAAAGGAATTTCACGGAAAGTGTGATTTATGCGGGTTACCGGCGGGCGTAGCGCGCGGGACTGTACGTGGGGGACCACGGGGTGCCGGCGGAGGTGGTCAGCGGTTGTGCCGGACGCCGGGAAATGCCGGTGGCGGCGAGGGCGCTGCGGTCGATGACCTCGGTGTTCGGGCGGAGGAAGAGCTGCGCCGCGATTTCCGTGCTCAGGCGATTGAGGCAGCGCTCGAGTTCGGCGTGGAAAACACGCGCATCGTCCGCGGCCCACTCGACGAGCGGGTGTTTGGATCCGCGATAGTCGAGGTAGTCGTAGTAGAGCTCCTGGCAGGTTTTGGCATCCAGCAGCCGGATACGCAGTCCGAGCTGCAGGGCGAGCCCCGGGTTGGTGCCCTCGACGCCGGAGATGCTGGGCTCGTAGGCCATGAGTTCGAGAATTGTGTCGGCATCGCGCGGTTGCGGAACCTGCGGCACGGCGGGGGCGGCTTGGGACAACCGGGACGCGAGCCGGGCACGCAGCTGTTCCTCGAAGCGGAAGCTGCGGACAGCGGCTTCCATGGTCGTGCGGGCGGTGGCCACGTTGGCCGCGGAATCGGCGGCGAGGAGGCAAACTGCGCGCCTGATTTCCTGTGCGACGGGGGAAGCCACGATCATGAAAGCGGGGAATCCGGTGGTGATTCCGCTCCACAAGGCCATTCCGGGGGCGCCGAACGCGAGGAGCGGGGCTGCGGTCCGTCCGACATCACGGGGACTGATGACCTCGAACGAAATCTTCTCCGCGGCGACGTCGGCCTTGCTGTCGGGAACCTGGAACCGGATTTGGCGCACATTGGACAGTGCGACGACGTTCACCTTGCCGATCCCATCGCGCAGGTTGGCAGTGGGTGGGCGCAAGACGGGTGGGGTGGTGCAACCGCTGAAGGCGAGCGTCGTGGCGAGGACGGCAAGGAGCTGTGGCCGGGAAATGTCGAACGAGCGCGTTGGGGAAGGGGGCTTGGAGGGGAAGGTCTTCATTGGGAGGAGGAGGCGGGAGTGACGGAGAGAGGGGGAGAGGGGCCGGGGATTGCGTTCGGATGCGGTTAAGGGTGACGGGGCGTGTCACCCACATGTGCGAGAATCGCGGGGCAAACGGATCGCGCGATTTCGGGAAATTCTTCACCAGGCGCCGGTACCGCGGGGCGGGTTGAGGCGCGAGTATCCAAACAGGCATGGCAGGCGCCGTGTTTCGGGAAGCGACGTGTAGCTGGAAGTTCAACAGCAGTGCCGATGGGCGGACTTCAATACCGGTCACTCGCTGGCGCTCGCGGCCGCATCGACGCCAGTGTCGCCAGCATCACTTCGTCAGGTGACTCGGAGGGTGCGACCCGCAAACTTGTCACGTATTACGTGACAACTCCGATGAGAAACCGGAGCTCGTTCGACGAGCCTGACAAAGCGCTGCCAGGTGGGTGATGCGGTTCTGCCGGGCGGCGGAACGAGCGGGCGGTCGAACGACCACTCGCTCACACTCGCAGTTATCGAAGCGGGTAGTTAATGTGGACCGCTGCGCGCGTTGCCGGCTGGCAACGCGAACCTGGGTCAGATCGCGCAATTCGTGCCTGACTCGCTTGTCACGTAATACGTGACAAGCGGTGCTGGGTGGAGATTCGTCTGCCCGGTTGGAGAGCGGGAGACGGCACGACCAGGCTGGAAGGGGTGGGCGTTCGGTGCAGCCTTGCACCACCGGCTCAGCGCGGCGGTGCCGGCATCAGCACATTTTTCTGATCGCGATCGAGCAGGTCGAACTCTTCCCACCACTTCGCGGCCTCACCCGGGCGGCCGAGGCGCTGGTAGAAATCGATTAACCGGTAAACGGCCTCGCCCACGCGCGGGCGGTGAAATTCGGGCATGTCAGCGGCGCGAGCCTTCATCCCGCGGTAGCCGTCAACGATGAGCGTTTCGGCCTCGGAGAGTTTGTTCGGCCGTTTCTGGCCGGCCAGGGCGCAGCCGAGCATGTGGCGGGCGTGATGGGTGCTCCAGTCTTCGGGGCGAAGTTTGCCGCGGATGGCTTCTTCACGCTCCGGTGTGGGTCGTGAGGGATGAAACGTGAGGCATCAGGTCGAGTTTGCCGCAGAAGAAGAGGATTCTGGCGCGGTAGTTTTCGAACCGCCGGAAGCCGCGGGCGTCCGACTTGATCGCTTGGATC